>DPVW01000350.1:0-29084 GCA_003529325.1 Candidatus Latescibacterota bacterium | reverse complement strand
GGCGGCTCGAGCGCGCCGGCAGATGCGCCGTGAGCTGGAACCGGCGGTGGCGGCGTTGCAGGCACTGGCGACAACGAATCCTGCCAGTCTCCCCGATCTCGAAAGGGCGCAGCAGGAACTGGTTCGACTGGAGGCCGGACTGCAGCTACCCCGCGTCCGCCTGGACGGGCTACGCTTGACTCTGATTGTCGATGAAGAGGAAGAACTGTAGGAGGAGGAGTAAACCTATGACCGAACCACTCGTTTATATCAAGGGTGCAACCAGACCTGCTTCGCAGGCGAATGTCGCCATCTTCGACGCGGCAGTGGTCCTTGGAGCAACAGTCACCGACCTGGCACGAACTTTTGCGGGCGAACCCTTTCGTCTTGGCGATCACCTGGACCGGTTCTTCCGCTCCTGCAAATATGCTCGCATCGAGCCACCCATCTCGAAAGATGAAACCGAGCGTGTCTGCCGGGACCTGTTGAAGCACAATGGCGCGTTGTTGGAACCGAACGCGGAGCAGGCCATCGTGCTGTTCATCTCGCCGGGGGAACTTTCTGTTTATGCCGGCAGCGCCGGGGGAGCGGACATGACGCCGACATTCTGCATCCACACGTTTCCCCTGCCATTTCATCTGTGGCGGCACTTCTTCGACGAGGGAGTGCATGTGGTGACGCCCTCGGTGCGCCAGGTGCCATCGGTGTGTGTCGATCCCAAGATCAAATGTCGGAGTCGCATGCACTGGTGGCTTGCCGACGGTGAGACGCACCAGGTGGACCCACGCGCCGTATCACTTTGTCTGGATTTGCAGGGCAATGTGACCGAGACGGCGGGGTCGAATTTCCTGATCGTCAAGGATGGTGTCGTCATCAGCCCCGCACCAGACCAGATCCTGCGCGGCATCAGTCTGTTGACCGTCGCTGAATTGTGCGACGAGCTCGGGATCGGATTCGAAGAGCGCAATTTCCAGGTGTATGACGTCATCAATGCCGATGAAGCATATCTGTCGACGACACCCTACTGCCTGGCGCCGGTGACAAAGATCAACGGCGTCGTTATTGCCGACGGGCGTCCGGGGCCGATTTTTGCACGGTTGATGGAGGCGTGGAGTGAGGTTGTGGGTCTGGATATTGTTGGGCAGGTTCAGGGGCGATCAGATTGTAGAGGCTGATCAGATCGTAAACGCGCGGTCACCCCTGTCTGTGAACTACTATATAAGCCTTGTGTTCCCAGAGATGAGTCATGGCCCAGACGGACAAGACGTCATACGTCACAACAACTCTCGCGCAGATCATAACGGCCTGCGTACTGCTGCGGCGAGCTGTTGAGGAGTCGGAGTTGCCGAACATGGACCCAGATCTTCTTACTTACGTGGCTGTTGACGAGCTTCTTGAGCTTGCAGTTCCGACGCCATCAGAAGGCGAGATTCAGGGGCTGCCGAAGATACCACAACCCATTTCTCCAGATTGACGTTCAAGCACTCAAACAATCCGGATTGGGACTATCAGCCGTGGTTTGCCGGCAAAATCATCGCAACCAAGGACCACATCAGACGGGCGGTCGAGGTCTGGCAGGCATTTCAGGATAGTCCAGATCAGAAGCTACGAGGGGAACTGCTAAGGCACGTCAGCAACTGTCAGACATACGCAGACCTCGTGTACCAAGAACTCATCAACGACAGGCTTGAGATCTCGGAGCTGTCAGCGGAATAGTTCTTCGCGGAGCAGGACTTGGGTCACACATACCTGCCGACTGCTCTTCCAGTACTTCCAGGAATCTGGTTCGGCCACAGTCCATCCCGATCTCGGACATCGGCGTCTCGTTGATCTGATGAACTTCAGTATCACTCAGTGGTGAACCACAGGGGGACAGATTTGAGCGGCTGTTATGTGGGACCCACCGAGACCGAAGGGACGCGTGCGCCGAGCGCCGTACCCGCCACAACCTGGGGAAAGCTCAAGAGACCATGAAGATCAGCGATATCGAGGTGATTCCATTTCATGTGCCGCGCCGGCCATTCCGCAATGGCGAACTCGGGGCGGAAACGACGGTGGTGCAGACATTGACGCGCATCCATACCGACGAGGGTGCAGTCGGTTTGTATCTCGGAGGTGCCGGTCATGGGGATCAGGATGGCCTGAATGCGCAGGATCGTGCTGCCATACGCGGGCCGATGCGGGCGAAACTCATGGGCCAGGATCCCTTCGATCGGGAGAAGTTCTGGCACTGGATGTGGGTGTCGAACACGCAGGAGAATCTGCTCAGCGTCGTCGACATGGCACTGTGGGATCTGCAGGCACGGTGTTACGATCTGCCGTTGCACAAGCTGCTGGGTGGGTGCCGTGACAAGGTGAAGGCGTACGCGAGTACGTACCCGAACATGGGCGCACCCGAGGTCTATGCCGAACATGCCGCAGCCTGCAAGGCGCGTGGATATCGACACTACAAGATTCATCCCTACTACTTCTGGGATCCGGCAACGGGGCAAGCCGACCCGGGGCGGCCATCGCATATCGACTGGGATATCGAGTGCTGCCGTGCCGTACGCGCCGCCGTGGGTGATGACATGGTGCTCAGCTTCGACCCCTGGGGCACGTATCGCACCTACGAGGAGGCGGTGAAGGTGGGGCGCGAACTGGAACGGCTCGATTTCTACTGGTACGAACACCCTATGAACGAGTACCGCGTCGGTGCCTACGAAAAGCTCTGTGCCGAACTGGACATCCCCATCCTGGGGCCCGAGATCGCCGCTGGCTCCATCTACACGCGCGCCGACTGGATCCGCCGCGGTGCTTGTGACATGAGTCGTATTGACGTGTTGCGCGGCGGTGTCACCGGCGTGCGCAAGATGGCTGCGATCTGTGAGGGTTTTGGCGTCAAGTGTGAGGTCCACATGAGTGGTTTTGCCAACCTGCAACTACTGGGTGCCAGCAGCGAGGATGTGTGTGAGTATTATGAGCGCGGCTTGCTGGCTCCTGGCGTCGATGAAGAGACGCCGCTGCCCTATCTCGAGGCGGTGTGTGATCCGCTGGATGCGGACGGGTATGTGACGGTGCCGACAGAACCGGGCATGGGATATCGATTGATCATGGAGTACATCGAAGAACACCGAATTCAGGAGTGATATGACACAGCACGAACCTTTCCGCGGCATCTTCCCGGTGCTGTTGACGCCGATCGCCGACAATGGGGATGTCCTGTACGACGAGTTGGCGGCGCAGACCGAATTCTGCGTTGCCGCTGGCGCCCACGGTCTCGTCTATCCCGTACTCGGCAGTGAATTTCAGTTTCTTACCGATGCGGAACGGCGTCGCGGCATGGACACGGTAGTCCGAGCCGCTGCTGGTCAGTTGCCCGTCGTCGGCGGTGTGGCTGCGCCGAGTCGGCAGGTGGCGGTGGACCTCGCCCGTGCGGCCTCCGAGTCCGGCGTAGATGCCGTCATCGCTCTGCCACCCTACATCTCGGCGGGTACAGCCGACGAGATTCGGGCCTACTACGAGGCGGTGGCGTCAGCCGCCGGTCGGCCCATGTTCATTCAGCACACCCACGGGGGCATGAGTGCCACCTTCCTGCAACAGATGCTGCGGGATATCGAGCAGATTCGTTACCTGAAGGAGGAGATGCAGCCCAGCGCTCACCAGATCAGTGCCGTACTGGCTGGCGGGGCACCGTGGAAGGGTGTCTTTGGTGGCGGGCACGGTCGTTGGATGTTGTCGGAGATGCAGCGTGGCGCCCATGGCTTCATGCCGGCGACGGAGGCGGTGGACGTGCACGTACAGGTGTGGGACGCCTGGCAAGCGGGGGACCAGGCGGGGGCACGTCGCATCTATGGTCAACTGCTGCCCCTCATCAACCTGATTCTGTCGATGGGTCTGCCCGTATGTAAGAGATTGTTACAGAAGCGTGGTGTGTTCAGCAGCAGTGCCATGCGTACGCCGGGCACGACCATGCTGGATGCCGGCGACGAGTTGGAACTGGACGCCATCCTCGAGGGACTGCAGCCGCAGTTCCGAGTCTGATCAAACCAGGAGAGAACGAACAGTGACAAGCGAAGAGGCGTTGGCGCAACTCGGCGCCACGGCACAACTGCTCACCGGTGAGGAGCGGATGACGCTCGATGATCAGGGATATCTACCCCTGCCGGGTATCCTCAGTGAGACTCAGGTGCAAACTATGCGTGCCAGATTTGACGAGCTGGTGCAGGAAGAGGGGGAGAAAGCTGGCACCGAGGTCCACCAGGAAGCGGGCACAAATCGTCTGTCAGACCTGGCGAACAAAGGTGCCTGTTTCGAGGTCTGTTTCACACATCCCAAGGTGTTGGCCTGCATCCGCCACGTGCTCGGAGATTCGTTCCGGTTGTCATCATTGAATGGGCGGGCGGCGCTGCCCGGGGCAGGTCTGCAGGGGATGCACGCCGACTGGGGCGAGGCGGTGGAGCCAGGGGACTATTATGTGTGCAATTCGATCTGGCTACTGTCTGACTTCACCGAGGCCAATGGGGCAACACGCGTCATACCCGGCTCGAATCGGAGCAGACAGCATCCAAAAGAGGCCCTGGAGGATGCGACGGCACCCCATCCGGACCAGGTCGTGCTCACCGCCAAAGCGGGCACGGTGGTCATTTTCAACTCGCATACCTGGCATGGTGGCACGCTGAATCAGACCGATGCGCCGCGCTATGGACTGCACAGTTATTACACGAGGCGGGATCAGAAACAGCAGACAGACCAGAAGGCTTATATCCGCCCCGAGACGCGGGCGCGACTCAGCGAGGCGGCGTGCACGATCCTGGACGTGTGAGCTCTGACGCAGGTCAGCCGGTGAGACGCTCGATTATGGCGTCGGTGAACTGTTGCGTATTCATCTCGCCACCGAGGTCACCCGTCTTGCAGCCATCGGCCAAGGCCTGATCGTAGGCGCGACGAATCTTTTCGGCACAGGCGCGACAGGAGCTGTCGCTGTGCGTGTCGGCCAGATAGTTGAGCATCATCACCGCTGACATCAACAGGGCCAGAGGATTGGCGATACCTTTGCCGGCGATGTCAGGGGCCGAACCGTGGACGGCTTCAAAGATGGCGTGGGTCTCGCCGATGTTGGCTCCAGGCACGACGCCAAGACCGCCGACGAGTCCAGCGCACAGATCGCTGATGACATCGCCGTAGAGGTTTTCCAGCAAGAGCACGTCAAACTGCGTCGGGTCCTGCACCAGACGCATACAGCCGGCGTCGATGATCGCTTCCTGGTAGTCGATATTGGGGTATTCGTGTTCGTGTTGTTCGGCGGCCATACGGATGAAGAGACCGTCGGTGAGCTTCATGATGTTGGCTTTGTGGAACACGGTGATCTTTTTACGCCGTCGCTGGGTGGCATAACGGAAGGCCCAGTGCGCGATGCGGCGACAGCCCTTCTCGGTGGCGACCTTCATGCTCATGACGACGCCGGGGGTGACTTCGTTCTCGACCCCTGAATAGAGGCCCTCTGTGTTTTCCCGGACGATGACAAGATCGACATTGTCGAAGCGTGTCGGTACGCCGGGCAAATTGCGCACGGGGCGCACCGCGGCGTAGAGATCGAGTTTCTTGCGCAACTGTACGTTGACGGAGGAGAAGCCATCGCCGACCGGTGTCGTGCAGGGGCCCTTCAATGCGACGCCGTGCTGCCGTATGGCGTCGATCGTTTCAGCAGGCAATACGTCCAGCCCGCGATCAAGTGCGGCCAGACCGGCGGGGTGTTCGTCCCAGGCCAATGGCGCCTCGACGGCGGCCAGGACTCGCTGCACGCCCTTGGTGACCTCGGGGCCAATGCCGTCACCGGCGATCAATGCGATGGTATGTGTCATGTCCCAGATAGTACGACGCGGACGCGAGCCATGCCACAGAGGGAGGTTGCACCGCTCTCAGACCCCTTCAGGCGACTTTGAGAGCAGATGTCCTCTTCGTTCCAATCGTCACCGAACATCTCCCGCAGAATGACCCGTTCTTCGAGCCCGGTGGAATGGGCTAGCGCATCGTTGACCTCGCTGTGCAGCAACAGCAAGTGCAGTGGCGTCAGGCCTGACGGTGCCGCGTCCACGCCATCGCAGGTGCGCAGATAATCACCTACGCCCGCCACGAGATGGATGGTGCCGTCTGCCACCCAGGAAACAACGCCGGCTGTGACGACGGCTGACGCTCGCCGCAGCCACGGTCGGAGACCGTACTATGAGCGCGGTGTGAATGCTAACAGCGACGCCGGGAATGAGACCGATCTGGCGGAGCTGCCACAGATGACGGAGCGTGAGATCCTCGTCGAAGCCCTGGCGTATGCGGTAACAAATCATCAACTAGACGCTGCGAGACTGTTGCTGGATCGAGGCGCGGATGTCAACGCCAGACCGGAAGCGATTCCACGGTGGTCAGTCCGTACTTCACGTGGCTTGCAGTGGGCTGGTGCGCGGTGGCACGGAGGTTGTGGAGATGTTGCTCGATAGCGGGGGCGGATCCCAGCGATCGTGATGCGGGATCAACCGGTGCGACGCCGGCACAGGTGATCGACGAATCCGGCGAGGATGATCTGCGACGCCTCATTCGCAAATAAGAGCTCATTTGCTTGCACGACCGTCGTAATTGTTCCTTTCCACTCGGTGATCTGCCTTCGCAGCCCCGAAGGGGAGGAGCAACCATGAAGAGTAAGCGAACCCAGCAGCGTATCATGAATCGACCGCCGATCCGTGGCACAGCAGCGTTTGCCATCTTCGCTACGGCGTGGCTCGGCATTGGCGCGTCGTCGGTTATGGCGGCAGGCAAGTCGGAAGTCAGCAGCTGGACACCGAGGGATCGATCGGACTTCACCAGCACCAAAAAAGAGGGCTTTCCGCTCAATGTGAATCCAGAGATCGTCACCGCCACCAAGGCAGAACTCGCCGATGATGATCTGATCATGGGGGTTGTCATCAATGGCGAGGCGAGGGCGTACCCCGTCAATTATATGAATGGCCCCCGGAATGAGGTGGTCAACGATCAGCTCGGTGGGCTGCCGATTGCGCCCACCTGGTGACCGATCGACCACAGCGGCGTCGTGTACGACCGCATGTTTGACGGCAAGGCCTACCAATTTGGTGTGATCGGTGCGGTAAATGGGGCGCTGGTGCTTTACGACAAGCAGACGCAATCGCGTTGGAGCCAGTTGTTTGGCAAGGCCATGGAGGGACCGATGGCGGGTCGACGTCTCGAGAAGGTACCCTCGACGATGACGACGTGGGGCCAGTGGCGGCAGTTGCATCCCACAACGACGGTGTATGTCAAACCGACGGCCTACTCACGGCGCTTCACGGCCGCACACTTCGCCCAGATTGCCAAAGGTGGACGGGGTCCGATTCAGCCGGAGGATCTCGTCCTCGGTTTCGAGGGCGACGTGCAGGCGCGGGCGTATCTCGTGCGCCGTCTGGCACCACAGCGGCTCGTACACGACACCTTCGAAAAGGCTCCCATTCTGCTCTATCTCAGCCGTGATTACGCCACGGCACGGATCTTCTCGTGTGTCATCGATGAGCGGACGCTGCACTTCACGCTGACCGAGGACGAGGTGCTGCAGGATGAGGAAACGGAGTCGAGCTGGCACCCCGTGACCGGGGAGGCGACGGCCGGTCCCCTGCAGGGGCGGCAACTGCAGAGCGTCATCTCCACCTTCTCGTTATGGTTTGCCTGGCACGGATATCGACCCGATACACAACTCTATTCGGAGGAAGCAGAGTGAATAAGGAGCTAGTGGATCTGGAGCAGGTTGAGCAGAGAAGCCTGGTGCATGCTCAGTGGCGTTATGCCGATGGTCTTGTGCCGGGTGAACCCAACGGCGGGCTGGTCAACGAGCTGACCGAGTCCCCGGCTCGCTTGCGCGACTATGATGACAGTGGCTGGGAGATCATCGACGATATTCAACAGGGCCGATCGAAAGGTTTCTGTTTTGGTTGGTATCGCACATCCGTCACCTTACCTGAAACCATGGCCGGTGAAAATATCGCAGGAAAATCGGTCTTCTTTGAAACGTGCGTCGATGACTATGGCGAACTCTGGATTGATGGCGAATGCGATAAGGCATTTGGCGAAACAGGTCGTGGCTGCGTCTCTGGCTTCAACTACCCACAACGGGTTTGCCTGACCGAACGAGCTGAACCGGGGACCACGCATGTTATTGCCGTGCTCGCCGTGAATGGTCCCTTTGGCCGCCCCGGGGGTGGCATCTTCCTGCGTTATGCGCGACTGAGCATTGAATGACTCCACATATGGAACCGATCAGGGATGCCAGTGTGTGGACCGCTGAGGATCTGCAACAGGACGCATCCTGGAGATTCGCTCTGACAAGTGAGCAGACGGATGAGCTGGAAAAGGCGCTCCAGTTGGTACGCGAGCGCCAACTGCAATTCTCCGAGATCCTGCAGCAGGACTTCCCACTTCCCTCTCTGCAGCAAGTTCTCAAAGGCATTCAAGAGGAGCTTCGTCAAGGCAGAGGATTCGCGCTCCTGCAAGGTCTGCCGACGGGATACGAGTACGATGATCTGGAGAAATTGTACTGGGGTCTGTGTACCCATCTGGGTACGGGGGTGACACAGAATAGCGAAGCTGGCCTGATTCACTACATCACCGACGGGCAGCTACGTCCACAGAATGGCGCCCGCATTCTTGGCCGGCCCAGACCCTCTGCGCTGCACGTCGATCTGTCGGACTGTGTCAGTCTTTTCTGCATCCGCCAGGCACCGGATGATCCGCAAAGCCTGGTCGCCAGTTCCTTGGCGGTGTACAACGAGATTCTCCGACAGCATCCAGAATATCTGCCCAGATTGTATGAAGGTTTCGTCTGGAACAGGATCGAGACACAGGGGAGCGAAACCCCCTTTTCGAATTTCCACATACCGGCATACAGCGCCGCCGACGGCACCGTGACATGCCGTTTCCATCCCGGTTGGATTCGGGCGGGAATGAAGAAGGCGGACCAGGAACTCAGCGACGAAGAGTCCGAGATATTCGACTTCATCGCTGAGACGGCGGCGGCAAACAGCTTCGCCTTGCCACTGCAGGAAGGGGATATCCTCTTCTGCAACAACTACACCGTGTTCCATGGCCGGGAGGGACACGAACCGATTGAGGACGAAGCTCAGAAACGGGTCCTGTTGCGCATCTGGTTGGATCTGCCGAATGTGCGTCCCTTCGACGACGAAGGCAGTGTTCGATTCGGAGCCATCCGCCATGGCATGATGGGCTGGACAGCGGCTGATCTGCTGGCGGGTAACCATCACACGCCTCATCGTCGTCGCCAGGATGGCGTACCGGAAGTTTACTAGCAGAAGCTCACGACGACGATCTTTGTCCTGGTGACGGCTCAGATCGCCACGGAGAATCAGTAGTCTCGTGTATCGTATCCTCTCGGCCACTGCCATCCTCGGCTACGGATTTCCCGAGTCCTCCTTCGCGCGGGCCATGGCTTTCGATCTGGATCTGATCGCTGTCGACGCGGGATCGATGGACGCTGGGCCCTACTATCTCGGAGCTCGAGCCCAGTATGTGGGCCTGTCCGCTCTTCGTCGTGATCTGGAATTGCTGGTTGCCGGCTCCCTGCAACAGGGATGCCCCCTGATTGTTGGTAGCGCCGGATTCTCCGGTGGCGACACCCAGTTGCGTGAGACGGTGGCTCTGGTCCGTCAGATCGTCGAACAGAAGGCGTCCGCCGAAGTGACACTCGCCGTAATCCCCAGTGGTGTGACGCCACAGGCGATCGCGCCGGTCCTCGATGCACTCACACCACTGGGCCAGATGCCGCCGCTGACCCCAGAGGCATTGCAACAGAGTGAGATCGTTGCACAGATGGGGACGGAGCCTATCATCACGGCTCTCGATCACGGGGCACAGATCATCCTCTGTGGCCGCGCCTACGACCCGGCCGTATTCGCCGCCGATCCGATTCGACAGGGGTATCCGCCTGGTGTCGCACTGCATGCTGCCAAGATCCTGGAGTGTGGCGCCATCGCCTGTGAGCCGGGCTCCGGCAGCGACTGTCTGATCGCCGAACTGACACGTGATGGGGTCGCCACCTTTCGCCCGACAAATCCTGAACGCAGAGCGACGGTCCTCTCCATCGCCGCGCACACCCTGTATGAGAAGCCGCGGCCCGACCTCTTCCATCTACCCGGCGGTGTGCTCAGCATCCGTGACAGTCACTTCAAGGCAGTAGAGGGATCGGCGGTCTCCGTGGAGGGCAGCACATTTCACCCCGTTCCCTACAGCGTCAAACTGGAGGGCTGTCGACGAGTGGGCCATCGCGTCGTCTCCATCATCCCCCTCACCACTGGCGAGGAGGCATTCGGCGCCGACGTGCGTGTCTATGGCCGCAACGGCGTAGAGGAGCAACCAGTAGCAGGTCCCATCACGGAGGTCGGGATCGTCGTCGCCGTGACCAGCGCCGACGTGCAGACAGTCAAGGATGCCCTCGCATTTCTGCGCTCGACAATGCTGCACTTCGGTTATGCGGGTCGCGTCTCCACGGCGGGGAATCTCGCCTTTCCCTTTTCCCCGAGCGATCTATTTCCCGCTCAGCAGAATGGCTGTTTCACGGCGTTGTTTGTCGCCGGCTCACGCGACCCTGTGTTGCAGCAACAGCTGCCACAGATCATCGCCGGCGTGCGCGCAGCATTGCAGGAGCAACACCCCGAACTGCACGCCGCCACTCAGATCCTCATCGAAACAGGTGACGGCTGTCGTCCTCTTGGCGTGGTCGAGACCGTACGCGATGAGCCATCCGTGGCGCGCTCTGAACATAAAAAGCTGCTGCATCAGCTGACCGATCGAATCGATCGATCACGTTCAGCCTTCTGCAACATCGAGGTGGGCGATGTCTATGTCTGGAGTCTGCACCACCTGCTGCACGATCTGAAGATCATCGGCGAGTTGTTCCCCGTGGAGCTGAGCAAACTCCGCGGTGGGGAGTGGGTGGCCAGTGGTCGCGTATCGGCAGACTATTCGAGGGCGTGTGCCACCCCCGAGCCCGTCATCGACGAGGGCGGAGCGAATCTGGAAGACCGGCCAATGGCGGGTGCTGGCAGTAAGCGGACACCCCTCATCGATCTGGCAAAGGTGATCCGCAGCAAGAATGCGGGCATCAACGAGATCACCTACGACATCCTGTTCAAAACCCGTGAGGCCTACGAGGTGGCCCTGGCGTCGGGCGAGTTCGGTCCACGCGGGGTCGCGGCGGCACTCGGCATCGACCCAGAGCGGGTGATCGGCAGTTACCGATATGACCCAGCCCTGGCGATCAAGTTCACCGTGAGACGTGATCTGTTATGTGGCAGTCCCGGCGATCGCGATGTTTTTGGTGCCCAACAGCACGCGCGTCTGCAGCAACTCCAGGTCTGTGGTTGATGCGCATCGATCCTCAGTCAGTTGACACCCAGAACTGAACGGGCGGCAGTCGTCGTCTGTCGCACCTGGTCCAATGTCCCCATGCCGAACATCGAAGCTGCTACACCGACCTCGTCAAAGACGAACTCGAAGGCCTTCTCGCCAAGATAACGCCCACCCGCCATGGGCTTGATGGCGATTATCGGCTTAGTCGCATTGCGGATGGCGTCGAGCGCCAGATCCGGGGTGGGAAACATGAAGACACCTGGCTGATTGACGGTGGTGAGATAGCCGTCGACGGGAATGTTCTCCGCTTCCAGCAATGGGATGGTGATACCCGCGTGGTGCACGCTGGTGATGACGGTGTCGAAACGCTGGCGCAGGAACTCGATGTATTGCCGGATCAGGTCAAACCGACCGGTCATGGCGAGTAAGTCGATTTCAGCACCAGGATCGGCGATCAGGATATCACAACCGGCGAAGAATCCCAGATACTGTTCAAGGACGCCGTAGTCGATCTCGAAGCGTTCTGCATCCTGCGCAGAATAGGGCGCGACGGTCGCGGGTGTGACGAGTTTGGACAGATCGTCTCCAAGGTTGTAGCGGATGATGGCATCGTTGTGCATGTGCTCACGGAAAGCAGCACCGGCGAGTTTGTCGTTGTGGCCATAGAATGTCGAGTGGGCACGCTCGGAGGACGAGACCAGTTCACCGTCGAGCATGATGGGGATGAGGATGTAGGCGACCATGCCGAGTTCGGTCTGCGTCTGCTGCTGGGTTTCCCAGACGGCCTGCAGGTGCAGCCGATCCAGTTCGGGCAGCATGTGATCGACCTGAACGACGGTGAGACCCGATTCCTCGACGGCGCAACGGAGCACTTCGGTCACATGCCCAACACGGCTGAAGCGACCGAAGTTCTCCTGGTCGCGGTTGGCATCCTGGTATGAACAACCGTCGTAGGGGTGGATGCCCATGATCAGGCGTGGCACTTCGGCATTGCCCACGGTGGCTGTTGGTACACCACAACCTTCCAGATAACTCTTCACGATTCACCCTCCGTAAGAGTGTTTTGGACCCGACCGACCTCGCCGGTTTCCAGGCGCACTTTGATCCCGTGCGGATGCGTCGCCGACTTGGTGAGTAGATCCCGAACGACACCCTCCGTGAGCTGACCGCTGCGTTGGTGATGCTTCTGCACAATGGCGACAGCTGTGCCAGGTAGCAGCTCAGTCCGTTCAGGCTTGCCCACGGCACCCAGCTTTCACGCGTCTTCTCACGCAGATTCCTTGATCGCATCGAGGCCCTGGTAGCCATTGCTCTGTTTGGGCCGGCGCGAGTGGTGGGAGGGCAGCAACAGCGCCGCCTGCTGGGATTCGGTGAGATCGTCCCAGTACTCGGGCAGTGGTCCGCTCATACCGCCTCCGCCCCACGACATGTGTCCCGCATTGTATTTATAGAGGATGGCCCGGCGCTGGTGATCGGCCTTCCATGGCAGGGTCCCGTGAGTGCAAGCCTCGGTAAAAATGACGGCATCGCCGGCCTTGGCATTCACCTCCGTCACGTATTCCTGATACCGCTCCCAGCGAAGCATCTTTTTCGGACACGCCAGGTTGGCCTTGTGGCTGCCGGGGACCACCGATACCCCGCCATCACCAGGCCCCTCATCGGCGAGCAGGTATTCGATAACGCAGAGGCCGGTGAAGATCTTGCCCTCGCGATAGAAATAGGGCGCGTTGTCGAAATTTCCATGGAGCATGCCGCCGGAGCAGCCCTTGTCCATGGCGATCAGGCCGGGGCCGTGATCCAAGCGCCAGCCTTCGCCGAGGATGGTGTTGAGGTGGGGGATCGTATTCGGGTGTGCGAGCATTTCTCTGAAGGGATCACAGAATGGTTTTGGCAATTCCAACAGACTGCCACTTGAGCTGAGTCGCGTCGAACGATTCTCCCCTTTCAGGGCAGTCGACTCGCCAAAATACTCAGGGCTCTGTGTGAGCTCCAGCGAGTCGATGGCGGCGTTGGCGAGCTCCAGCTGTTGCTTACTCAGGACATCTCGCACGACGACAAATCCGACCAGGTCGAAGAGAAACTTCTCATCGGCGGACATTTCCACCGTTTCCTCCGTGATCGAGCGCGAGGTGTTGGCAGGTAGTTCGGTCATGGCTGCAACTCTCCATCTCTGCTGGTTTTGGCCGGTGGTTGAATTGCCGGGGAAAATGGGCGTCTTGCTCGCTGAGTTCAAGTCTTCGTAGCATTGCGAAGTGCTCGCGGCTTCCCTGTCGTTCGTAGGCGAGGACAGCCCGATGGGATCGCCGGTCGCAATACCTACCAGGCTCTCGGGCTGATGGCCTGAGTGGAGACAGTGTACCTGTCTCCCGCCTGGGTCGGGAACTCCACCACACCAGACTCCCTCTGCTGCACGGGCAGGATCTCGTCGGCTCGCAGCACCGTTACGGGTGTCGGCGTGCGCAGTGCGCAGATTCCATTCCGTGACGCCGAGATCACAGCCCGCTGGAGTTCACCCCTCGCCCACTGCATCTCGACCTCGAAACCACCGCGTGCACGAAGACCCAGCACCTTGCCCGATGCCCACTTGCGGGGCAGTGCCGGCAGTAGTTCAAGGTAGCCTGCGTGGGACTGCAGCAGCATCTCGATGATGCCCGCCGTGGCGCCGAAGTTGCCATCGATCTGAAAGGGTGGGTGCGCATCGAGTAGATTCGGATAGGTGCCACCGCCGGTGAACTCGGTGCGCGCCGAACCGGTGAGTTGTAACTGCCGTGCCAGCATATCGAGACGTGGCGGTGCGTCTCCTGCGGATCGTCCTTGTCGACGAGCCACTCCTGTAGCTGACCGTGGCCCCCGATCTGGTTGGGAGCAATACGTGCGACCGCCGCATGCAGTTCGGCACACAGTTCGCCATCAATCCCCAACTCCTGAGCTGCACTGGCGGTCTGTCGGTTACAGAGACCGCACGATCTGATGGTCCATTGACGGGCCGGCGACAAGACCACTGATCTCCAACCACTCACGCATCGTCCACGGGGCCGACGTATGGCGGTGCTTCAAATCGGCAGGGTTGCTCGACAACACGCGGATCCTGCTGTTCACGTAGCACCTCGAACAATCGGGCCTTGAGCTCGGCCTGAACCTCAGTGTAGGCCGCCTGGCCGGCAACGTTGTGCAGATAGTGTGGATCGTCGCCTAGGTCGTAGAGCTCCTCTAATGGCCGTTTGCCAAAACCCAACTCAAAGGCGCGCTCAACATCCGGCTCGGCCCGGTGATGAACCATCCACGCTTTTGTCGGACTCGCGTCCAGGTCGGGGTAACATACCATCGTGTCGGTTTCCAACGCCGCGAAAGAGGGCGCCGTCGTTGTGGGATCATCGAGGCCGCAAGGATCGCCCGCTGGCCATCGGTCCGGCGCGAAGTTGTGGATGTAGAGGTGGTCGCGTGTGCGGATCGCCCGTTGCGGGTAGGGTAGAAAACCATCACGAGCCTTGTGCACGTGGCGCTCGCGGCCGGTGACGACGAAGGTGCGCTCTGACTCGATCTGACCACTGTGTGGGCTCGTCAACAGCGGCAGCAGGGAGTCTGCCGTCATCGAGTCGGGGATGGCGACATCGCAGGCGTCGAGGAAGGTCGGCGCCAGGTCCATGAGATTGACGAAATCGTCGATCGTGCGTCCCGCCGCTATCTGCCCAGGCCAGCGTGCCGCCAACGCCACTTCACAACCGATGTCGTAGAGATTGCACTTGGCCCGTGGGAAGCCGGGGATGCCGTGGTCGCCGCTGACGACGACGAGGGTGTTGTCGAGTTCACCGATTTCCTGCAGCCGCTGCAGCAACACGCCGAGACCGGCGTCGACGGCCATACACTCTCCCAGGTAGTCGGCGACGTCTTCGCGCACATCATGAACATCGGGCAGAAACTCGGGTAGTCTGCTGGCAAGGTCATCAGGGTCGATATCCCACAGTGCCTTGCCGGAACCTTTCTGCCAGCGACGGTGGGTATTGGTCGGACCCCACCAGTAGCAGAATGGTTCATCGTCGGGACGAGCCTCGAGAAAGGCGTCGAAGTTGGCCCGTGTTTCGTCGTAGAGCAATTGTTTGGCGCCATCGACGCCGTGACTGTCGACATGCTCGGTGGCAAAAAAAGAAAAGCGGCCATAATTGCTGCCGGCGGGTTCGTACTGGGTGCGCTCGCCGCCGTAAGGTGCGTTCTTCATACGCCCCGGGGACCAGACCTTATAGGTGTGGCCGATGTGATACCCCGCCTGTTCCAATTCGAGGGGGTAGGTGGGGATCGATTCATCCCACACGGCGCCGACCAGGATGGCGCCGAGACCGGTCTGCCAGAAGTAGGAACCCGAGAGCAGAGAACTGCGGCAGGGTGTGCAACTGGGGGCCGGTACATAGGCGTTGTTGAACAGGGCGCCCTCGTTGGCGACGCGGTCGAAATTCGGTGTGTCGATGAGCTGATTGAGGGAGAGATCTCCCTCACGTTGCGCGTAGGCACTGGCGTAACGACCCCAGTCGTCGGCGAAGGCCAAGAGGATGTTCGGTCGTTTCGGTTGTATCGTTGCCATTTTGAAAACCACCCAATTCCGGTCAGTGGAGTGAGACGTGACAGCGTTTGAATTCAGCAAGGCCCCAAAGGCGAAGCAGACCCGGATCTATTCCGAGTCCCGGTCGTACAGCGCGTTCCCTCATGTCGTGCGACTGGAGGGGGACGAATTGCTGCTCGCATTCCGCCAGGCACCGCGTCATCCAGCGGGTGTGCGGCATACGGATCCGAAGTCCATCATTACCGTGATCCGTTCTCCTGACGCGGGCAAAACTTGGAATGTCGATGAGGCAGCGCAACTGGCAGCCGGTGGCGGCCAGGAGTTCGGTCTCCTCTATCTGGGTGGTGGCCGCGTCGGCGGTGCACTCGCCGCCCACGAGGTCTTCCCCGAGTCGGAGGCGGAGCGCTCCGGTGTACCCTGGACGCATCCAAGGGAGTTTCCTTTTCGCAGTGTCGGTGCCGTCTGGTGCTGGAGTGACAATTATGGCCTCACCTGGCGCGTGGACCGCACGATCCTGGTGGGACCCGGCGTCCAAGCTTGTGCCCCCGCCGTTCGTCTGCGCGACGGCACGTTGATGATTCCCGCTTACGGCGCACGCGGTCGATCGAAGATCGGTTCCTCCGTGTTGTATCGATCCGACAACAAGGGTGTGACCTGGTCCGATGGCATCGACATCGCCCGTGGCACGCCAAAATCGCGTGCCTACCAGGAACCGGTGCTCATGGAACTGACGCCCGGGCATCTGCTGTGCATGCTGCGCGTAGGCGACCCGAAGGCGCCGGGCATCTTCTGGCGCTGCGAGTCCAACGACGGTGGCCAAACCTGGTCAAAACCGGAATCGACGGGCATTCTGTCCGGTGCCTGCCCCCGACTGCTGAAACTGCGCGATGGCCGTCTGCTGTTGACGTATGGCCGTCGCTTCGAACCGTATGGTATCTACGCCACCATCAGCGACGATGGTGGCAAAAGTTGGGGGGACACCTGGCAACTGCGACCCGCACCTGATGGTGACCACGGCTATACCTCCTCCCTGGAGTTCGACAATGGCCGCATCTTGACCACCACCTACGGCAAAAATGCCCGCGGGGTCACGGGAATCACCGGGACCTTCTGGACACTGCCCTGACACCTGAAATGCCCCGCCGTGGTCAGACGTTTGCGATCCACTCGCGGAAACGATCCTCATCCAGATTGCGGCCACTGACGACGATGACGATGTCGCCGCTGCCGGACAGGTCAGCATGGTTCTGCAGCACCGCGGCGGTGGCGATGGCACCGGAGGGTTCGACGCGCAACCCGTGGATCTCGTAGAGCCACTTCATGGCGGCCTGGGTCTCGAGATCGGGGACAGCGATGGATTCGGCGACGAGCTGATGCAGGATGGGCCAGTTGTGTTCGCCCACATCGTAGGACAACAAGCCGTCGCAGATGCTGGCGGGTTTGTCGAGGCGCACACGCGTTCCAGTCTGCAGTGACTGGCGGAAATCGTCGGCGCCATCCGGTTCGACGCCGATGATACGTGCCTGTGGAAACCCATCGGCTACGGCCAGCGCGTGTCCCGCCATCAGTCCACCGCCACTGACCTGGCAGAAAAAATGGGACAGGTCACGCCCCTGCTGTTTCAAGGTTTCGACGATCTCGACACCGCCGACTCCGTTGCCGGCGATGACATGTGGATCGTCATAGGGTGAAGCCTGGACGGCCTGCTCCTCTTCGGCGATCTGTCTTGTCAGACGGTCGCGTTCGCCGGTCTGGTGATCGGTGGCGATGTCGTAGGTGCGGACCTCGGCGCCAAAGGATCGGGTCAGGCGGAATTTCACCTTTGGCGCCGACTCGGGCATGACGACGATGACCCGTTTGCCATACCGCATGCCGGCAAAAGAAATGCCGGAGGCGAAGTTGCCTGACGAGTGGGCGGCGACAGGCAACGCACCGACGGCGTCGGCGTGGTGGTCCATCCAGTTGAGCGCGCCCATCAATTTGAAGGACCCCACCGGTGTCCACCCGTAGTCCTTCAACCACACACGACGACTGTCGGGCAACTCGAGCTGTTTCTCCAGCGCATAGGAGCGGATCAGGGGCGCCGGTGTAATGTGCTGACGGATGACGGTGGCGGCGTGGCGCACGTCGTCCATAGTAGCGATCTGTAGCGGCATCGGCAGAGGATCTCTTTCGGCGTCGAGGTGGCGTGGAGGGGAAGGAATGTAGTAGATCATGTGTGCCGCGTATGCACAATCAGCAGAAAGGCAACACATGACCTCGACCCAATATTGTGTCGGGCTGGCAACCGTCGACGTCACGCCACCGGTGGGCATCTTCCTCGCCGGATATGCCGCCCGCGACACACCCTCCGATGGCGTCTACCATCCGCTGCGTGCGATCTGCGTCGCCATGGAGGATGAGGGCGGGGTACCGCTGCTGCTGGTGACGATCGAGTGGCTGGGTTTTTATGACCGTACAACCGAGGCGCGCAATAAGATCGGCGCGCGCACCGGGTTGCCGCACGAACGAATCGTGCTCACCGGCACCCACACACACTGTGGACCCGTGCTGCGCCGGGGCATGGACAGCCGTCGACATGGTGCGCTCGACGAGGAGTTCATCGATTCCACCCTCGACAGATTGGCCGAGTGTGCCGCCGAGGCGCTCGCCGATAGGCAGCCTGCACGGTTGCGAGCCGGTATGGGGTGGTGTGGGATCTCGTCCTCGCGTCGCCGACCGGATGGCAAGGGGGGTGTGCAGTTCAGGCCGAGTCTCGATGCTCCACACGACCATCAGCTGTCGGTGCTGGCCATCGAGTCTGTTACCGGCGATCTGCGCTACGTGCTGTTCAGCTACGCCTGCCATCCCACGAGCACCGGACCGATTCTGCAGATCGGCGGGGACTATCCGACCTTCGCCTGCGACTATCTGGAGGCCCGTCACCCCGGCGTGACTGCCGCCTTTTTCCAGGGCTGTGCGGGGGATCAGAAGGTGGACGCCCGCGACGCGGCTCATAACGGGTATCAGCGGCTGACGGTAGAGGAAGTACGCCAGCGGGGCGAGTCTCTGGGAGAGGGGGTCGCGCGGGTCCTGGCCACCGATGATCTGCACGACATCGGTGGGCCGCTGAAGGTGGCTCAGGAGTCGGTGTCGTTGACGACGGATGTTCCGGAGGAGGAAGAACTCCAGCGTCATCTGTCGGGGCCTGACGACTACGTGCGCGAATGGGCCAAACACCATCTGGATCTGCGAGCGGCAGGTATGCCGGCGTCACACATTTTCGACTTTGAGGTGCAGACGCTGCAGTTTGGCAGTGACCTGGCGGTGATCACACTGGCAGGGGAGATGAGTGTGGAGTACGCCTTGCGCTATCGACGCGCGTTCGGTGGCGAGTTCAACGATGTATGGACCCTGGGATACGCCAACGAGATGGTGGGATATGTACCTGTGCGTCGACAGATCCCCGAGGGTGGGTATGAGGTGGTCGACAACAATCGCCGATTGCTCTACACCGGGCCTTTCTCCATGGAGACCGAAGAAAAAATCAGTGCCGCTGTCGGCAGGTGCCTGGGGTTCACTCGAACCAGGTAGTGCCGGGAACCTGATACTGCTGACCCACGACTTCGTCGAGTTCGACGCCGATGCCGGGCCGGTCATCCAGATGAATGAAGCCGTCTTTGATGATGTCCGTCTTTTCCTGAATGATCGTCGTCCAGTAGTCGCGGTGCAGCCAGTGGAATTCGAGTACGAGAAAGTTCGGTACCGTGGCGCATACGTGGGCGGAGGCGAGGGTGCCGATGGGTGACGAGACGTTGTGCGGGGCGAAAGGGATGTAGTAGATCTCGGCGAGGTTGGCGATCTTGCGGCACTCCGACAGACCCCCGCACTTGGGGATGTCGGGCATGATGACGTTCACTGCCTGCTTCTCGATCAGTTCGCGGAAGCCGTGTCGCAGATACAGATTTTCGCCACTGCAGATGGGCACACTCGTCGACTGCGTGACGGTGCGCATGGCGTCGATATTTTCCGCTGGCACCGGTTCCTCCAACCACATGAGATGGTAGCTCTCGAGTGCCCTGGCGAGACGGATGGCACTGGGAACATCGAGCCGGGTGTGCACGTCAGCGGCCACATCGATACCACCACCGGCGGCGCTGGTGACCATGTCCACCAGACTCACCATACGTTCGTGTTCCCACTGGTTGGCCGTGGTGTTGAAGCGGTCCTTGTCGTAGTGGGCGACTTCGCTGCCTTTGTAGCCATAGGCGTCGATGTCGACGTCGATCTTCAGTGCCGTAAAGCCCCGTTCCAGGACCTCGTCGACGACCTTCTTGATCTCGTCGAAGTTCATGCCCGGTGCTACCTGGCAGTCGGCATAGACCCGGATCTTGTCGCGGAATTTGCCGCCGAGCAACTCGTAGACGGGTGTCTCCAGTGCCTTGCCCTTCAGGTCCCACAGGGCGATCTCGATGCCCGTCAATGCGGTGATGAGGGCACCGGCGTCGCCACCATCGAAGACGTGCCCACGGCGCATCTGCTCAAAGATGGCGTCCACGGCGAAGGGGTCGCGACCGATGAGTTTCTCCTCCAGTTCCTGGATGATGGCGATCGCCTGCTTGCCACCGTGCACGCACTCGCCGGTGCCGGTGAACCCCGCGTCGGTGCTGACTCGAACCCACAGGTGCATGCCGTGGCCGCGGGTGGCGGCGGTCTTGACGGAGGTGATTTTCATCGAACGCTCTCGTATCCCGCGGTGGCGCCGCGACGTTTGGCGAAGACGATCTGCCACAGCTGTTTCTTGTTGCTGCGGAAGGTGCCGGCGCACATTAACAGATAGTACGTCCACATTCGAAAGAAACGCTCGTCATACTCTTCGCTCAGATCGTTCCAATTGTTGACGAAGTTTTCGTTCCACGCCATCAGCGTGTTGTCGTAGTACGTGCCGAAGCTATGCCAGTCGTTCAACGCGAAGAGACGCTCCGCGGCACTCGTCAGCTGTTTCGGCGCTGGCATCATGGCATTGGGGAAGATGTATTTGTGCATCCACGCATCGGTGTTGGAGCCCGACCGATGGCGCCCAATTGTGTGTAGCAGAAACAGCCCGCCATCCTTGAGGCTGCGGTGGGCGGTTTCGAACAGAGAGCGGTAATTCTTGTGGCCTACATGCTCGATCATGCCACAGACGAGCACCTTGTCGAAGTCGGTACCGGCAAAGTCACGGTAGTCGGACTTGACGAAGTTGACGGTTAGACCGGCGCAGTATTGTTGGGCATAAGCGAGTTGTTTGTCCGAGATCGTCACACCCGTGACATTGGCGCCGTATCGTTGGGACGCGAACTTTGCGAAGCCCCCCCAGCCACAGCCGATGTCGAGGACTCGGTCGCCCTCAGAGAGTTGCAGTTTGCGACAGATGAGGTCGAGTTTGTCTTCCTGCGCCTGGTTGAGCTCGTCGGTATCCTTGAAGTAGCCGCAGGTATACTGGTTGTATGGATCGAGGAAGGACATGAACAGTGCCGGGCTCAACTGATAGTGCGTGTCGATAACCGTGCGGGATCCGAGTTTCGACTGCAGATTCATCACCTTCGAGCGGGCGACGTAAAGTTTGGCCGACAGGGGTACGACCTTCCTGTTCAAGCGAGCTTGGAGCAGGCGGTCGAAGAACTGATCGAGGGCGTCGCAGGTCCACCAGCCATCCATGAAGGATTCGCCCAGCGCCAGAGAGCCACCGGCGAGGACACGCTTGTAGAAGGCCTCATCATGAACCTGAATGTCCCAGGCTCGCCCGCCATCGATTTTGATGTCGGCCTGGGCGAGGACGTCGGTGAAGATCTGTTTCATAAGTTCTCTATTTCTCTGTCAAAGGGCGACCGACATAAATGATAAGGAACGCTTCCACCCCCGTCGCAGGTGGGATACCCAAGCTGTGAATATCGTCCTGTTCGAAGCGGCTGAGACGACCCGGCCCCTGGCGCTTGAGGATCCTCGAGCACGACACGTGCTCGACGTCCTGCGACGTACGGCGGGGGAAAGTTTCGATGTTGGGCTCATCGATGGACCGCGGGGCAAGGCCGTCGTCGAGTCGGTGACGGATGAGCACCTCGTGCTCTCCTTTGCCTGGGATACGGTGTTGCCAGAGGCAGACAGGATCACCCTCATCGCTGGCCTGTGCCGACCGCAGACGAGCCGCAGGGTGCTGCGTGAAGCGGCCACCTTGGGGGTGGCAGGCATGTTGTTTGCCCGCACCGACCGCAGCGAGCGGACGTATGCGGACAGCAGCCTGTGGACGTCGGGTGAGTATCAGCGTCACGTGCGCGCCGGCGTCGAGCAGGCTTTCGCGACCAGGATGCCCACCGTCGCTGTCGGCATGGATCTGGGCGAGGCGATCACCACCGCGGCGGGGGACACCCGCATCGCCCTCGACAACTACGAGGGCATTACCCCTCTGCATCGTGTATCTGTGACGGTGGGTGCGTCCATCGTGCTGGCAGCCGGCTCCGAACGGGGTTGGACGGCCGCGGAGCGTGACTTGCTGCGTGATGCCGGGTATGAGTTGGCCGGCATGGGCAGCCGCGTGCTGCGAACCGAGACGGCGGTGATCGGTGCCCTCGCGGTGGTCAAGGCCATCTCCGGCGCTTGGGACACGGGCCCCACCGTGGATACGAGAGAGTGAGTGCCCAATGGAGACTACCCTCGTAGTACCCCAGGGGAGTTTTGAGTTGCGACGATTCCCCCGGTTTGCAAGTGATCTGCTGCGAGCCTGGGATGCGGCTGACGACTACTTGCTGCACCATCTGTCCGAATTACAGGGATCGCCGGGTCGCGACAAAGGCGTGACGTGGATCCTCAACGACGGCTTCGGCGCGCTGACGGTGGCCCTGGCAGCCTCCGGTCGGTCGGTGCAGATGTCATGCGATTCGTGGCTCGCCCAACAGGCAACCCGCGCCAATCTGCAGGAGAATGGTCTGCAGGATTCGGCGGTGCACCTGCTGACCAGTCTCGAGTCGCCCGCGGCAGCGGCTGACGTGGTGCTCATTAAGATCCCGAAAAGTCTGGCTCTGCTCGAAGATCAGCTGCACCGGATCCGCACGCAGTCTCCAGGTGCACTCGTGTTCGGCGCCGGCATGACGAAACAGATCCACACCTCGACGTTACAGCTCTTCGAGAGCATCCTCGGGTCGACGACGACCTCCCTGGCGCGGCGTAAGGCGCGGCTGCTGTTCAGCGAATTCGACGAAGCTCTCGAGCCCGACCCGAATCCCTACCCGTCACAGTATCAGCTCGATGGGACGGACTGGACGCTGACGAACCACGCCGGTCTGTTCTCCCGGGAGGGTCTCGATGTCGGTACGCGGCAACTGCTGGCACACATTCCCGTTGCCGATACAGCACAACAGATCGTCGATCTGGGCTGCGGCAACGGTGTTATCGGCTTGATGGCGGCACAGCGCAATCCGGGGGCGCAGCTGCAATTCGTCGACGAATCCTTCACGGCGATCGCCTCGGCGCAGCACAACTGGCAGCAGATTTTCAGTGCGAGTCGTTCGGCGAAATTCGAGGCGGGGGACTGCGTGGCGACCCTTGCGGCGGATAGTGTCGACCTCGTTCTGTGCAATCCGCCCTTCCATCAGCACAGCGCCATGGGAGATGCCACGGCGTGGCGCATGTTCAGCGGCGCGCGACGAGTGCTGCGTCCCGGGGGGGAGTTGCTCGTCGTCGGCAACCGGCACCTCGCCTATCACGCCAAGTTGAAGCGACTGTTCGGCAACTGTGAGGTATTGGACAGCGATAGGAAGTTTGTCGTACTGCGCAGTCGTCAGGGGACGTACTGCTCTACCACCGCCGTGGCGCGATAGTCCGGCAATCGTGCAACCACCGACGACATCGATCGATTGCGCCTTGTCGTCCAGCCCTCCGAAGACATAGATCCTGTGGTCGAGGGTGGCGGCGGCGATCTCCTGCCGCAGCATCGGCATCGGCACGCGCCGGGTCCACAGAAAACGCTCGTCCACCTGAAAATCGATGCGCTGTGCGCCGTCGATGTTGACGAGCTGTTGTCGATCGAGAATATGTTCCGCGGTCATCTCTACCGAAAAGGATATCGCCTGGATCGCTACTTTGCCCGTCCCTTCGCCACCACCACTACCACCACGATCCGCGAGCAGCATCTTGCGCTGTTGCGAAAAAGCACCGGAGCGGAGGGCGTAGATGTAGAGGCCGGCGGCGACGCTTGTGCCGGTGTCGTCACGCCCATCCCAGAAGATCTGGTGCCTGCCCGAGGCAAAGCTGCCATCGACGAGGGTGCGGATGCGCTGGCCGGCAGTGTTGTAGATGCTCAAAAGCACGGGCGCCGTCGGGGCACCGATGGAGAAGGGGATGGTCGTGCCGGGATTGAAGGGGTTGGGGTAGTTTGGCTCCAGTATAAAGTGGCCGGGCACAGCGCTCTGGTCGCCCTCGATCAGGGTGATCGTCCCCAGGCAGCCGAAGTGTTCTGCGCCATCCCCATCGAACTCCTTTTTCCCACCGTGCCAGTCCGAGTCCTGTTTCTTGTTACCCATCTGGGCGGTCGAAGAGACGGGACTGAGGAGCAGCCCCGCCATGAGAACGACGAAACCCAGCGTGGTGAAAATGCGTCCGCGAACCAGCACACTCATGAGATCCTCCTCGGAAAGGCGGCTTCCAGCAACTGCTACTTATAGATATCGGTTCGTCGACACTGAAAGTCCGTGATCTGTCTCACGAGCGTGCGCGGTGTGCGGGCGTAACTTTGGCCATCCATTGCGTCGCCACCATTTCCTGCCTGTGCCCTGCTGGCGGCGGCGACCTAAACTTCAGATCCAATCCGTGATCGACGTGAGGAGACTAATGGTACCTACGGTTGTATTTCTGGCCCCCCAGGGGTCCGGTGTAGCGGATCGACTCCGGCACTTGGAGCAGCTGGCCCAAACGGTCGGCCAGGTCCATTTCAGCCACGTCGACGATGGCCTGCCTCTCGAGCAGATCGTCGCCGCGTGTGGTGACACCCGAGCGATTCTGCTGGGCTCCGCAGCGGCACAGATCGTGCCATTGGCGGCGCTTCTACCCCAACTGAAACTGGTGCAGGTTTTTTCCGCCGGATCAGACTGGCTCGATGTTGCGGGCCTGGCCGCGTTGGGCGTGCGGGTTGCCGACAACAATGGCGCCAACGCGGTACCTGTTGCCGAGCATGCCATCGCTCTTATGCTGAGTCTGTGTCGTCACCTCGACGCGTTGTCGGCCAGCATCCGCAATGGCGACTGGCATGGCGACTATCGCCAGCGGTCAGATGCGTTCCACACCCTGGCTGGCAAACGAGTGGGCATCGTCGGCTTGGGGCGGATCGGTTCGCGTGTGGCCAGGCGACTGGCAGCCTGGGAGTGCGAGCGGGTCTTTTTTGACATTCGATCCTTCGACGATCAATACCTGCAAACCTGCGGTAGCCCCCGCCCTCTTCCATTCGAAGAGCTGTTGGCAACCAGCGACATCGTTACCCTGCACGTCCCCCTGGACCGTACGACGCGGCACATGGTGGGCTCACGGGAACTGGGTCTGATGGCGAAAGAGGCGATGCTCATCAACACGTGCCGGGGTCCCGTCATAGACGAAGCTGCGCTCATCGCCGCCCTGCGAGAAGGGCGCCTCGGTGGCGCTGGATTGGACGTGTTCGAAGTTGAACCCATAGCGCCCGACAACGAGTTGTTGCGGTTGCCCAGGGTCGTCCTCACGCCGCATCTGGCGACGATGTCCCCGGAATCAGGGCCCACCTCCAGCCGACACGCGGCGACCAATACCGCACGCGTTGCATTAGGCCAGGAGCCCATTTCCCTGGTCCGGCTCGTGTAGCGCGGAAGGGAGGGATCATCGAAAATCAGTACTGCCCTGCCATCAGTGAGCCGAAGATTAAGGCGGGAACAAGCAGTGTCAGGCCAATTCCAGAGATCACGATACGCGCAACCGAGCCGTGCTGCGATTGCTGTTCGAAGGACCGCACACCATCGAGGGGTGGTCTTGAAGACAGAGCGTGAAGCAAGATCAAGGCGCTGCGGAGTCAGCTTCCAGCATCTCCCACAGGGGCACTTCCAAATGCTCGGCAACGACTCGATGAGCCTCGTCGGTGAAGTGACCGAAACCATTGCGATAGTACCCGTCGCCATCGAGACGGGCCTGGACGAAGGCGTGGCGTGGGTAGAGATGTGGGATACCGAGCTGCGTCAGAGCCTGCAGCACACCGGACTCCGTCGCCTGCCGTTCGGCGCGGAGTTTCAGTGCGGGTGTGCCATCGCGGGCGGCGCGGGCGGCATCGACGAGGTCCTGGACATAAAACGGATCCGGGATGACGAAGACGAACAATGGCACGTCCAGTTGGCGCAGGTCGGAGGCGATTCGCTCCAACAGGTGCGTTGCCACAACGATCATCTCCGCTGAACGACCACCGGCATCGCTCTGCAGATCAGGCGTACTCACCATGCCGGCGGCACGAGCCAGTTGCATGGCGCCACCGCTGGTCTTGATCAGGCGCATCCACAGAAAACGGACGAGCACCGACCGAGCCAGCACATTGTCACGCAGCCAGGTCCGGGCTCCCGCCTCCGGCACCGGCAGGTAGACGACGTCACCCGCCGACAGATGAAACCGGGGCACCGCCGGCGACGCCACAGCGGTGAAGTTGTCGTGCAGATCATTGCCGAGAAACAGACACAACACCACGCCCTGCGGGTTCCAGGCTGGTAACCGCTCCCGTATGTGCAGGGCGTAGACCCCGAGTCCGTAGCCATGCACACCCTGGTTGACGGTCTCCACCGCATAACCCTCCGCCCTCGCTCGATTCGTCAGTCGTCGGGCCAGGCCCTGGGCAAAACCAGCGTCGATCTCGACTTGGTATGCCTCGAGAAAAGAATCCCCGACGAAGAGCAAGCGACGTGTGGCGGCGGGCACGTCCCGTGTGCGTTCGTGGTCGTGATACCCCTCGGCGTTCAGCTGCACGGTACGCGGGGCGGATGCCATCTCCCGGGTCCACACCGTGGAGGCATGGGCTCGACCGCGAAAACCGAGCAGCGGATCGTGCTCGATGGTGACCCGTTCAATCGTCCACGTCGCCCGCAGCACCAGTTCCGCCGCACCAAAACTCACCATCGTCGCCACCATGGCGACGAGCAGATTGACCAGCCACCGCCGCGCCGTGCCTTCTGTCATCGCAGCAGAGCCAACCGACGTAGGTGCCGCGACGTCGGCGTCTCCAGTACCGCCAGATACACCCCCGAAGCCACGATCCGACCGGCGTCATCCCGTCCGTCCCAGAGACGTCGGAGAGGACCCGGCGACAGCCTGCCAAGGTTTCTCACACGGTGTCCAATCGTATCGTAGATCGTCAGGCTTCCCCTCGTGGCCAGTTGCGACTCGAGCACGACATTGGCATTAAACGGGTTCGGATAGGCCGCCAGCGATGGAATCGGCAGCGTCGATTCGCTGGCGGCGACCGCCGTCACCGGATCTTCGAGTTGCAAACTCCAGGTGTCGTCGGCATTGCCCTCGGCGGTGGTGCCGCCCGTCAGGATGATCTGGGGCATGCGCCCGCCCCTGGAGGGCACGTATACGAGGACGGCGCCGTCTCGTGCCGGTGGCCCCGCCGTCGTCAGCGTCGACCAGACCTCTCTCTGCAGATCCAACGCCCACAGATCCCCACTACGGGTACTGTCCGTCCGCTCCCCACCAAAAACAAGGAACCGATCGCCCTTCGGGTCGTAGGCGACAGCGGGAAACTTGCGGCCTCCCGTCTCCGGTGCCGGTGGCAGCGCCGTCCATAGATCGGTGGACAGATCCAGTGCCCAGGCATCGTCGAGAGCCGCATTGCCACGTTGGCCCCCGAACATGATCATCCGCCGACGTTGGCTATCGTAGGCAGCGGCGTGCAGACAGCGTTCACCAGGTTGAGGTGACGTCGCCGTCACGTCCTGCCAGAGACGCTGCAACGGATCGAAGCGCCACGTATCGTCGAACCGCCCCAGTGTCGTAAAGCCGGCGAATGTGACCAGCGTACCCGTGTCCGGGTCGAATACGGCAGCCGTGCCATAACGAGCCACGGGGACTGTTGTTGTCGTCGCCAGATTCGTCCAGCTGTTGGTTATCAGATCAAATGCCCAGACATCGTTGAGCAATGTCGAGCCGGATGCGTCGAGCATGCGTCCGGACCAGATGAGCAGTTGTCCGCCATGCGCGTCATGAACCGCGTTGTGCGAAAACCGTGCTGTCGGGCCAGCCCCCTCGACCGGCAGCGACTGCCAGCTCTCGGTCGCCACATCAAAGGTCCACACATCTGCCAGATCCCCGGACGAACCCCGCCCGCCAAAGAGCACGATCCGGTCAGCTATCCGATCGTAGATGGCGGCGGCGTTACGCCGCGCCGATGGACCGCCGGTTTCGATTTGGCGCCACTGCTGAGCGAACGTGGCGAGGGGGCCGGACAGCAGCAGCAGCACAATCCACGTGGCGACCGTCATGTTTCGTCCTTTCGTGCCGCGAGTCCGGCACCGGCGAGAGCGCACAACAGCGGCATGATCGGGTGTCTGAAGCGACTCAAACTTTGCGGTCCCCCTGAGGCGAACCACAGATAACCAGCCAACGCCATCCATCTGCGTGGCACGACGCGACCGTGGTTTCACCATCACACCCCCACGGACAACGAGTAGATACACCATCACCAGAAACGCACCTAACATTACAAACACCAGACCCGGACGCTGTTGTAGCATGTATTTGAACGTCGCCCAAATACCTTCGTCGACGACACGCCCGAGCAGACCGCTGTGGGTCGGATATGCACCGAAAAGGCGCAGATACTCCACACCTCCCGATCGACCGCAACCCGCGCCATGCCACGCAGATGGATGGCGCCATAGACCCAAGGGTAGTCTGATGATCCGTGCCAGTCCCTCGCGTCCCATGAAGTCGAACCGTTGCGCTGCCGTCCACGTGCGCTGCTCTGGATTGCGCGGCCATTTACATCGACGATCGCCGACAACCCGCCATAGTCGGCGAGCACCGCATTGCGCGCCTGCCAACCCAGCAATGGTGCGATCGCCGTGATCGTCAGCAAGGCCACCGGCACCCAGCGACTCTTCGGTGCAGCCGAACGACGCAGGGCGAACCAAGCCGCACTGAGCCCCACGACGAGGGC
>DPVW01000183.1:10215-11593 GCA_003529325.1 Candidatus Latescibacterota bacterium | reverse complement strand
GGTGACTGCCGGCGGGTATTGCAGATTGCACAACAGGCATCTAGCCGCGCTTTTTCGCCTTCTTCTTGCCGGCGCCACCAGAGCGGCCAGGGAAGGTCAGTTCGGCGACACCGGACTTGTCGAGTTCACCTTTGCCGATGGCGATCATCTTGTCAAATTGACTCTTCGAAGCCCGGGCCAGGGGCAGGCTCAGCTTTTTGCTGGCTGCGACCTTCAAGGCGATACCGGAATCTTTCGCTGCGTGAGCGGCAGAGAAATAACACTCATGGTCACGGGCGACCATGTCTTCACCATCGGTCTCCAACACTCGGGAATTGGCCCCAGTCTGCGAAAATACCTCCATCAGCACATTGAGGTCCAGACCGAGCGCCTTGCCGAGGCCAAGGCCTTCGGCGAGACCGGCGGTGTTGATATTCATCACCATGTTGACGAGCGCCTTTACCTGCGCTGCCTTACCGGCGGTGCCAATGTAACGAAGGCTGACACTCATGCTGTCGAGAATGGGGCGACAGCGATCAAAGACTGGCTTCCGGCCACCACACATCAGATAAAGGGTGCCCTCTCGGGCTTGTGTGATAGAGGAAGCCATACAACCCTCAAGGGAGCGGGCCTTGACCTTGGCGGCGCGTTTCTCGACCTCGATATGGGTGGCGGGCGCGATGGTTGCGCAGTTGATGAAGGTCTTGCCCTTGGCGCCGACGAGGAGACTGTCGCCCCGGGTGGCAAAGATATTCTTCATGGCTGCGTCATCGGTGACGACGGTGATGATGAAGTCTGCCTGAGCCGTCACATCCGCCAGACTCTTTGCCGCGGTTGTCTTGAGTTGTCGCGCAAGTTTCTTTGCCAGCGGCGCGTGAGCGTCGTAGATGACGGTGACGGGAAAACCATCATCTTGCAGATGACGGGCGATGTTGGCGCCCATACGACCGACGCCGACGACACCGATCGTGTAGTCGGCCTTGCGTACGCGTGGCATTTGTCAGCTCCTGTGTCTGTATTCTGTCGGTGGGTGGGTGGGGGAGTGATGATGTCCGCAGAGGTAACAAAATAACGCCCTCCCCGTTGGGGCACAATGTGCAGGTGTTCGCATGAGGCTGGGACGGGGAGGTATATTGCGGTCACTATGAATCTCTTCTGGGTCCTATCGATCCTTTTCCTGCTCTTTGCTTTCGGCGTCCTTCTCTGGACCTTCGTCTGGGTTGCCAGACTGTTGGCTGTTCGCAGTCAACAACGGGCTCTGGAACTGGCTGAGCCGCCCGAGGATGAACCAGTCGAAGAAGCCGATCCGACCCCCGAAGAAGAGGCCGCCGAAGAGTTGGCGAGTGCAAAAAAGGGTGTTGGCGTGAACGCAACCCTCGGTCTGATCCTGGCCGGTCTC
>DPVW01000183.1:0-9867 GCA_003529325.1 Candidatus Latescibacterota bacterium | reverse complement strand
GCCGGTCTCTGGTTCAGTGCCAACGCATTGTGGATCGGTCTGCAGCGATTTGCACTGCACTTCGGCTATCAGACAGGGCAGTTCACCATTCTGACATAGTCGAAGCGGTTTTCTGGACGCTCTCCGAGCACTCGGTTACTTTCACTACTTCGGATTGATTTCCCCTCACTTTCCAACAGGAAGCAGCCAATCGTGAAGATCGGCGTGACGCAGATTATTCTCGGCGACATGAGCCTTGATGAGAGTTTGTCTTTATGCGCCGAGGCTGGGTACGACGCGCTCGAGTTGACGTTCTCGGCTTCGGGCAAGGACCTCAACATCGATATGACGGCGAGCGAGTTGGAGGGTGTCGCCAAACGTTGTGCCGACGCGGGGGTGACGATCGCCGCCGTGCTGGGGCATTACGCTGAGCGTGGCAATCTGCTGTCCCCGAATGCCGGTGAACGAGAGGCCTGCTGTCGTTGCCTGGCACGGGCGCTCGAGATTGCCGGTAGCCTCGGCACAGATGCGGTGCTGCTGCATCCTGGGCAACTGACGGTAGAAGGCACCTACAGCCGAGCCTGGCAGGATTTGGTCAGCGCCCTGCGCGATCTGTCTTCGGTAGCCGCACAACATAGCGCTGCCATCGCCGTGGAGAACGTTTGGAACAAGTTCATGCTGAGTCCCCGAGAGGCGGTGCAACTCGTCGATGAGATCGACAGTGACTGGGTCGGAATCTACCTGGACACGGCAAACATGATGGCGTACGGGTTTCCCGAACACTGGATCCGCGATCTGGGACCGCGTATCAAGAAAGTCCACCTGAAGGACTTCGTCCGGCGTGGTAGCAACTGGGTCGACCTGATGGATGGCGACACCGACTGGCCCACGGTGATGACGGAACTACGGGCCATCGGCTACGATGGCACCCTCATTCACGAAGTCGGCGGGGACCACGCGCAGCAGGTCGAGATGGCCGCACGCATGCGCCGCATCATCGCCCTGTAGGCGGCGGGGAGAATTGGAGGCCACCATGAGTGAGATCTATCTGCGAAACTGGCGGGATTTTCAGCCGAAGATCGCCCATCTGAGTGCCGTGCATTGGGGCGGGCTACGTGACATCGACCGCGATTCCGATGACGAACGGGATCGCCTGCAGCGACTCGGTGGATTTGCGCGCCATGCCCTCCAAGGGCGTAAGACCTCCGATCATCATAAGCACGAAAATCTCGAGCAGGTGTACTACATCCTGTCCGGTGCGGGAGAGGCGCTGTTCGATGGTGAGCGTTATCCCGTCGAGGCGGGAGACGCCATCTACCTGCCATCCGGGGTCCATCATCAGATGTTCAATCAGGACAGTGACGAGTGGTTGGAGCATCACGTGATCTCGCAGAAAGTCGATGGCAATGGCGGCACATTCCGCATCCGTCATTGGCGTCAGACCGCCGCCGTCGGTGATGGAGCAGGTGCCATACACTGGCGTCAACTCTGTCGCGAAGAAGAGGGCGGGGAAGGGGCATCTCTGCGTGCTATGGCCTTCGTCGATCACGAGGCCGTGCAGCCGCTGAATGCCAGTGCCAGCCGCACAGAAGAGGAACTGGAGCTCGTGTACTACGTACTCGATGGTCGTGGTATCCTTGAGTCCGGGGCTGGCGAAGAGCAGGCGATCACCGAAGGGGATATGATCCACCTGCCCCCTGGTACCACCTACCGAATCCGCAATGACACCGAGGACTGGGTTACCAGCCTCATCCTGGCCGCCTGAGGAGATTTTACGATGCTAAAGACCGATGAACTCCACGGGACATTGACGGCACTGATGGTGGCCATCGAGGCTGGGGACGGAGACGACCTGCGAAGCTTGCTCGGCACTCTGGATCGTCAACGGGATGCGCTCACCGAAGAAGATCCAGCCATGCTGCGGCATTACCTGGAAAAGCGCAGTTACGCCAAGGCCATCGATTTTCTCGAGGGACGCGACGAGGCGTCCGCGACGCCGAACTGTTGACCGATCGCAGCTGCTGCTCAAACCCGGAATGACGCCTCCGGCTCTCACTGGCAGGCGTTCTACGAGGTGATTGCCCGCATCCCGGCAGGACGTGTGGCCACCTACGGCCAGATCGCCGCACTGGCCGGCTTCCCAAGGCATGCCCGCCAGGTGGGTTATGCTCTGGCGGCACTGCCCGAGTCTCGCAGCGACATTCCATGGCAACGGGTGATCAACGTCAAGGGGGAGGTCTCACCCCGAGCGCACAGCAGCATGCATCGATTTCAGCAGGACTTGTTGGAGCATGAAGGGGTAACATTCGTCAACGGCCGAGTCGATCTGAAGCGATTCAGGTGGCAGGAGGTCGGCGGCCCGCATCCCACATGACCGACAACGGTCTCGATCGCCCTATCCTGCGTCTGGCACTACCGAGTATGTTGGCGGCGATCTCGGTGCCACTCATCGGCCTGGTGGACACCGCCATGGTCGGACATCTGAGCGATGTTGCATTCCTCGGTGCCGTCGCAACGGCGAGCCTCCTCTTCGATGTCCTGTTCTGGAGTGCGGGGTTCCTGCGCATGGGGACGACATCGATCGTCTCCCAGTATTACGGCGCCGGAGACCGGGCCAACTGCACTGCCACCCTGTACCGAGCGCTGCTGCTGGCCGCCATGATCGGTCTCCTCGTTCTGCTGTTACGGGACCCCCTCTCAGAGGTCGGATTCGTCCTTGTTGGTGGTACCGACGAGGTGCAGATCTGGGGCCAACGATACTTCGACGTTCGCGTTTTCGGCGTGCCCCTCGTGCTTGCGACGCTGGCGTTGAACGGATTCTTCCTGGGAGTGGCCAATGTCGTGGCCCCACTGCTGATCACGGTGGTGGCCAATGTCGTCAACGTTGCCGCTGACTACGCCTTGATCTTCGGTCACTGGGGCGCGCCGGAACTCGGCGTTGTCGGTGCCGCCTGGGCCTCGGTGCTGGCCAATGGTGTCGGTTTCGTCGTCGGTCTGTCGATCCTACTTGCGCGTTACCATCCCAATCTGTCTGTACCCTCGCCAGCTGGCCTGCTCGATCCGGCGCGTCTACGTCATCTGTTTGACACGAATGTCAATCTTCTCGGCCGCACCCTCTGCCTGCTCTTCGCGCAGTTCTCGCTCGTGGCGCTTGTGGCGCGAATGGGGGACGTACCGTTGGCGGCCCACACCGTCGTCTGGCAGTTGTGGGCCTTGGTGAGTTACGGCGTCGATGGTTTTGCCCACGCCGCAGAGGCCCTCGTCGGCAGCGCCCTCGGGAGTGGTAATTCCACCCGCGCCAGAGCCTACGCTCGACGTATCCTCGGTTGGGGCATCTGTATTGGGCTCCTGTTTACCGTGGTCTATGCTGTGGGGTTGGAATTTTTTGTGCGGATACTGACGAGCCATGCTGAGGTCGCAGTTGCGGCGGGTGGCCTCACGATTCTGGTCGCTGTCATGCAGCCGCTCAATGCGGTGGTCTTCATCTTTGATGGCATCTTTATCGGCGCCAATGACATGGCGTATATGTTCCGCGCCATGGCATTGGCGGCCTTCGCCTTCTTCGTGCCTGCCGTGGTCGTTCTGGTGATATGGTTGGATGGTGGATTGTTGTCGGCCTGGATCGCTTATGCGGCGCTCATGGTGGGGCGGGCACTGCCATTGGCACTACGGTATCGTACCGACACCTGGCTGCGTACTTTTGTCCATAGTTGCTGAAACACCAATCGGAGAAATGAACAGCCATGCCCTTTGTTAATGCCAGTGAGCTGCCCAGCTTCGAGTTGTTTCCAAAGGCCCTCAGTGCCATCGTCCACGGCGATCAGCTGATGTTGTCCTTTCTCGAATTGGCACCCGGTTGTGAGATCCCGGAGCACAGTCATCCCCATGAACAGGCAGGCCTGATACTGTCCGGCTCCCTGCGCTTTCGTATTGGCGACGAGGAGCGGGTGGCTGTACCGGGCGATGCTTTTATCATCCCTGGCAATGTCGTCCACTGGGGGATTGTCGAAGGGGAAGAGGTCGCCAAGGTGCTCGACATCTTCAGCCCACCTCGCGAGGACTATATCGAGCGTTACAATCAGTACACGAAGACGAACCCGGACACGCAGTGGACGTAGCCGACGTCGAATTCTGGGAATCGATCTACGCAGCAGGTACTCCGCCTTGGGACCAGGCGGCGCCGGCACCCCCCTTGGTGCGGGTCATCGAGGAAACGGAGCTTCCGGCACATGCCCGTGTCTTTGTTCCAGGATGTGGTTTCGGTCATGAAGCGTTGTGGCTGGCAGCTCACGACTACCACGTAACGGCTGTTGATTTCGCCCCGGCTGCGATCGAGGGCCTGCGCTATCGAGCGCAGGCGGCAGGAGTTGCGATCGACGTCATCGAGGCGGATGTCTTCGATCTTCCCACAGAGCTTGGCGGTGGCTTTGATGCGCTTGTCGAACACACCTGCTTCTGCGCCATTGATCCACACCGTCGCCATGATTACGCCAGAATCGCGGCCCAGCTGTTGGGCCACGCGGGTGTCTTGCTTGGACTGTTCTTCGAGGTTGCCGGTACGATAGAAGAGGGCCCGCCATTTCCGACGACGCGGTCGGATATCATCCGCCACTTTGAACCAGCCTTTGAGATCAACAGAATCGAGCAACCGGAGGACTCTTTTTCCAGACGTCAGGGCCGGGAATGGCTGGCCAGCATGCGGCGTCGCGAGATTTGATTTTTTCACCAAGTTTTTCACTAAGCATGAACCCAGGAGGAGATACTCTTTGAAACCATTGACCGCAGCCGATTGCGCGGATGTTCTCGTCGTCGCTATCACCCCTCGAACCGCCACTGGCGACGTCGATCTGGCTGGGGTGCGTCGCAATGTGACCCATCTCGTCGACAGCGGTGTCCGCTTCCTGATGCCCATGTGTGGCACGGGGCTCGTGTACGATGCCACGATGGATGAATTCGAAAAGGTAACGGCCGCTTTTCTGGAAGCTGCGGGAGATGCCCTCGTGGTCCCCGGTATCGGACCGGGATATGGACGTTCTCTGGAGATGGCCAGCATCGCCGGGAGGCTTGGTGTGCCCGGCGCCATGATCATGCCTATCGTCGGTCCCGCTTCCGCCAAGGGGACCGACGAAGGCCTGCGTCGGATCGCCGATGCCGTCGGATTTTCCGTGATCCTGTACCAGCGTCGACTGGATATCATGCCCGTCGAGTCCGTCGTCGAAATGTGCAGCGAAGTGGAGCAGGTGGTAGGGTTGAAATACGCCGTCGATGACATCGACACATTTCGCCGTATCGTCGAGGGTGCCGGAGACAATTGCGCCATGATCTGTGGCATGGCGGAGGATCCCAGCATCGACTACCTGCAGGCGGATGCCGTCGGTTTCAGCTCCGGGATGGCCAATTTCGTGCCCCGTATGAGTCTCGCCCTGCTCACCGCCTTCCGGCGTGGAGACGTGGCCGAAGCCCAGCGTTTGCGTGCGATGATGATGCCTTTCGAGGACTTCCGTGCAGAGAATGGTGCTCGTTACTCCGGCTCCTTGCTGCATGCCGCCATGGATTATGCGGGTCTGGCGGGTGGTCCAGTGATTCCCTTCGCCGAGGACGTGGCCAGCGTCGATCTGCCCAGAGTGCATGCGATGATGGATGGACTGCTTGCCGAGGAGAAGCGGCTTAGCGGGGGCTCAACTGGCGACGATACAGGAGGCGCCTCGTGACCGAGACAGCGCAGTTGCGTGTTGGCCTCATCGGTGTAGGAGGCGTGTGTGGCGCCGTCCATTATCCTGGACTCTCCCGTATCCCCGGGGTCGAGGTCGCCGCTCTGTGCGACCCGAATACCGACCTGCTGGCGACTCGTAGTCAAGCGTGGGGTGTCCCCGACACGACAGCCGATGTTGACGAATTTCTGCGCCATGGGCTCGACGCTGTCGTCATCGCCACGCCCAACAATCTGCATCGGGGACTTATCGAGCGGGTCCTGGGTGCTGGCTGTCACGTGTTGTGTGAGAAACCACTTGGCATGGATCTGGCAGAGACCATCGCCATCTACCAGACGGCGGTCTCCTCAGGCCGTCGCCATATGACCGCTTTCACCTACCGTTTCGTCCCGGGCATGAGCTATCTGAAACACCTCGTCCACAGTGGCGCGCTGGGGACCATTCGCCATGCACGTGTGCAGCGTTTGCAGGACTGGGGCGAGCACGCCATCGGTTGGCGTCAGTATCGTGCCCAGGCGGGACTGGGGGAACTGGGGGACATGGGCATTCACCGCATCGACTACGCCGAAGACTTGATGGGGCCGATGCGCTCGGTCTGTTCCAGTATGAAGCAGCTCGTACCTCGCGATCGGACGAAGGAGGGGCAATCATGCCCGCCCCAGGATGTGGAGGACTGGGTCGCCTGGATTGCGGAGTTCGACAGCGGCGCGACCTGCGTATTCGAGATGGGCAAGCTGTCCAAAGGGCGGAGTTCCCACGGCGATCACGATCTGACGGAGCTGAATGGGACCGACGCCAGTGCGATTTATCATCTGCATACGCCACACGAGCTGCTCTTCGCACGAAGGGGGGAGCCATACAAGGTCAAGCCGGTACCGGAGGAATTTCTGGCACGTCAGGGCAGCCCCCGCGATCCGGCCGAGGGTGACCCCGTGCGCACTTTCCGATATGACCAGGCCTGGGAGTTCGTCAGCGCCATCCGGGAGGAACGCGAGTGCCAACCGTCATTCTATCATGGTATGCGCGCCCAGGCCGTGGCTGAAGCGGTGGTAACCGCCGATCGTGAGCGTCGTTGGGTTGATATCGCTGAAGTGCCGTGATCCGGATGAGTCGCCTCAATTCGAGGCGCCATGAAGATCCTGTCGCATTATTGAGATTTATATATCAATAATGAACCCTGAGTAGATCCTGGTACAATCATTGCCATCTTCAGAGTTGTCGAGAGCAAAGTGAGCTCTCATTTATCAACAACAAACATGAAGAGATAGAAACGATGGGGGCCATGATCAGAGCCCTAAGCGGGAATCCCAACAGAACGGAAGCCCTTCGTGATTGGATGACGATGTATGCGGCAACGGTGCTGGTTGCCAGTGTCGTGATCCTGTTCGATCGATAATCGCAGAAAGGCCACTACAACAAATTCAGCTTTGACTGAGGGAGACGGCATCGATGCCGTCTCCCTCTTTGCGTATCGTTACGGTCGGGAACGCAACGCGACGACGATGTCCCTGATGACACGTGGGTCAGCGTGGACCGCCCGATGACGTTGAAGTGGTCCAAGAAGCATCGGCACCTGGTAGGTGTGAAGGGGGACACTCGCCAAGCCAGGTCTCAGCGGGTCACCGAGTAGATGGATGGCGCGGAACCCTCGTAACTGGCGGGTGCGGCGCGCCAGGCTTTTCAGTCCTTCACTGTTTCGACCCAGGTCAGCCAGTAAGGTTGGGTAGGGAGACCGAACCCAGCTCGGCACCGATGCCATGCGCGTTCCGTGGAAAGGGGCGGCGAGGGCAAAGACCCAAGGCACGTCATCCCCATCTCGAGCAAGACCAGATGCGACCAGACCGCCCAGGCTGTGGCCGACGTAGTCACAGGGCTGCTGGGGCAGCGCACTGGCCGCTGCGCTGACAAGCTCCGTCAGAGACAGGTCGTGCCCCAGATCGATGTCCAGGATGCGTCCCGACGTCTCTGTAAAGCAACGCTCTAAATGGAACCGAAGAACATGGAGCGCCGCGGTTGTGCTGGCGTATCCCGGTAACAGCACGAGCGGGCGTTGGAGTGACTGGGGGTGTGCGGCCAGACTCTCCAGTTCAGTGCTTGCGTCTGCCATTTCCCGCAGCACCGCCGACCGTCTTCGTCCGATAAACAACAACAGAAAACCACCCCAGATACCCCCACTGAGGACGAAGACGACGTCACCATACCGAACGTAGGGTGTGAGTGACATCCGTGGGCTGAGTTCGACGATGACGGTGTCGGTGGTGAGTAGTTTGGTGGCCAGCTCAACGCGTCCATCTGCAGCAATTTCTCCCGAGATGCCGGTATTGGCGGCACGTACGATCGGTCTTCCCGTCTCCACAGCACGCAGCACAACCATGGCGAAGTGCTGATAGGGGGCGGCGGTGACTCCGAACCACGCATCGTTGGTGGTATTGACCAGGAAGCCTGCCCCCCTGCGAGCGAGTTCTCGGGTGATAGAGGGGAAAATCGACTCGTAGCAGATGAACAGGCCCATGTTTGGGCCCCGGTCACGCAAAGGGATCACAGCATGTTGCTTGCCTGGATCGAATCTGCCACTCTGTGCCGTGAGTTCCTGCATGTAGTTGAAGAGCCACGGCAGGGGGAGATACTCCCCGAAGGGGACCAGATGTACCTTGTCACCATATGCCTGCAGACCACCATCTCTGCCAATTAGAAAAGAGCGGTTGAAAAGGCCGGGGTGGCCTTCGACCGAGCTCGTGCCGAGAGATCCCACGAGCAATGGTGTGTCGATCTCCATGGCCAGCTTCCTTACCGCGTCTCTGTAGATGGCATGGCTGTCGTCGTCAAAATGGAAAGGAAGAGCGGTTTCCGGCCACAGGATCAGGTCCAGTGGCCCGGAACTATGTGCCAACCGGCGGGTGAGGTCGACGTATTTCCGCGTCGTCGACTGCGCCCGCTGGGGATTCCACTTGACGTCCTGGTGGATATTGCCCTGCACGATGCCAATGCGGATCGGGTCACCTGTTCGCTCTGCCTCCAGCGCTCGCTGGTGGAAGGCGCTCCAACTCAGGATAAGGGTTGCGGGGAGGAGGACGGCGATGGCACCGGCGAGGCGCTGCTTGCCTCGCTGGGCGAACAACAACTGCGCCAGTCCGGCGTTGACGGCGACGATCAGAAAACTCAGACCGTGGACACCAGCCAGGGCGGCAAAGTGAAGGATCTGTGGTTGCTGATACTGCGTGGTGCCCAGCACCGCCCACGGGAAACCGGAGAGCATCCAGGTCTGCACCCAGTCCAACAGCGCCCAGGCTGCGGCGGCAAGCCAGGCAAATCCATACCCGGGGCGAGTCAGATGTAGACTGCCGACGAACAACATCGGATAGAGCGCGAGGTACAATATGAGCAGGGCTGTCGTCGCTACGGCTGCAGACTGATTCAGGCCCCCGTACAGGCCAAGTGTCTCGACGATCCAGTAGACACGAAAAGTGCAGGCAACGATGCCAAACACCAGACCGCTGGCCAGGGCTCGTGTCGCTGCCCCCGAAGACGGTCCCTGCTCTCGGACGGCGAAAATGAGTACCGGAAAGAGACTGATCCAGGCGAGTCCACCCAGATCCGCCTTTGGTAGGCTAAGACCGTACAACAAGCCGCTGAGGGCCCCCGCAACGAGGTGGGCGAATCGCCCCAGCAATTGCGGCGTCCACTGCTGTGTTGTTGAATCCAGTCGTTCCGCCGCCGCTGATCTCGAGCCGCGCCAGAGCACGGTTAGGTCTCCATATACTCGATCAGCGGTTTGCGCAGCTTGTCGAGCGCGCTGCGCTCCAGGCCCCGTACTTCGTCCTTGGAGATGTGTAGATGGGAGGCGACAGCTCCGGGTGACCGCTTATGCTGGTATCGTCCTTCCACGACCTTCAGTTCCTGCGGGGTCAGTTGCTGCAGGGCATACAGTACGATCTGGCGCAGTTCCTGGCTTTCGACACGGTCGAGAGGCGTCTCCGGCAGGAACAGCGCAACAAAACGCTCGTCCAGCGTGATGCGGTCGTGGCGATTGGCGGTGGCGGAATCTTCGGCGATACGGTCGAATCGAGGCATACGAATGATCAGCTCCGGCAAAAAAAATCAGGAAGCCGGAACCGGCTTCCTGATTCAAGATTGGTAGCGGGGGCAGGATTCGAACCTGCGACCTTTGGGTTATGAG
>DPVW01000398.1 GCA_003529325.1 Candidatus Latescibacterota bacterium | reverse complement strand
TGCTCTGGCCATGCCAATCGATTGGCTCCAATCCCAGCAACAAGTCGGTCGCCTGACGGGAGATGAGATCGGCCAGGGGTGTGCCACACTTTTGTCACATCTCCATGTAGACTTTTTTCCCCCCTGCCAAAGAATAGGACATCACCACGGGGGTCAACGCGCCGCCGGCGCCGAGAATCGCCCTGGCGTCACCCGGACTCACAGCGTGGAAACATGGGCCGGAAGACCGGCAAACCTGCTGGTGGGTCCATGGCGACGATCTGGTCTCCCCGCCAGCGGATCAGAAATCGTTCAAAATAGATGAACTCTTCGGTCTCCGTTTCGGGGATCTCGAACAGGACCACTACTGCACCTGCCTCGTGACCGGAACCCAGCAATAGATAGCTGTTGCGGCAGACTGGCGTCCGTGGCTCCTGCCCGTCATACACAACTCGCAGCTGTTGTGCCCACGTCGGCACACGGAGAAACACCGGCTGTCCCGGCTCCCAGCCGACTTCGATCCTGCCTTCCCCGGGCAGTGCACTGACAACCCGCACGCCGTGACTCTGTGTGGTTATGAGCAGATTGATCCGGCGTCCGTGCTGGTCCTGGGTAATCGTGTGATCCCGCGCCGCGCACAGGCCGTCCAACGCCCCGGAGGTGACATCGGTGGTGACGAAATTTTCATCCTCCCTGGCGAGCAGATCGCAGGGCGTGGGAAAGCTGAAGCCCCCACGCAGTCGTGATGCCCGCCGGTGATCACCATCCGCATCGGACTCGTCATCCGGCAGGTCGTCGACCTCCAGCACCTGTGAGGGCAACAGGTGGCTGCGCAGGATCCGCTCAGCCTCTTCATACAGTTGGGGCTGCCCCGCTTCGCCCAGCAGCAGCGCTGCCCGCAGCAGATCTCCGGTGTTGTTCGACTCCCCCCTCACACTCGTGGGTTTGCTCAGCGATTCGGCAGACCAGCCGAAGGTGGAGTGAAAGAATGGCAGGGCATTGCGGTAGATCATCTTCGCTTGATCCATCAGTGCCCTGTCCGCCGTAAGCCGGGCGAGGTCGGCGATGCCCGCCACCATGGCGTTGATGGAATGGCTGTGGAGACCGGCGGCGGGCAACAACGCACCCTCGGGACCAAAACAGTTCTCCAGTGCATATCGCGTCATGCGCGACGCCAGTTCCACACAGCCTTCATCCCCATTGATTTGATACAGTCGAATCAGCGCGTCCACCGCACGGCCCTCCATATGGGGCTGCCAGGTGTATGGCGCCACCGAATCCGGCAGCAACGTCAGATCGATCTTTCCATGGCGATCCATGGCGTCGAGCAGGCGCTGCACCATCAATCTGGCGCGAGCTGCCGCGACCTCGTTGCCACGACAGATCAGCGCCCCCAGGGCATGACTGGACTCGCGGATGTTGTGCAGATGAACAAAGCGCTCACCACTCTTGTCGTGGGTACAGCCGGGAAGATCGTCGTCGTCGAAGAGTTCGAGCTGCAGTGCCGCCAGGTCCTCCCACACCTTTGCAGGTGTTTCATCAGCGTTGTGTCGTGAGGCGGAGTGCAGCCCATGCAGCACCCGCGCCACATCGTGGCACCAATCCCAGGCACCGGCGTGATAGAATGAAGCCAGACCGCCCTTCCAGCGAATCGCCCAATACGGCATGTGACGCTGCGTCGGATCCAGACTGCCCACGAGACTGTTCACACCCCAGCGAATTCGTTGTTCGAGATCTACCGATCTGTTGCTCTGCATCTCACGCCTCTCTTTATGAACTAAACCGCCTGTCTCACACGGTAATCTCGCGGCCCCTGCACGGCGTTGACAAGTCGTCTACCTGCACGTCTCTTCCATTACCCATGCTACGACAACTTCACCCCGGGCTTCTGCTCTATTCGCTGCTGTTCTCGGCACTCTTCAGCTGCACCCCAGAGCAGATCGCCGTCCGCGACGCCTGGATTCTGGAACCACCGCCGCGCAGTCCTGCTGCAGGTTACCTGACCATCATCAACCACGGTACCGACCCCATCGAACTGGTGCGGGTGGAAACGAATGTGGCGGAGCGCACCGAGATTCATGTGATGGACCACAAGGACGGGCGTATGACGATGCGCCGGGCGACTCGCCTCACCGTCCCGGGCCATGATGAGGTCGTGCTGAAGTCGGGCGGCACCCATCTGATGTTGATAAATCTGCGTCGCCAACTGCAGGCTGGCGAGCAGGTCGCATTTGTCTTGCAGTTCGCCGACAGTACCGAGAAACGCGTGGAGGCACAGGTCCGCAAGGGGGGATATGCGACAGACTGAAGTCATACTGGCAGGCTGTGTCGGTCTGCTCATACTCTCCTGTGGCGAACCGGACACCGGCGGATCAAAGGTCCCGCCACTGGAAGAGTATGGTGGCATCGGCGGCGATTTTGCCCTCGTCGATCAGCGTGGTGACCGCTTCGAATTGAAGGATCTGCGAGGTCGGCCTGTGGTGCTGTTCTTCGGCTACACGTACTGCCCCGACGTCTGCCCCATGACCCTGTCCAAGATGAGCCAGGTCCACGAGATCCTGGGTACGGATACTGAGGATCTGGCGACGGTGTTCATCACCGTCGACCCCGAACGCGATACGAGCAGCAAATTATCGGAGTATCTCGGCTACTTCGGGGGCGACGTCATTGGTCTGCGGGGTAGTCGGGAAGAGATCGACCTGGTGATCGGTCAGTATGGCGGCTACTACTCGCTGAACAAGGAGGCTGGACAAGCCGACTACTTCGTCGATCACTCGACCTCCACCTACCTGATCGATCAGAAAGGCAATGTCCGCTTCCTCTTTGGTCAAAGTGACGTGCCGCAGCTGATGGCTGCGGTGACCCAGCAACTGCTCCCCCAGTGAAAAGGACCCGATCGTGATCCGTACCCGTTTATCGATTCTGCTCTTACTTGTGAGATAAGAACCCTCGCCTCGGGATCGAGACCTCTCATGTCCAGCATCTAACGATACTA
>DPVW01000273.1 GCA_003529325.1 Candidatus Latescibacterota bacterium | reverse complement strand
AAACGCAGTTCGTGCACTGGCGTCTTTTGCGGCAGGTGCGATGTTCATGTTCTGCGCTGTCGATCGCGCCTTCGATCGAACCCCCGATCCCGCGGCGCGTTGGACCGCTGGCGCGAAACCGGTCCTTCTGGGCGCAGCCGCCGTCAGCCTCCAGGTCTTGGCTGGACATCTACAGTAAGTGGTACCACTCTCGGGAGCAGGTCAACTCGTGTCACTGCCTTGTTTCTCTCATTCTCTGACCTCGGAACCGGACGCATGGATGTAGGCAATTTATTCTTCTGTGGTGCTGTGGGGAGATGTTCGGGCATGATTGCAAGGTGTAGGGATGTCGTTTAGGACAATCTCAGAGCTGTTGAAAGGCCAGGCGGCAGCTGTGCCGGATGCTGTCGCCATAGAGGGCATTGGGCGGCCTCAGCTTACTTACCGGGCGATTCATGATCAGGTCCAAGGGGTCGCCGGGGCATTGCGTCTCGCGGGGATTGACGCTGGGGATCGTGTGGCGTTAGCCATGCCGACCAGTGCCGACATGTCCATCGCGCTGTTGGCGACAACCATTGCTGGCACCTCTGCCCCATTGAACCCCATGTACCGCCGAAAGGAGTATGAAGCCTACTATGCAGCGATGCACCTTTCGCATGTCGTGGTTCAGGATGGCTGCTGTGAGGCCGCTGTTGAGGCGGCGCAGCAAGCCGCGCTACCTTTGCACGTGATCGGCCGGATCGGGGACCGGGTATGTGTGCCAGGCAATGATGGTGGCGCAGTGTCGCTATCCGTTTCGGTGGATGACCCAGAGCGGGTCGCGGCCGTTATGCTGACATCTGGTTCAACGTCCCAGCCGAAGCGCGTCCCTCTCACACATGCCAATCTGTGTGCCTCCACCAAGGATGTCTGCCGGTCGCTGGACCTCGGTCCGACAGACAGATGCTTGAGCATGTGGGAGCAGTTCCATATTGGCGGACTGACAGATCTGCTCTTGGCCCCGCTGGCGAGTGGTGGAACCGTCATTTCGGCAGGTCCCTTTGATGTTGATCGTTTCTTTGATCTGCTCCATAGCACTCGGCCGACCTGGTATCAGGCTGTTCCGACCGCACTGCACGCGATTGTCCGGCGTGCAAAGCAGCGGGGCTGTACGTCGATCTCCTCCTCCCTTAGGCTCATTCGCTCCGTGGCCGCGGCACTTCCCGTTGCACTCAAGGCGGAAGTGGAGGAGCTCTTTGGTGTTCCAGTCGTTCAGACTTTCGGTATGACTGAGGCGGCACCGCTCATTACCAGTACGCGTTTGCCGCCTGCGGTCACCCGATCCGGATCGGTTGGCCCAAGTGCAGGACCTGATGTTGCTATTATGGGGGCTCCTGGTGTGCTGTTGGAGAGTGGCGAGCGTGGCGAGGTGGTGGTCCGCGGACCAAATGTAATGGCGGGCTACGAAGATGCCCCTGAACTGAATCGCGAGCTATTCGTAGATGGATGGTTTCGCACCGGTGACGTGGGGCATATCGATGAAGATGGTGAGCTCTTTCTTGTTGGCCGCGTCAAGGAATTGATCAATAGGGGCGGCGAGAAGATCTCCCCTCATGAAGTCGAGGAGGTGCTCCAGTCCCACCCTATGGTGGAGGCTTGTGCTGTGTTCGGGCTACCGCATCGCAGCTTGGGCGAGGAGGTCGCTGTCGCAGTCGTCGGGGGCGGCCGCACCCCGTTGACCGACGCGGAATTGAGGGCATATGCAGCGGCACGGCTTGTCGCATTCAAGGTGCCGGATCGCGTGTTCCGCGTCGAAGCATTGCCCCGGACGCCGACAGGGAAGGTTCAGCGCTTGAAGTTGGTCGAACAGTTTACGCCCGCCGCAGGCGGTCGACTGGCTTGCAAACCACCGCGCACGACATTGGAGGGGGAACTGCTCAAGATCTGGCAGGACGTGCTGCAGGTTCCTCAGGCAGGAATAACCGATAGTTTTCTCGATATGGGTGGCGACTCGCTCGCAGGGGTTGCGCTGCTTGCCGCAGTTCAGAAGGAGTTGGGGCACAATCTTCCGGCGCGCGGGCTTCGTGGCTTGACGACGGTTGCGGAGATGGCCGCAGCGCTGGAGGACGGGGATGCCACGGCAGACCATCTGGCTTGCTTCGTGGGCAATGGACTCATGGAGGAGGAAGCCCAAGTATTGATGATTGTCCTCGGGGCTGGGCGTGTGCCGTCGCTTCCCGATGCTCCGTTTCTGAAAGTCCTAAATCCTGATGGGACGAGACTGCCGCTGGTCTGGTGCTCCAATGCTCCCGAGAAGGAGATGTTGGCACTCGCGTCCGCACTGCCCGATGATCAGCCCCTGTACGGCCTCTATTCGGGTAGTGGGAGGTTGGAGTACACCAAAAGAGTAACAACTGCGCTAGCCGAAACCTATGCGCCTGTCCTGGAGCGAATTTTCACTAATGGGGCTTTCTATGTTGGGGGGAATTGCCGCGGTGCTGACGTGGCGATTGGCGTGGTTGGATGCCTGGAGAGCCACGGATGTATGCCGCGAGGTCTCTGTTTGGTTGACTTTGTCAATGAGGAGGCCTTCCCGCTACAGACACCGATACAGATCCTGTTGGGGCGACAGAGTCGAGAGGTCGTGGCGCGACGCTTTGGGTGGGGGTTGCCCGGCTGGGCACGCAAGTTCCGTAGGCGTCCGTGGGTGGATTGGACAACTGGCGGTCATGGCCAGTTCTTTGTTTCGCCACATGTGGATGATCTCTGGGCACGCATTTCGCGTTTTCTGCGAGGAGAGCCGCCCGAGACAAACCTGCCTGCCAGACTGTCCCGCTTTGGCTGGCTTCTTATCCGCCTGGTGCCAGGACTTACCCGCATTTGACGGATGATACCCGGCCGAGCGGGTTGATGCGAATAGTGAAAAACACAGACGCCCAGTAAGGAAATCAGATGAGTATTGATACCCCCTATTTTGAAACGCTGCGCAGCGAAGTCGGCCGTCTTGGCGGCCTGCATAATGCCCATCTTCACTTGGATCGCGCGAGCACTCTGCCGCTGGATGGGGCACACACGGCAGCCGCCAGCTATGTTTCACTCACTGCCAAGCATGGGCTGATCCCTTCAATCCACAGCAGCTCATTCTATGAGCCCGCTCAACTCAAGGAACGGGTACGTGGCTATCTCGATATCATGGTTAGGTGCGGCACGACGCGTGCAGACAGCGTGGTTGACGTCACACTGGATCGAGTCGGATTGTCGGCATTCAGGGCGTTCAATGAACTGTCTGCAGATGTCGCAGGTGCCCTCGATCTGCAAGTCGGCGCGTATTCGCCGCTTGGGTTCACAGATCAGGAGCCGGCACGCTGGGAACTGCTCGAGGAGGCTGCTTGTGACGCCAGCTTCATCGGGGCTCTCCCGGAGCGTGACGACCAGCTGCTCTACCCCGATCATATCGGGTTCGATGAACATTGTCGGCGTATACTGAAATTGGCTTATGGACTCGGGAAGCCGGTGCATATCCACGTCGATCAGCGCAATGATCCGCGAGAGGCTGCTTCCGAAGGTGTTGTGCGGATCATGCGTGAACTGAAATTGGTGGGCGGCACGGACGAGCCGTGGGTATGGCTTGTTCACGTCATCTCGCCATCCACCTACGATGAGAAGAGATTCAGCCGTTTGATCGAGGATCTTGCGTCGTTGAACGTGGGCGTCATCTGCTGTCCCTCCGCCGCAATCAGTATGAGGCAGTATAGGCCGCTCCTGACCCCCACCTTCAATTCGATTGCGCGCGTGCTTGAGATGCTCGCAGCCGGGGTCCATGTCCGGCTCGGATCCGACAATCTCTGTGACGTTACCTCCCCGGCGAGCACACCCGACTTGACCGATGAGGTGTTCGTGCTCTCCAACGCGCTCCGGTTCTATGACATGGAGATCATGGCGCATTTGGCGGCGGGTGTTCGCCTCACTCCTGAAAGCCACAACCGAGTGAAGGAACACCTTGCGCACGACCGCGAGGAGGTGGACAGATCCGTCCGACTCTACAGCCGTGACGCGGCATCGGCGACGGAGCTGGACCGGTGATGGGCATTCAACCAGACGAGGCAACAACTCAAAAGGGGCCG
>DPVW01000117.1 GCA_003529325.1 Candidatus Latescibacterota bacterium | reverse complement strand
GGATTCCATAGCTAAATGACAGAAGCATCACTGCGCGTAATACCTCTTGGCGGTCTCGGAGAGATCGGCAAGAACATGATGGCCCTAGAGTATGGCGACGACATAGTAGTAATCGACTCAGGGGTGCTGTTCCCCAGCGAGGAGATGCCCGGGATAGATTTCGCTATCCCGGACATAAGTTACCTGAAGGAGAACAGCTCCCGCGTCCGCGCGATCCTGATTACGCATGGGCACGAGGACCACATAGGCGCGTTGCCATACGTGCTATCCGAGCTAAACGTGCCAGTCTATGCATCCAGGCTCACCCACGGTCTGATCAGCGTGAAGCTCAAGGAATTCGGCCTGCTCAAAGATGCACGGCTCAACGTCGTCGAGCCTCACAGCCCATTTAAGATAGGGGCATTCAAGGCCGAGTTTTTCAGGGTCTGCCACTCGATACCCGACGCCATGGGCATCGCCCTCCAGACACCGTTGGGGACTGTAATACACACCGGAGACTTCAAGATCGATCACACCCCGGCAGACGGAAAGTCGACAGACTTCGCCGCGTTGTCGCAACTCACGGGCGGCGGGGTACTACTGCTACTCTCGGACTCCACATATGCCGAGTCCGAAGGCTACACCGAGTCGGAGCAGGTCGTTGGCCAGGCGCTGGAGCGCGAAATCATTGGCGCAGAGGGTCGGGTGTTGGTGGCGACCTTCGCTTCTCTGATCTCCCGGATGCAACAGGTGATCGATGCGGCCGTCAAGTGTGATCGCAAGGTGGCAGTTATCGGCCGGAGCATGATCAACAACGTCAAGATGGCCACGAACATGGGCTACTTGAAAGCTCCAGCCGGCACCATCATACCTTTGAGAGAGGCATCAAATCTCCCGCTGAACAAGATCGTCATCCTTGCGACCGGGGCGCAGGGCGAGCCCACATCCGCCCTTGTCCGTATCTCCAACGGAGACCATCAGGATGTCGAGATAGTTCCCGGGGACACGGTGATTATTTCAGCTTCTCCTATTCCAGGGAACGAGACTCTCGTATCCAGGACCATCGACAACCTGTACCGCCAGAAAGCACGGGTGCTGCACAGCAAGATCGCCCTGGTCCACGTCCACGGCCATGCCAGCCGAGAGGAGTTGAAGATGATGCTGGCGATGATAAAGCCGAAATTTTTCGTTCCTGTGCACGGTGAATACCGGCACCTGGTGGCCCACGCCGAGATCGCGTGTTCGATGGGGGTGACCGAAGCGAATGTCATGGTACTCGAGGACGGAGACGTTCTGGAGCTGACCGCCGACCATGGGACCATCGTAGACAGGATCCCCGCCGGGCACGTCTATGTGAATGGCCGCCGCATGTGGGGAGACGACGGGAAGGTGCTCGCGGAGCGTGGACGGCTTGCTAGGGAAGGCGTAGTCACTGTCGTTGTATCTGTGGACGCCTCTTCTGGCGAGGTCGTCAACGCCCCCAGCCTGTTGTCGTCTGGCTTCGTCGAGTTGGACGAATCGGCTGACCTGCTGGAAAGAACCTCGGAAGAGGCCCAGATTGCCCTAGAACAACCCAACGGTCGCCGCCTAGAGTTGGATGAGTTAAGAGCACTTGTTTCGAATTCGGTTTCCAAATTTTTGTACGACGAGACGCGACGTCGCCCGAAGGTGTTGACGCACATCCAAGAGGTGTAGGGCGCGTCAGACGAGCGCCACTTCGCCCTTTCCACCCGGGCAGCGTCCCCAAGACTCTTCTCCGACGGGGTAGCAATCATTATGGTCGCTGGGATAGATGCCCTTCGCACAGTTTCTGGGTCGTGGCTGACCCGTGGTATAGCAGCAATTGTACTGGTCGCAGCCGGCGTGGCCGCGTACTTGTACCGCGAGCAATTCTCCTCAAGTTACACCAGCACTGAAGAGACGCTGCTCACCGCGCTGTCTGCAGGAATCGTACTGGTTGCGGTATGGCTGGCGGCTTTGATCTACACCCTCGCCATGCGCCGCTCCTGGTTCATGCGCGCAAATCTGTGGTTTGCATCGCTGATACTGCTCGCGTTCGGCCTCGGATTGTTGGCTCAATTGGATCCGGCCTTGGGCACCATGAGCTGGTTCACACTGGACGGAGACGTTGTTTTGGGAGGTGAGGTCGGGACAGCCATCGCTGGCTCGGGCGCAGGGGTAGGCGGCTTGTTCGTATGGCTGCGGCTATCTGCACTCGGACTGGTTGGGATTGGAATCGCCGCTCCCCCACTGGCGGCCTTCATAGGCGTCGGTCTATGGAAAATGCTAACCCTCGGCTATTTCTCCGCAGCCGTTGGCGCCAAAAGCGGCGCCTCCGGTCTTAAGCGAATGTACAGGGTCAGCGCTGACGAGCGGTTTACCGAGGCCGAGGCCGATCGCAAGCGTGAGAGGACGCGGATTTTGACGGAGGCGATCCAGTCACGGGCACTGCCGGCAGCGCCTGTCGAACCCAGCTACACCGAACAAGACGCCCTGACGCCAATCCCCCGACCGGTCGAGGAGGCTCAGGAGCCTTTGGAGTACGTTCCACCACCGATGGCGCCCCCCGAGTTCATTCCCGCTCCCGAGGCTGCCGACGAAGCCCAGGAGACGAGTCTGACCGCAGAGCCCGCCGCAGAGGCCGGCAAATACAACAGGTACTGGGGTTCGTCTGGCGATGTTATCTCACCAGTGCCGACCCCTTCGGTGCAGCGATTCAAGAACGCGGACAAGGCCGACCACGATGCCAATGTACCCATCACCGACAACATGGCGGCGGTGTGGAAACTGCCGCCTCGAGATCTTCTGAAGAATGCGCCCCTCGGAGGTATCTCCAAACAGGAGATGGCCGACACCGGCGAGACCATCAAGCGCACCCTCGGTGAGTACGGCGTCGAGGTCGAAATAGGACAGATTCAACCCGGACCCACCGTGACTATGTATGGCCTGATCCCCGGCTGGGTCAGGCGCTACAAGCAGGTGAAGGTCACCGATGACGCCGGGAGGCCGAAGCTAAACGACCAGGGAAAGCCGGTCACCGCAAGGGTGGAGACCAAGACACGGGTCAAGGTCGATAGCATCATGTCGCGGGAGAAGGACCTGGGACTAGCCCTTAAGACACCATCGATCCGCATCGAGACGCCGGTAATGGGCGAGGCACTGGTGGGCATCGAGGTGCCGAACCCGACCCCCTCCCTAGTGACGCTCAGGGGCGTGGTGGAGAGCGAGCAGTTCCAGAGCCTGAAAGATAAGGCAAAGCTGCCGATCGCTCTCGGCAAAGGCAGCGGCGGCGAAGATGTCGTCATCGACCTTGCGAAGATGCCTCACCTACTGGTGGCCGGGGCTACCGGCAGCGGCAAGAGCGTGTGC
>DPVW01000009.1:1855-6972 GCA_003529325.1 Candidatus Latescibacterota bacterium | reverse complement strand
CCCACCATCCGCGCCCGGGCTCGAGCCTCCCTCGATGGCATGGACAAATGCAGCCCATTCCAACTCCCAGGAGGGATCAGCCGCGTCGAAGAGCTCGGTTTCCTCCGCCGGTGCCCCCCCTTGGGCGGACCGGAGGCCCAAGGTGAACCGTTCAGCACCATATGAGCCGCCCAAACCCTCGGCGGTGGCATAACCGTCTCGACCAAAGAGCTCCAGACTGAACAGATTGCGCCACTGGGTCCAGCTGACGTGCACGGATGCCACCTGTCCGGCCTCGGTGCGCAGCAGCGCGAAGGCATTGTCCTCTACGGGCATGTCCCAGAATGCGGTCTGTGTATGGGCGACGACACTGGCAAAGTCGCCGAGTAGCCACCGGCACAGATCCAGCAGATGGGCTCCCTGGTCGAGCAATTCCCCGCCACCCGAAATGGCCGGATCGGCGCGCCACTCACGATCGTAACCGGGGCGACCACCGTGGCCATACCGTCCACGGAGGCTGATCAGAGGACCGAGGCGACCAGAGATCGCGGCGCTGTGCAGCCGGACAATCGCTGGATGAAAGCGGTGATTGTAGCCGGCGCGCAACACCCGATCACACGCTGTGGCGGCGGCGACGGCGGTGGCCACCTCCTCTCGGTTTCGACCCAGGGGTTTCTCGCACAACACATGTCGGCCCGCTTGCAGAGCGGCGACGCTGACGGTGGCAAGCACATCGTGAGTCGTCGACACGACGACGAGATCCACGTCGGTTTCACCTATCGCCGAGGGCCAATCGGTGTATGCGGCAGCACCGCATTGGTCGGCCAGTTCCGTGGCTGCGGAGCCGTCAACATCACACACAGCAACCAGCCTGGTATCGGCATGGGCGGTGATGGCCGCCGCCCGTTTGCAGCCGACACCACCGGCACCCACAAGCAACACCCGATGAGGATCGCCGCCGCTCATGCTTTCACCCGCCGCACCGTGTAGATTTCGCTCTGCATCACCGCCTCCACATCGATCGCCTCCCAATCATCCCAGCCGACAGCCAGTGTCTTTCCCGTCAGACCCATTGATCGAGGAGACGCCAGGTAGAGGACGAGTTCAGCGGCACATTCCGGGGGTGTGCCACCCTCCGACAGTTGGCGACGCGCCTCCTCAGCCTCGTCACCGGCGCGTGTACCTGCGGCGACGGCATCCTCCGTCATTTTTGTATTCACGGAACCGGGTGATATGGCATTTACCTGGATTCCATGGTCAGCCACCTCCGCGGCGAGGGTTTCGGTAAACCGCACAACCGCTGCTTTGGAGGCTCCATACGCACTGAACCAGGGCCGGGGGCTGACGGCGCCACCGCCGGACAGGTTGATGATGCGGCCATCTCGGCGCGCGATCATCCCGGGCAATACGGCACGGCTGCACAGGAATGAGCCGCCCAGATTGATTCGGATCGCCTCGAACCAGGCCTCGGGATCGACCTCGTGTGAGGGTCCCACCGGACCGAGGATGGCGGCATTGTTGACGAGAATGTCAACCCCCCCCCAGGCGTCCTCGATGCTGGCCACAGCGGCGGCAACCGCGGCACCATCCGCCAGGTCCGCTGTGAGGGCCAGGGACCGGACGCCTCTGGCACCCAACTCGGACGCAACAAGCTCAATCTCATCCCGTGAGCGTGCCAGCAATGCCACGTCCGCACCCGCTTCGGCCAGTCTCAGAGCGATGACTCGACCGATGCCCCTGCCACCCCCCGTGACCAGGGCGCGGTGATCCTGCAATTGTTTCACTTGTAGTCTCCTGTTTTCCGTCAATTCCTGAGCCGGCAATCGCTGGCGAAGGTAGCAGTCCCAGGCGGGGCCGAAAAGGTCATGGCGTTGCGACACCTGACCTATCCGTTACATTATCAGCCACTTCGATTGACTTACCCCTCTGACCTGCGGCCCCGGTTCCACTCCTTATGTCTCTCTGCGCAATCCAGTCCGACCCCCGCGAGATCTGTCGTCGTATCAATGAAAGTTCCCCCGTCGATTTCCTCTTCGAGGGAGATCGCTCCCGTCTGCACCCGGACAGCCGGCTGCCGTGGCGTATCTCCCCCGAGCCATTCTGGCTGACACCGGAACAACACGACGTCCTGTTGCGATTGGGACCGGCGATCCACGCCTTCAACAAGGCCTGCAATCTGCTCTACCATCAGAGTGTGAAAGGACTGCAGCCCGCCTTCGTGCACCAGTATCTCGATGCCGGCAAATCTGAACGCGCCATCGAGTTGAGTCGGCTCAACCGCGTCAAGTCGCATCTGCCCGCCGTCCTGCGACCGGATTTGATCATCACCGCCGATGGGGTGCGAGTCGCCGAGTTCGATTCGATCCCCGGTGGCATCGGCTTTACCGCCCAGGTTTCGGCGTCGTACACAGATATTGGATACGAACTGGTGGGCGGTGCCGATGGGCTGGTGGATGGCTTTTACGGTGCGATCATAGCCGGCGTCAAAACCGCGGGGCATGATCCCGTCGTCTGTATTATCATCTCCGACGAATCCGACAGTTACCGCGAGGAAATGGACTGGCTCGCCGGCGCCCTGCGTGAGCGTGGACGCCCGGTCCACTGTCGTCATCCCAAGGATCTTCACGTCGATGATGAGGGTGTCCTCATCGAGGTCGACGGAACCCGCATCCGCGCCGACATCGTCTACCGCTTCTTCGAACTCTTCGACTTGCCAAACATTCCCAAGGTCGAGTTGTTGTCATATCACGTGAAGAAGAACAGCGTCCGTGTGACACCACCGATGAAGGCCTTTCTCGAAGAGAAGATGTGGCTCGCCCTGTTTCACCATCCCCGCCTTGCCGATTTCTGGCATCGGGAACTGCAGCGCGATGCCTACGAGTTGCTCAAGGCCGTCATCCCCCATACCTGGATCCTCGACTCCACGCCGGTGCCGCCGCATGCCGTCATCCCCGACCTGCTCGTGGGTGGCCGCGTTGTCTGCGACTGGACGGAGTTGATGCACCTGAGCAAAAAGGAACGGGAACTCGTCATTAAACCTTCCGGATTTGCCGAGGATGCGCAGCAGAGCAAGGGGGTGACCATCGGCCACGACGTGCCCGAGCAAGAGTGGCAGGCTGCCCTGCAGACGGCGCTGGCGTCCTTTCAGACGACGCCACACGTACTGCAGCAGTACCACAAAGGTGCACGGCTTCCCGCTCGTTACTACGATTTCGAGACCGACCAGATCAAGTCGATGCACGGCCGCGTGTTGCTGCGTCCGTACTACTATACCACCGGAGGCCACGCAGCGGAGGAAGTTGCCCTCGCCGGTGTGCAATGCCTGGTCTGTCCTGCGGACAAGAAAATTCTCCACGGCATGATCGATGCTGTACTCGTGCCAGCCGCCGTACGCGAACCGGAAGCTTCGGCCATCTAAATGACAACCTTGCAGATCGAAAACAGCCCTGCCGACGCTGATGGTCGCACATTGGAGGACAAGCTCCGGTCCTTGAATGAAGTGCTTGGCGAACTTGGCCGCGTGCTCGTCGGCTATTCCGGTGGCGTCGATAGCGCCCTGCTCATCGTTGCGGCGCATCGGGTGCTGGGTGACGACGCGATCGCCGTCACCGCCGATTCCGAAAGTTACGCCGAGGGCGAACTCGAACAGGCTGTCGAGATCGTCCAGCGCCTCGGTATCCGGCACGAGATCGTGAAAACCCGTGAACTCGACAATCCTGACTACGCCAGCAACCCGGTAAATCGCTGTTATTTCTGCAAGTCAGAATTGTTCGTACACATGGAGGATGTCGCCACCAGGCTGCAGGTGGACAATCTGCTCTATGGTCACAACATCGATGACACGGGAGACTTCAGACCGGGGGCAACGGCGGCGCGGGAACACGGCGTCCGGGCGCCACTGCAGGAGGCGGGCTTCACCAAGGCCGACGTGCGCGAGTTGGCCAGACGCTGGGACATCCCCGTGTGGAATCGTCCCGCCATGGCCTGCCTGTCCTCCCGATTCCCCTACGGCACGCCGGTTACATCCACCGGTTTGCGCCGCGTCGACAAGGCCGAAAAGCTGGTCCGTGCCCAAGGGTTCGGCTCCCACGTCCGCGTCCGTCATCACGACGACGTGGCGCGCATCGAACTACCCGCCGACGATCTGGAACGACTACTCGGCGACGCCGACCTGCGCACTCGGCTGGCCTCGGGCCTGAAAGAGTTGGGCTACACTCGCGTCACCGCCGATCTGCGCGGCTTCCGTTCTGGATCGATGAACGAGGTCTTGCAGGAGAAGGCCTCGGAGGAAGCCTCCACCGGGGACTTGGCCACCACCGCCGAAGAACTTGGGCTGGGAATGATCGCGTCTGGTGAGGCCCAACAGATCACCTGGATCCGCGTGGCATCTGGCACCACCGCACAGTTGACTGACGAGAGACTGCGCTCCAGCGTCGTCGCCGCCGCCGAAGCGGTGGGCGCCCAGTATGTCGCCCTCGACCTGACCCCGTTGGACTAAAGAGCCACCTTGGTCCGCGAGATCGTCCAGTATGGTTCCAAAGTTCTGCGTCGTAAGGCGGATCCTGTGGCGGCCATCGACGCGGGGGTCCAGGCCCTGATCCGCGACCTCTTCGACAGCCTCGAGGAAGCCGAAGGGGTGGGACTGGCAGCGCCGCAGATCGGCGTTTCGCGGCGGGTGATCATCATCGATGTTTCGGCCACCGAACCGAGTCTGCCGCCCATCGCTCTCGTGAACCCCGTCATCGACATCGGCCAGGGCATGGCCACCGCCGAGGAGGGTTGCCTGAGTATTCCAGACGTGTACGGCGAGGTCTCCCGTTATACCAACGTCGATGTCTCCGCCCTCGATCAGAATGGACAACCCTTCAAATTCAACGCGGAGGGATTCTACGCCCGGGTCCTGCAGCACGAGATCGACCATCTCCATGGCAAACTGTTCATCGATCTCATCGCCCCCCTGAAACGTCAACTCATGCGTGGCGCCCTCAAGCGTATCAAGAAGGAGGGCGAAGAGTGGGACAAGCGGCATCTCGTCACCTGACCCAAACGGCCGATCCGTTGACAATGAAGGAGCCCACCGTTAGTTTTTCCCAGCCTGAGATTTTAAGTTGGGATCGTAGTTCAGCTGGTTAGAACGC
>DPVW01000009.1:1349-1505 GCA_003529325.1 Candidatus Latescibacterota bacterium | reverse complement strand
GAGGTCGCGAGTTCGAATCTCGTCGGTCCCGCTCTTAATTTAGCTCCTGAAGACGAAAGTTTTCAGGGGCTTTTTCTGTGCACCAGCCACAGGGGCGTACGAGGACTACGCGATCAACACGTGTTTCCTTTCGACTCGCCGGTGTCTGATATCCGA
>DPVW01000009.1:0-987 GCA_003529325.1 Candidatus Latescibacterota bacterium | reverse complement strand
TCACAACGGGCAGAGTGAGTCTTCCTAGATTGTTCGGGACCTCCGAACTTGGTGACGGTTTCGGAGTGGCCGCGGGAAAGTTCTCGCCCCCGATCTCGATGGACGTCGCGTCAGACAACCGCATGTATGTGCTTGATGCTGGCAACTCAAGAATCCAGGTGTTCGACGGTGACGGAATCTACATCACGCAATGGGGGACACCGGGCAGCGACAGTGGACTGAGGTCGGTGTCTACATCGAAAAGGACAAGTACGCCCAGTACATTGCGCACGTGTTGGTGGCGAACCGGCATGAGTCTGTGACCCACCAAGCGAAAGTAATGGCCCCGGAACCAACCTTTGAGTTGGCAGCGATGGCAGCAAGAGAATGGGCGAAAGATCACATCACAAAGATCTTCGAAGTGAAAGCAGGAGGACCTGGTGTTTACGCTGCTGGATGAGCCGGACTTCGAGGCTCGCGCGAGGGCCAGGGGCGTTGGATGATGGAAGCCTCAGAAATCCCTGGCGCATGCAAATCGCCCCGTATAGGTTGGGAGCATGCCCTACAACGACACCGAGAAGCACCCACAACACGGTAGCACCATCGACGTCGGCACCCCTGTGCACATCCTCGACAAGGAGGCAGGTCGAAGGTGCGCACGATCTCAGGGTATGCGGATTGCCCATTCTGCAACGAGGACTGGAACCTGTGCCTTGAGGTGGATTCCAAGATTGCGCGAACGATCCCCAGACATCCCAGGCATGGAACTCCCCCCGACTGGTGCCCTCTACGCAAGGGGGACATTACTGTGAGGTTGGAAAGTGGATAAAGCACCACTCGACGACGCTGAGCTCGGGCCCGTGGACACCCTCGCCAATCGTTGCGCACAGTGGGCAATTGGCGGTGGATATCGCACGTGGGTTCCTCAGTGGGCTGCAGAGATGTACGCCGAAGAAACCCAGAAGATCGCGCAGGTTCTCCAGGACGGCGTGTACTTCGCCACGTCGG
>DPVW01000189.1:1450-4068 GCA_003529325.1 Candidatus Latescibacterota bacterium | reverse complement strand
CGCAGGTTGGCCGGTTCGGCAGCGCGCAACAGATCAAACCCCAGATACAGATCGACGGCGCCAGGCGTGAGCCGGTGAAATGCGGGCTGATGACCACGGGCCAGCTGGATGGGCGCTTCCACGGGGCCACCCTTCTGGGCCAGACCCGTGTTGTTCGACAGATACACGCGCAGGCCATCCAACTCAGCGGCATAGGCGATGATATGTGAGATCGTCACCACACCCGTGCCGCCTCGACCCACAGCCAGCAGTGTGAATATCTCCCCTTCGGCAAGTTCCCGTCGAGGGGGGTCGGGTAGATCGGCCAGCGGCTCCGGGTGGCGCCGCTGCAAGGTGGAGTTCCCTGCGGGTGTCACCGTGAGAAAGGCAGGGCAGTCGCCATCGATACAGAGCTCATCCTGCATGCACTGGGCCTGGCGGATCTGCGTTTTGTCGCCGAGCTCGGTGTCCACGGAGTAGAGGGCGGCGCAACCTTCCGACTGGCGTAGGCAGTCGCCACAGCCCTCGCAGATCTCCTCGTCAATGAACACGTAACGATCCGGGCTTTTGCCCTGGCGTCGGCGTCGGCGTCCCTTCTCGGTGGCGCACTCTTTGTCGAGGATCAGCGCTGTCGTACCCGGCGCCTGGCGGAATTGTTCGATGGCATCAGCGTGCCGTGCCAGTGGGTACACTCGGACACGACGGTCCCTGCGGATGGCTCCGAATTCGGCGTCCACCCCCCTTTCACCCTCCCCCTCACCCACGATGCCGACCTCGGAGACGCCGAGGGCGAGCAACTCGGCGGCTACCTGGGCAACGCTCCGCTGGCCACCCGGTTGCTGACCTCCAGTGAGTGCGACGGAGCCGTTGTAGAGCAGGAGAAAGGTGATATTGACGTCGGCCTGTACGCAGCTCTGCACCGCGCCCCGACCACTGTGGAAGTAGCTGCCATCTCCCAGATACTGAAAAATGTGACCGTTGTCATTGAAGGGCGCCGTGCCAGAATAGATGGAACCACCCGCCCCCATGGTGGGGATGTAGAGGACACCGTTGTCATAGGCATCCATGGCACGAATCGAGCTGCAGCCGATGGCGCCGCCAGGCTTTTCCCCATCCAGGGCGCGAAAGCTGTTGTAGGGACAACCGCCACACAACATGGGCACCACGCGTGGCACTTCGGGGACAGTGCGTGCCTCGATGGCATCGATCCGCGCCAGTGCCTCGAACCCGCCTGTCGCCACGCGCGCACCCAACCTGGGAGCAAGCAGACGAGCCAGCACTTCGGGCTCGACCTCCCCCCAACTGGGAATCAGAGGCTCACCGACCTCGTCACGCTCGCCAAGGATCTGCTGCACATCCGTTCCCCACAAGGCAGCCTTGACGCCGTCTTCGACGAATGGACCCGGTTCTTCGACGACGAGGATGCGATCCACGCCACTGGCTGCCACAAAGGCACGTAATGACTTGCCGTCGATAGGAAATGTCACCGACAGCTGAAAGACCGGGATCCGCACACCCAGAAGATCAAGCGCCTGTGTCACGTCGACGAAACTCTTGCCGGTGGTGACGATCCCGAGAGGCCCGCCGCTATCGATCCAGTGGCCCTGATTGAGCCCGTTGATGTGGATGTATTCTTCCACCAGGGGCATCTTGCGTTCCACCAACTCGCGCTGCATGGGCAACGCACCGAGGGCCATGACAATGGGATGGAATCGCTTGTTGTAGTCCGGGTCCGGGATTCTTGGCGTGATACGCGCTGACTCGGCCGGCACGGTGGCAGCACCATCGCAGACTGGCGTCACCAACTTCAGCGACGTGACGACGCCGAGCCATCGGCTCAGAGCGACGGCATGCGCCCCGAGGGTGAGAATCTGCCCGACCGTGGCGGGATAGAACACGGGAACCCAACTGGCACGCAGGGCCCAGTCACTGGTACCTGGGGAGACTGAACTTTTCGAGCGGTGGTCCTCGCCGCACAAAAGGACCATCGATCCCGCCTTCGATGCCCCCGTCAGATTGGCGAGCCAGGCTTCATCTGGGATCCACATGGTTCCATGCGCCTTGCCATACCAGAAGGCATCGACGTCCCCGGACGGGGCGTATTGGCTTCCCAGCATGGCGGCGGCGGCGGTTTTTTCGTTGATGCCAGACTGATGTACCGTCCGCCCCAGTTCGTTGAGCACATCGAGCTGCTCAATAACCTTCAGGTCGAGTCCACCGAGTGGGGAGCCTTCGTATCCTGTGATGTAGGTCTGGTTGACGGCTCTACCGGCGTCGCGATCCCCTCGCTGCTTATCCAGCAACAGCCGGATGATCGCTTCCACACCGGTGAGGAAGATGCTGCCATCCTCGCGCTCGTACTTGTCAGACAGGGCCAGTTCGGGCACGATTGGATGGGCTCTATATTGTGGTTTTTTCAGGTAGTTGGGGCGCTTTTCGAGAGAAAACTACAGAGTCACTGTGACGTAGGCAAGGCAAGACGATCGCCGTCAGTGCCGGTTGCTGGCACGCGCCAAGCCGGCTAGGTCGTCGCCACCTGTTTCCGGAGCCACAACCACCTTGCGCCCCATTCACCTATTTGCTGCCGCCCTGCTCATTGCCACGCTGTTCGCCGATGGTGGAACCGCCCAACAGAGTGA
>DPVW01000189.1:0-1122 GCA_003529325.1 Candidatus Latescibacterota bacterium | reverse complement strand
TTGCCTTTGTCACCCACGGCGGACCTGGAAATCCGTTCTGGAATGTCGTGATTACCGGCATGGAGGATGCCGGCAAGCGCTATGATGTGGACGTGCAGTGGCTGAGCAATCCGACCTTCTCCATCGAGAATATGGCCGACTTCCTGGACGATGCGATCGCCGCCGACGTCGATGGTCTTGCTGTCACCTGCCCCGACCCGGATGCCATTCGCGAGAATGTGGCACGGGCTCGTGCCGCCGGCATTCCCGTCGTCCTCAACACGGCCGATCCTGGGGCCGGGACAGAGCAGGCGCTGCCGACGCTGTTCTACATCGGTGCGAGTGAATTTCTTGGGGCCAGGCGAATGCACGCGCGGTCCTGGCAGCTGCTGCAGCGCAGGGCCTCGAGGCACGCCTCGCAGGTTTTCACAGCATTCTCGAACCGGCGGGTGTCCTCGTCGATGGTCTGACGATCTCCAACGATGTCGGTGAATCCACGGGACTGCTGGCCGATTACTTCCTCGCGCATCCTGCGAGCCGTGCAATCGCCACCCTGGGTCCCCTGCGGGCAGAGGCGTTCTATACTCTATGCCGACGACATGGGTCTCGCGCCGGGGGATATTCTGCACGTCACCCACGATACGAGCTAACCCGGAAGCGGGTGCAACCCTCGGTTTCGCCGCCATCTTCGCCCTCGGCGCTCCACACACCTTTCTGACGACGAATCTTCTCCTCCATCCTGACCAGTCAGGCAGTACCCGGCATTGCCGCCATCGGCGTCGCGTCGGTATGTGCAAGCGACGGCACGGAAGCTGGCCCAATTCCAGCAACGCTCCCTGGAGGAATACGATCTGGTGGCGCTTTTCCTTGACGGCAAGAGCTTCGCCGACGAGCAGATCATCATCGCTCTGGGTGTCACCCTCGACGGCCAGAAGATCCCGCTGGGTTTCGTGCAGGCGGCGACCGAAAACGAGCGCAAGAATGTCGAGTCGTACCTGCCCAAGAGTGAGCAGTCACGGATCCGTCGCAAGATGGAGGCGGCCTACAGCAAACCGACCTACGAGGGTGCCAAGAAGGCATTGGACGCGCTCAAACCGGAACTGGAACTGATGAACCAGTCTGCCCTCAGCAGTCTCGAGGAGG
>DPVW01000417.1 GCA_003529325.1 Candidatus Latescibacterota bacterium | reverse complement strand
GCGCCCGAGACTCCAATAGACGATCTCGATCCACCGCCGGGTGGGGACGTAGGGCCAATCCCAGTCCCGCCATTCTTCCGGCAAACCTTCCTGTTGGATCTGTCGCAGGCTTTTTCCGGCCTGCATTGCCGCTCGTATCGTCGCCGTCGTCTCGACCAGCATGCGGTGGTAGAGCTTCAGATCGTCGAGCGTTCCCAGCGGTCCGTGCCCTGGAATGATCTTCGTGTCAGCTGCCAATTCCTCCACGAGGCTGGCGACAACTCGCGTCAGACCCTCCACGTCGCCGCCGTAGTCCAGATCGACAAATGGGAAGAGACCGTTGAAGAACAGGTCGCCCAGGTGGACGACGTTGCTTCCGGTGAACGAGATGGCAATGTCCCCGTCGGTGTGGCTGTGGGGATAATGAGTGGCTGTGATCGTTTCGCCATTGAAGTGCAGGGAAAGTGATTCTTCAAAGGTGACCTCAGGCAGCCCTGCTTCCGGAGGGGCTTGAAAGAATCGCTTCATGGGTTCCGGACCCGTAACCAGACGCTGGCGGGTGCGGCTGTGGGCTATGATGGTACCCTGTGTTCCTAACTCCGGATTGCCACCTACGTGGTCGGGGTGGAAGTGGGTATTGAGCAGGTAGACCAGTCGGCCCCCTTGCAGTCCGATCAGGGCGGTGCGCAGCCCATGTGTCAGCTGCGCCGGTTTGCTGTCGACGAGCAGAACACCGTCGGCGCCGATCGAGACGCCAACATTGCCCCCGGCGCCATTCACCATATAGATGTTGTCCCTGACCTGTACGGTCCGGAGTCCTTCGGAATCCGGTTCGGAGCAAACCGCCACGGCAGTGGTAAGGCAGATGAGTGTGCTGAGAGCAACGATCAGTTGCATGCCTGACGTCCTCTCACCATTCGGTCACGACGTGGTAGCGGTTGACCTTCATCTCCAGCAGACGTTGCACGCCACCGCCGGGCCAGCGCACCTCCAGGGTATCGACTTCTGTCACTGCGCCGAGGCCGAAATGCAGGCGCGGGTCCTGGCTGGACAGAAAACTGCTACCACGAATGGCGTCACGGATCTGTACGCTGCCTCCTGCCACCAGGCGCACGTGTGCCCCGATACCGTCCCGGTTGCTCGACCTGCCGATCAGCTTGATGCCCAGCCAGTTGTTGCGGTTGCCCACGTCATTTCTCAGCAGCGATGGTCGGTCGTCGAGATTGGCAATCAGGATGTCCAGGTCCCCATCGTCGTCGTAATCGCCGATACTCGAACCGCGGCTGACACGAGCACTACCCAGGCTGTCCCCAGATTGAGGCAAGAGAAGTTGGAAGCGCCCATCCCCTGTATTGTCGAAGAGCTGGTTGGGTTGGGCGTAACTCGAGCCGGTGCCGGCAAACTCAATCTGAGGATAGACGTGACCGTTGGCCACCAGCAGGTCCAGGTCGCCATCGTTATCATGGTCGAAGAAACCCGTGCCAAAGCCGACGAAGGGCAAACTCGCCTGAGCCAGCAGTGCCTCGAAGCTGAGTGGGGCGAAGTGGCCGCCGCCCTGGTTGTGATACAGCGTGTTGTACTCGCCTTCGAAGTGGGTGACGAAGAGGTCGGGGAGGGCATCCGCATCGTAGTCGCCCCAGGCGACACCCATGCCTGCCTGCAACTCACCCCTGGCCCCGTACGCCGTGTTGGATGGCAAGGAGACGTCGGTGAAACGGCCGTCGCCCCGATTCTGATAGAGGAAATTCGGGCTCGAGTCATTTGCTACATAGAGGTCGGCGTCGCCGTCTTGGTCGGTATCGGCGAACAGTACTCCCAGTCCGAAGCCTGGAGAGGGGTGGGCGAGTCGGGCCCAGGTGGTCTGGTCGGAGAAGGTGCCATCGCCCTCGTTGCGGAAGAACACATCCGGCGCCGCCGGTAGGGCATTTGGACCGACGAAGACATCCACACCTTTCCACTTGGCGCCGAGGGGGGCGATTTCTGCACGCCTGAACTCGATGTAGTTGGCGACATAAAGATCGAGATCTCCGTCGAGATCATAGTCGGCGAAGGCAGCGCCCGTGCTCCAATGGGGCACGGCGACGTGCGCGCTGTGGGCGACCTCGACGAATCGACCGCCCTCATTGAGGTAGAGGAGATTGGCCTGCAGACTGGTGATGTAGAGGTCCTGGTCGCCATCGTTGTCGAAATCAGCACAGACGATCCCCATGCCCCAACCGCTGCCGGAGACAGCTTGAGCGGTGGTTACGTCGGCAAAGGCTCCGACTCCGTCATTCCTGTATAAGAGATTGCCGTGGCCCTCTTCTGGCTTGTCCAGTGACGAACCGTTAACCCAGTATATATCCAGATCGCCGTCGTCATCGAAGTCCACGAAGGCGACGCCCCCACCTTTGGCCTCCACGACGAACTCTTTCTCTCTGGCGCCGCCGGTGTGGCCCTTTGTCAGGCCCGCTTTGGTGGCAACGTCCACGAACAGAGGCGCCGGTGTCTCGGTGACCCCGTATCGGGGAACACAGCAAACGACAGCAAGACACAGGACTGTCACACGGATAGGGCGCACGCGACCTGCTGCCGTCGCTAACGTTCGTTCCATCGGTAGACGCGACGCGCGTTCTCGGCAAAGACCTTGGCCTCCGCCGACGCGGGCTTCGTGGCGACGTATTGCTGGGCCAGTTGCAGCACTTCAGCATACGTACGACCACTACGATCGGAGACGGGCCAGTCGCTGCCGAAGATCATGCGGTCCTCGCCGAAGGCATCCCATAGCAGGTCGAGGTAGGGTGCGTAGTGGCCGACCTCTTTGGGCGCCGGCCGGATCGTGCAGCGCAGGTCCATCATCCCGGAGAGTTTGCAGAAGATGTTCGGATACTCGGCGGTGCGACGCATTCGATCGACGGTATCCAGCTCTGGATCCTCACCGTTCATCTTGATGCCGGCGCAGTGATTGATGATGATTCGGAGGTCGGGTATACTCTCAGCAATCGTGAATGTCTGATCGTTCAGTGACAGGTCCAGGGAAAGATCTCTCGCCGCGAGGTCGCGCAGGCCATCGAGGTCATCCGCTTTGCGCAAGCGTCCACGGATACCGCGGAAAAGTGGGTTCTTGTCGAAGCGTTCGAGATTCGCCCTGAAATCATCGTCATGGATGTCGAGGTTGCCCACCAGTCCGAAGATGAAGGATTCCTTTTCGGCGCAATCCAGCACCCATTGGTTGTCCTCGACCCAGTCACTGCACTCGACAACGATGGCGCCGTCCACGCCTACCGGGACCGCTTGCTCCTTACATCGTTCAGGCAGTGTCGTCTGGTAGATCTCGTCCTCGGGATCGGGCCAGGGTGCACCCTCAGGTTTGAATGGATCATACAGGTGGATGTGAGTATCGACGATCATGTGTAGTCTCCGTGGTGTGCGTATAGCGCTGGTGATCTGGCTTTCGCTGTGGGTCATCGCCACCCACACGGGTTGTCAGGAAAAAGGCGACGACCTCGGCTCAGGGCGACGTGGTCCTGTTTTTGTGGAGGTAGCCAAGCATGTGGGTATCGATTTCCAGCATGTCACCGGTGCCAGTGGCGGATATCACTACGTTGAGACCTACGGCTCCGGTGCCGCCTTCCTGGACTATGATGGCGACGGCTTTCAGGATCTCTACCTGGTGAACGGCGCCCCGCTACCGGGGTATTCATCGGCCACCCCCCCGACCAATATGCTGTATCGCAACAACGGCAACTCAACCTTCGGTGATGTCACACATATGACGGGAACAGGTGATCCAGGCTACGGTTTGGGCAGCTGTGTCGGTGACTATGACAACGACGGCAAAGTAGATCTGTATGTCACCAACTTCGGCTCCAATGTACTATATCACAACGATGGTGCAGGAGCCTTTGAGGATGTGACCCGTAGGTCGGGAACTGGCGATTCGCGCATGAGCACGAGTGCTGCCTTTGCCGATGTGGACAATGACGGTGAACTAGATCTGTATGCAGCAAACAATGCCAGAATCAGTCTACAGGAGGAAAGATGTTACCGAGGGGAGATTCCGGTCTACTGTGCACCGACACAGTACGATGGCGACTCAGGTATCCTCTACATGAACGAGGGTGACGGGGTCTTTGCCGATGCCACGAGGTCCGCAGGATTATACCGGGACTCCGGCCGTCAGCTTGGTGTCGTCTTCAGTGACTACGATGGGGACGGAGACACCGATCTGTATGTTGCCAACGACATGACCGCCAATTTTCTGTTCCGTAACGATGGCACGGGACATTTCGAAGAAGTCGGGCTGATTTCCGGCGTCGCCCTCAGCGACAATGCGCGGCCGGAGGCCGGCATGGGAACCGACTTTGGTGACTTCGATCTCGACGGTGATACAGACCTCGTGGTCTGCAACTTCCAATGGGAGAGTTGTCGGTTGTATCGCAACGACGGCAACAGCCAGTTTGCTGATGTCACCTTCCCCTCAGGTCTGGGGGAGCCCACTCTGCGCACACTCACATTCGGCACGGGCTTCCTCGATTACGACAACGATGCCGACCTGGATCTCTTCCTCGCCAACGGACACGTGCACCCCCTGGTGCAGGAGTTTGACGGTGCCACCACCTACGCCCAGCGTGACCAGTTTTTTCAAAATAGCGGCGACGGAGTATTCGTCGACGTGACCGATGAAGTGGGGGCAGGGCTTGAACCGGCCAAGGTGGGCAGGGGTTCGGCCATTGCCGACTACGACAACGACGGCGACCTGGACATCTTTGTCTCCAACAGTGGTCAACGGGGTAGCTTGCTGCGCAACGACGGTGGCAATCGCAACCATTGGTTGTCGATCCGAACCGTGGGCGGCGCCAGCAACCGTGATGGCATCGGCGCAAGGATCAAAGTGGTAACCGGAGGCGTGACCCAGATCAGGGAGGTCCGCAGTGGCAGCAGTTATCTCTCACAGAGTGATCTGCGAGTTCACTTCGGTTTGGGAAGCGCACAGATCGCCGACCGTGTCGAGATCCACTGGCCCAGTGGCATCGAACAGATTCTGCGACAGGTGGCGGTCGATCAGATCCTCGTCGCCACCGAGCCAGGACAATAGCCACTGACATGGACCACTTCCGGACAGTACGAAGGGCCGCCGTCTTCGGGGTGTTGTGCGCCGTGCTCCTGTTGCAGGGAATCGCTTGTGATACACCCGCCCGAGAGCAACCGAGTCCGGAAGATCCGATCGCACTGGAAAGCGACTACCGGCGTCGGCTGGAGATCGCGCCGGCGGACACGGCGGCTCGTTACAAACTCGGCGCTCTGCTCTACCGGCAAGCCCGATATGATGAAGCACGGACGTGCTTTCAGCGGATCCTCGCCGTCGACCCCAATCACGCCGACGCCCACGTGGGCGTAGCCCGGATACGCGCCAAAAGAGGGGATTTTGAACAAGCGATCGACGCCTATATGAGGGCCCTCGAGGGAGCCCCCGATCTGGTGGACGGGCTACAGGGACTCGGCGCCGTATATCTGCGCCTCGAGCGTTATGGGGAGGCTCGCAATGTCTACCGTCGTGCCCTGTCGATCTCCCCCGGTCATGCGCCGTCGCACTACAACCTGGGTGTCGCCATGGCGCAGGAAAGCGCCTACGAAGAGGCAGCTCTGCAGATGCATGAAGCGATCCGTCTGGACGCGGAGTATCTGTTGCCCTACCACGCCCTGGGAGATATCTACTGCATCAAACTGGGTCGATGCGAAGAGGCCGTGCAGATTCTGCGGCAAGCGGTCACGCAAGATCCCGATCAGGCACTGCCGCATCTCAGTCTGGGCTGGGCATTCCATCGCCTGGGACGTTATCAGGAGGCTGAGGAGGCCTTCCACAGGGCGACAGTTGCGGATTCTACCTCGGCCGACGCCTATCGTGGACTCGGTCAGATCCATGCGAGCCAGGGGCAGTTCGAGCCTGCTACCCAGGCCCTGCACAAGGCGATCCGACTCGAGCCACTTGACCACGAGGCCCACTATCACCTGGCGCTGGCCTACCAGAAACAGGGCAAGACCAAACAAGCCGGCGCCGCCATGCGAACCTTCGAATCGCTCAACGGTCACGTCGATGCGATTCGCCGTTGGCGCACCGTGTTGGAGGGGGATCCCCACGATGCCCGGGCCCGTTTCGAAATCGGCAGGGTCTACTCGCAGGTGGGTATTGCCGCACGAGCCGTGGAACAGTTCAGACTGTCGTTGGCCGTGG
>DPVW01000084.1:1266-3392 GCA_003529325.1 Candidatus Latescibacterota bacterium | reverse complement strand
ACCGATGAATGGAGTGGATACGATGGGGAAAGCGATACTGAATACTATGATTGGAAGGAAGTTCGCTACGACTCCGTTTCCTGGGGAGGCAGTACAGAGATCAGTTTCCACCTCCTGCTGGAGTTTGACGAGCCAATGAACGTGCTGGACCTGCCTATTGAGGAGGGTGAAATCTGGGGCGGTTCCACGCTTGTCACCATCAGTGGTGACCTCGGTGGGACGATTGACCTGGACAAGCCTGTTTCCTCCGCCTGCCCTGAGGATGATTGTGACCAGATACCAGAACTGCAGGAATTATACAAAAACTTGACAGAGAATTTTGCAGAAATGGATGTTAACCGCAGTTTCCAGAGCTGGGGGGACCTGTTCCCGTTACACATACCTTCCAACTGGATGCAGGAGCTACTGGATGCCGCCCTTGATCAAATGGAAGAAGAGGAACGTGACGCCTACGACGATTCTGGAGCGAATCTGCGCATCGAGGGCAACCGGTTCTATTTTGGCCCGGTCGAGATTCCAGAACCCATCCACTACAATTTCACCACTGGCGGGCGGCTGAATGTGCCTCTTGCTGATGGTTCAACCGTTGAGGCGTTTGAGGTACTGCCATACGTGAGTGAGGAGGAACGTGAAGATGATTCCGGCAACGAGGACCCCATGGACCCCAGCGATCCTGGCCGCGAAGGTGAAGAGGATGAAGAGAACGAAGAGAATGAGAGGGAGGGGGAAGACGAAATGGATGAGGGACTTCCTGTCGAGGCTCATTCATATATTGCATCTGACACGGGACGTATCGCATACATGCACATGGACATGCCCGTTCCAGGCGATGAGTCAGGAGAACGGACGATATCCCTCGAGGCTGAAGAGGTAACCTTTGCGGAAGCAGATACCGCTATTGACCAGAAAGCGGATCCAAGCAACCCGCAGCGTAACGGCCCCGCTCCCGAAGTGGTCGATGAGCCTGGATTTTCGCTCCCCGGTGTGGGCGTGTTAGCGGCACTGCCGCTCGCTCTCGCTGCGCGCCGGCGTTTCAGATAGGCCGTTCCATCACGACCGCGTCACCGCCGTCCTGGTAATAGCAGGGCAGCAGGTCGACGCTGCTGAAGCCGAGATGGCGGTAGAATTCGACAGCCTCTGAATCGACGCGCGCTTCAAGGGTGACACGGCGGCAGCCGCGCTTGTGCCCGGCCGCCACCAGCATCTCGAGCAGTTTGCGCCCGTGCCCGTGCCCCTGCATTCCCGGTGCCAGCACCAGCACCAGCACGCGCAGTTTGTCGCCTGGCAGCAGCGCCCCGCACCCGACGCCGACTATCTTCCCGCCGCGCCACGCAATGGCGAAGCCGTCCGGCCATTGCGACTGGATTTTCAGGAACACTTGCGGGTTGTAGTTCTCGTCCAGGTTGGCTTCAAGGAACTGCATCAGCTCCTCGAGCTCCTCCGGCTGGAACAGGAGGTATTTCATGCCTCGATGCGCAGCTTGCCCTGCTCGCTGTAGCTCGCGACGGAGATGTCCTGCGTGAAGCTGGCGCGGCCGCTGCCCTGGCTCGAGAAGAGGAAGTAGAATGCCTTCAGGTCATCGGAGTCCCCGTTGTCGACATACTCCGAGAGGCGGTAGGGTGGCATCCAGAGGTAGTAGCCGTTGGCGAGGTCGACCGTCACAACAGTGTAGTTCCCCCCGCCAAGCGGTACTAATGCGTTGACCCAGGCGTGGCCGCCCCAGTCCTGCAGTCCATCGGAAGAACGCGGAATCATCCCCAGCTCCATCCAGGCCGGGATTCCGGCCGCGCGCGCGATTGAGACGTAGAGCAGTCCGAGGTCGTCGCAATCGCCGTAGCCGTAGCTGAGTGTCTGGTCACAGCTCTTGGGCGTCGTCCCGAGGACGTAGGTAAAGTTGCCCATGATGTAGTCGAAGATATTGCGCAGGATATGCAGCACGTTGCCGCCGGTGCCGTTGGCGAACTGCGTCGCCAGCTCCTGCACCTGCGTGTTGGAAGGCTCGACCTTCCACTCATCCTGCAGGAAATTGTCATACGCGGCAGGATACTGGTCGATAGTCCCGGCTCCCTCCGCCTTCAGGTCCGAGATGATGGTCGAGACGGTGACGTTGTAGCTGACCGAAATTT
>DPVW01000084.1:0-892 GCA_003529325.1 Candidatus Latescibacterota bacterium | reverse complement strand
CGTGTCGTCCCACGCTGGTGTCGCGTCGAGCGTGTGTATTTCCTGCCAGCTATTGCCGGCGCCTTGCGGACCGCTGGGACGATGACCTGGCTCACTCAGCGCCAGCCGCCAGTCAGCCGACGGGCCCGACGTCAAGAATATCGTAAAATTTCGCATCAGTGTCATACTGACGGTTTCGGGCACTTCGTAGTAGCTACTGTTCAGATCCCCCCACAGGTCGTCAAGCCCGCGCAGGAAGGGCTGCGCCTGCGGCAATGCTAGCAGCCCCGCCACCAGCAGCAGTGCCAGCAACGGCTTCAGCCAGCCGCGCCACCGGCGGTATGGCGTGGCCTGGCGGGGCTGCACCGGCTCTGGTGCCGCGACCGCAGCCGGCGGGCGGCCCGGTACCGCGACGCCACAGTTGGGGCAGTTCGAACCGAGCGCTTCCAGCACGAAGCCGCAGTAGCTGCACTGCTCCATTGTGGCCGAATCTGCCGCAGCTATTAGAGGGTGCGCGAGCGCGAAATCCGGAACTCGTTAAAGACGATGCCGGAGAGGCCGACAGCCAGAACATAGGCTCCGGTCTGGAGCCCGACCGCCGTCGAAACCTCGACCACGGCGATAGCGAGAATACCTCCCAGCAAAACTCCCCAGTGGGATATCTGCAGCGCATTGCTGTCCTCGGCGTCAAAATAGCGGATGAGGCCCGCGGCCGACTGGAAGCCCTGCGTCTTCTTCTCCTTCGCCATGCGCGGCGCGACCTGTACGTTTATTTAAGGCTTGAGAACCTTTTAATCGGGGCATCAGTCGCCGCGCGATGTATTGCCGCATGTGCATTGATGTCCACGGGCTAACGCCGACCCGGCTCAACGAGCCGGAGACGGCCGAGTACCTCGTTTCGCACTGTTACGAG
>DPVW01000384.1:5465-5617 GCA_003529325.1 Candidatus Latescibacterota bacterium | reverse complement strand
CGATGCTCAGTGCCATGCGCAGAGGCGTCGCTGAATTTTTCCGACTCCCCCCCATGGCGGTGATCTGGGCAATATCACCGCCATGGGCATGATCACCACTCTCTTCTACTCCGTCGGCTTCCTGCCTGCTTTCATGGCGATTGTCCCCGTGC
>DPVW01000384.1:0-5311 GCA_003529325.1 Candidatus Latescibacterota bacterium | reverse complement strand
GTGGTGGCACACAACAGTCGCGTACTGGTGGGATTCACCATCTTTGCCGTCGGCGTGCTTGCCTTCGTCCCGTCGAATGAACTCAACGATGACTTCGTCGCCTACTTCGACGAGAGTGTCACATACCGTGCGGACGTGGACATCACCACGGAGCGACTCACCGGGACCTATCAACTGCAATTCTCGCTGGATTCCGGTTCCAGCAATGGTGTCAGTGATCCCGCCTTCCTGGGACGGTAGGTCAATTCGTCGACTGGTTGCGCACGCAGCCTGAGGCACTGGTGCCCCATTACGACCTGCTGCAGCAGACAAGTCTGGATCTGCAAGTCACACGTGGCGACTGGCTCGCCAAGATGGAACTCGTGCATCGCGATGGCGTGGAGGGTCGTTCCACCGCTACCGTCGCCGTCGGTGGACGACTCACCTTCAATGACGTGCAGGACACCAATCTGCTCGCTTTCACCGCAATCGATACCGATAATGGCTCCCGTTTCCTTTCCGTCGAGGCCGATCGGCGCTGACGAGACAGTGGAAAAATTCGAGGCTCGCCTTTTTAGCAATATTGACACCGATAACCCGATATTCCCACTGCGTCGTGACGATTAGCTGCAATGCGAGTATCTCTTCTTCTATTAACGGTCGAAGATGCCCAGACCACGTGAATTCGACATGGACGAGGCCCTTGATGCGGCCATTGGTATGTTCTGGACGAAGGGCTACAAGGCGACTTCCATGGCCGACCTCATGGAGGCCACGGGATTGCACAAGGGAAGTATCTACAAGGCCTTTGACGACAAGCATGATCTCTTTGTGAAATCTCTTACGCGCTATCTGCAGGAGGGCTACCGGCAGACGCACGCCGCCCTGTCCAATGCCGACACGCCACTGGATGGCCTGCGCGCCTGGTTGCACATCTTTGCTCTCATGTGCTGCGACCAGCCGGTGCAACGGGGTTGCCTGGCGATGAATACAGCCGTCGAACTGGGCCCGCACGATCCAGAGATTCGCCGTTGCTACAACGCCACCACGCCAGCACCTCCGGATTGTTAATCGACACCATCGAGCGGGGCCAGCAGAGCGGACAGATCCGCTGTGATCTGACGCCCGACAACCTCGCCAAGGCCCTGTTCCGTTCGGTGCCGGCCTTCTTGGCACCACCAAAGTCCTGTGCGACACGGTCAACGCCGACGAGATCGTAGAATCTGCCCTGTCGATGATTCTCCGCGGCTGATCCGCCTTAACGGGCTGTTGGCTGGGTCGTATATTCTTAGCATGTCCAGACGCCTGCTGCCGTGCGCCGCGCTCACTCTCGTCCTCATCGCATCGTTGCCTGCCGTTTGGTCAAGCACCGATACGCCTACCACAGATCATATCCTGGGGGTGGCCTGGACCACCCCCGGCGATCTTGCTTTGCTGGGCGATCTGCGATACGTGGCCCCCGGGCTCGCCATCGTCGATGGCGACCAGATCACCTCCCGACGACTCACCGATGCCGGATTCAACGTCATCTTTGCAGATGAGGCCACCGCGGGGGAGGGTTGGTATCTCGCCGATCACCTGCATGGTGGAGGACGGATCGAAGGAGTGGAGCTGATCCACGAGGATAGCGACGGTTGGGGCCTTGTACGCCTGGAAACTGCCCGATTGACACAACTGCTCGAGCGTGACCACTTCCTCTATCCCCTACCCGACCACTACGCCGCGCCATCCTCACCAGCGGCGGCGCGTGCGGCGGCACGGGAACCTTCCGCCGCCGTCACCGCACTGCTGGATCAGGTCGATGCCACACGCCTGCGTGTCGATGTAGAGCGTCTGTCGCTGATCGATCCCGCCGCCGGCGCCGTGCACGGCAACGTGCGCACACGACACGCGCGACGGCCGGAGACATTTGCCAGCACGACCTATCTGCGTCAACAACTGGCGGACGTACTCGGCGCCGAGGCGGTTCAACTGGACAGCTTCCGCATCACCGCCGGCGATTCACTGATGTTCAATGTCGTCGGCGAATTGAGGGGTACCGACCCGGAGGCCGGCAGCTACATCATCTGCGGTCACTACGATGCCATCGGCAAGCGCAGCAGTCGCGCGGACCTGGCCCGTGTCGGTGAGACACCAGGGCCGTGGGATTGGCTGACACACCCCGCACCCGGCGCCGATGACAATGGATCCGGTGTCGCCGTCGTCCTCGAGAGTGCCCGTGTCCTGGCCTCCGCCGGGCCCTTTCCGTGGTCGATTCGTTTCATCACCTGGTCAGGTGAAGAACTCGGTCTGTGGGGTAGCCGCCACTACGCCGATGCTGCCAGGGCGCGGGGGGACCGGATTCTTGGCGTCCTCAACTTCGACATGGTCGGATTCAACGATCTGGCGGACCGTCTCGAACTGGTCAGCAACCCCTCCTCCATCTGGCTCGTCGATCTGATGCGAGCCGTCAATGAGCGCTACGCCATTGGACTGCAGCTCGATGTTCTCGAGGATCGTTTCGCCGGTCTCAGCGATCACCAGCCATTCTGGGCGAAGGGATACGACGCCATCCTCGGCATAGAGAATTATCTGCCCACGGATGCGGATGCGGCCTCTGTTTTGGCGGGCGACTATCGGATCAATACCCAGTATCACAGCGTCACCGACCTGCCGGACAGCATCAACTGGGAACTGGTCGCTGCCGTGACCCGTCTCACCGTGGCAACACTGGCCCAATTCGGCCTCGAGGAAGGCCTGCCAAATCTTGCCGTCTTTGGCGGTGACCTGCGCAACGAGGATGACGACTTGCTCGTGCAGATCGCCAATCTAGGGGCGGTGGCGCTGGCGGCACCCTTCGATGTACGCGTCTCCGCATGCGCCGCCGATTCGACGGCATGTGCCGTCGTCTTCCAGGACACCTACCACGGCCGGGTCGAAGCCGGTGGTGTCGCCAGCTTACTGGTGCCCTGGCAACGATACGGAAGTTCGGTGTTCCTCATTGAGGTCGATCCGGAAGACCACATCGTCGAAGAGGTCGAAGTCGACGACAATCGTGCCTTTCAGGCAGTCCGTCTGGTGCCGACATCTGGCGTCGTCATCTACCCCAATCCCTTCCGCCCTGGGCAGGATCCCTTCATGAGTTTCAGTGGTGTGCCCTTGTTCTCGCGACTGCGGATCTATCGATCTGGGGGGGAGATGATCTGGCGTGGTTTCGAGGAAGATCAGCGCCAGAGGAGCCGGGAGATTCTCTGGCCGGGTGTCAACAACGCCGGTTTTGCCGTTGCTGCCGGCATCTACATCTATGACCTGCGAAGTTTCGAAGGCGCCCGCCTCGAGCGTGGCAAGATCGCCGTCGTGTGGTAATGCCCGTTTCAGGATGAGAAAGCGATACCAAACAACGATGCGAACCGCACTTGCTCTTTGCGTTCTGCTACTGAATGTCTCCGTGATCCAGGCGAAGGTGACGACAGCCCAGGGGGTGCGGGCAGCCAGGCAGCTTCTCAGACTCGAACCAGCGGAACCACAATTCTGCGGCACACCCCTCGCCGTCGCCGCCGCCGAAGCTCGCCAGGACGCCGATCCGCTAGCGCGCGGCTTGCTCGCCAGCGCACTGGAACGACCAGACCTCGATCATCAGGTCGTTTCACCGGCAGGACACTTCCGCCTGCACTATGACATGACGGGGCGTGACGCCGTGGACACGACGGACAACGACGGCAACGGCATTCCCGACTATGTAGATCTCGCAGCCGTCGTCGCCGACAGTGCCTGGCAGTTGCAGATCGACGTCCTCGGTTACCATGTCCCCCCCGTCGACGGTGGCATTGGTGGTGGCAATGAGGTCGATGTCTATTTGGTCGATCTGGGTCAGGGGGGGAACTACGGCATTACCTACCCGATTTCGAATGGCGGCTCCGGTCCCGCCTATTTCAAGGTCGACAACGACTTCAGCAACACCATCTTTGGCGGCTCCTTCATCTGTCCCGGTTACTCGGGAACACGTGGCACCGACGCCTTGCGCGTGACCCTGGCACATGAGATTTTCCACGTGATCCAATTCGGCTACTACCAGGGTAGTGACGGCAGTTGGTGGCAGGAGGCGTCGGCGACATGGATGGAAGATGTCGCCTATCCGCAGCTGGACGATTATCTCCAGTACGTCTGCTCCTTCCTGCTGAACCCATCCCGCGCGTTGGACAGTGGTATTCCCTCGGCGGATTTCCACTCCTATGGCGCCGCTGTCTTCGGGCACTTTCTCGATCAACGCTACGGTCGCGACGTCATCCGCTGGATCTGGGAAGAGCATCAGCGTCGACAGAGTGCCCGACTCGACAACTTCGACAGCGCCCTGCGCAACTACAACGGTAACGTCCTCGGTGTTGAAGACGTGAGTGACGCCGGCATCGAGGGGGCATATTGCGACCTGGGGGTCTGGTCCTGGTTTGTCGGCGATCGCTTTCGCGAGGGCTTCTTCGAGGATGGTGCCAGCTACGCATCCGAGTTCACCCCCGCCTTTCCCGTCGCCGCAAAGGTCGCCCTCAGTGACTCGGGCCGGTTGGATCACATGTCACGGGCATATATCCGACTCGAACCCCAGCTATTGCCCGGGGGCGCAACGATCGATACCGAACTGGCACGGGGCAGGTGGCGCCGCCAACTGCTGCTGATATCGGCGGATAGCCTCAAGGTGCGTGATGTCGGCACCAGTGGTAGCATCTCCATATGGGGCTGGGACGCGTGGGATGAAGTCGTGCTTGTACTCAGCAATGTCGACGTCGTCGGCATCGGTTATGAGTACGAGGTGATCGTCACCTACGATCCAGAGCTTAACGATGGTCCAGCGCCGAATGTATTGGCCCTGGAATCCGGGGTACCCAACCCCTTTCGTCCAGGACAGCACGACGGGACCTACATCAGTTTTGAACTCGATCAAGCCAGCACCCAGACCCGGCTGACCCTGTTTGCCGCGGATGGCGCCCTCGTTCGTCGCTTTGACCTGGGCGAGCGCTCGGCACGACGTCACTCCGTGCGTTGGGACGGAACCAATGAGGACGGTGTCCTGGTAGCAGCAGGGATCTACTACACCGTGCTGCAGGCAGATGGCGTGGAGGCACGCAAGCGGCTGGCCGTCATTCGTTAGCGCGTTGCTTCCCTCCTCCCGCCACCAACCACCGGTCCCACCAGGAGTTGTGATGTGAAGATCTTGATAGTCGATGACGAGCCCTCGATCACAGAGTTCGAGGTCATGAGTTGCATCGACGTGCTGCTACCAAAGCCGATCAGCGTCGAAACTTTCAACGCGCTACTCGATGGCGCCCTGCAGTTGGCGGAGACCATGGAAGGCATCCGA
>DPVW01000107.1:765-9753 GCA_003529325.1 Candidatus Latescibacterota bacterium | reverse complement strand
CGAGTACGACCTCCGTATCACAACGCTCGCGATAGCCCTCCAATGGATAGCGGGACATGGAGGCGCCAAGAAAGACGAGATCGTCGAAGTTCGGCACTCTGCGCTTGGCGCCACCACCGCGGATGTCGTAGATCCCGGTTGCCGCGGCGCGACGAATCTCCGCGAGAGTGTGGTCGTCGAAGGTCGCCGATTTGCGCGGCATCGTTTGCGGCATACGCGACCTGTCCGAATCCTCAGCCATCAGTAGTCCTCCATGTTGTCGATGGAGAAGTGGTAGAGTTTGCGGGCGGAGCCAAATCGTCGAAAGCTTGTGGCGTCCGCATCGAATCCCGCACGGGCCAGCAACTCTGCGAGGCTGGCTGTGTGCTCCTCTGCCATTGGTTTCTCCACACAATCCGCCCCCAGGCTGGCGACGGCTCCGCGCACGTAGATCTGCGCCTCGTAGATCGAATCACCCAGGTCCGAACCGGAGTCGCCAAGCACGACGAGTCGTCCTGTTTGAGCCATGAATCCAGACATATGTCCCACGTCCCCGCCGACGACGATATCGACACCCTTCATCGAGATTCCCGCCCGCGCCGAAGCAGAACCTTCGACGACGACGAGCCCACCATGGCCGCTGGCGGCCAGCGACTGACTCACATCCCTCTGTACTCGCACTTGTCCGGACATGATGTTCTCGGCACAGCCAGTACCGGCATTGCCCATCACAGTGACACTGGCATGTTTGTTCATGCCGGCACAATAATACCCGGCATGTCCATCGATGGTGACGTCGAGCGTTGCATTCAGACCACAGGCCAGGGCGTGTGCGCCCCCCGCATGCAGGACCCGGAATGCCCCCTCCTCAGCGCCCTGCAACGCCGCATTCACCTGCCGTATGCTGAGGCTGTCCAGATCCAACTCGGTAGCCACTGTCATGCGGCGTGACTCCAGGCATATACCGTGGCCGGCTTCGGCTCCCAGATGTCGGCATGGTTGACCCCGGGCAGTCTGGCGATGGCACGGAATTCCGACGACATCGCCACCCAGTCCTCGGTTTCAGCGATCACCGCCGGTTTGCAGGCGATGGGGTCGCGCACGACGGCGAAGCCATCTCCGGTGCCGATGGCGAGGGTATAAAATCCATCGAGATCTTGCAGCGCCCGTTCGATGGCACCCTCCAGTGAGTCGCCCTCCCGCATCCGCCAGGCGAGGTATCCGGCGGCGACCTCGGAGTCATTCTCCGTCTGGAATGTCTCACCACGACGCCTCAGATTTTCCCGCAGTCGGTTGTGATTCGACAGCGAGCCATTGTGAACCAGGCAGGTGTCGGCGCCGGTCGAAAATGGATGCGAGCCGGCGATGACGACGGCGGATTCCGTCGCCATGCGTGTGTGGGCGATGGCGTGCGTGCCCGTGCGCTGCGCCAAACCGAAACGTTGCGTAATCGCATCCGGATCACCGATGCCCTTGAACAGTTCGATGGCGTGACCGACGGAGAGCACCGTCACATCTGGCGCGATCTCGATGATGCGGTTGCGGGCGACGGCGCCATCTCCCTCGGTGTGCAGGATGGCGTGGTCCTCGATCTCTTCAATCCGGATTGGCGCGCCCACAACCTTCTCCACCTCTTTGCATAAAGCCGCCCAGTCGCTGGTCCCCGTCAGCGACAGACAGCTGATCTTCGTTGCCGCCTGCGGCACATCGTAGACGGCAAACCCGGCGGAGTCGGGCCCGCGATCCACCATCTCGTGCAGCATGAGTGCCGTGAGACGCCCAAGTTCTGGCTGCAGGGATTCGTTCTTCAGAAACAGTCCGACGATGCCACACATAAAGTTCGATCCTCACCCGTCCAGAGTCTGCAATGCGGCGTGTCCGATGGGTGCAATACCCAGATCTCTGCCGGCCACCATCAGCGTATCCCATACGTAAGCGCCCAGGGCACGACCACCGAGCAGCCGATACGCCGGTAGCTTTCCCGCGTCGACGCGAATCAGCAGTTGATGGGTCTTGGCAACACTCGTCTCTCGCGCCTGATCTGCAGAAAATACGGTCGGATCGAAGTCGAGACCGCATACCTTGCTCAGCAGCGTCGGCGCCGCCGGTCCCACCAGGCGCAATTCGAAGCGGCCGTGGGTGACGTCTGTGATGGTCAGCGGCACGTCGCGGCTGGTCGACTGCAAAGCCGCGAGCGTCTCAGCGTGCACTTCTGCCGGCGTGCCCACATGGCACAGATCCGGACGCAGGCGGGTGATTTCGGTGGCACCCGCGTGGGCGACCACGCCGACTTCATCCGGTGCGTCACCCAGAGTCTGGCGAACGACCTGGGCGACGGCATCTCCCTGGAGACGAATCTTGCCGCGTGCCGTGTCATCGCCGAGCACGACCGCCTGACGCGCCGCCCGCAACTCCAGCTCAGAGCCAGCAAAGGAAGCCGGTATCCGCCAGCCCCCGTCGAGCTGCGCCATCGTCGCGCCCAGCAGCGTCCACGTCCGCTCCAGCGGCGAACTGAGGAAAGGAGTCGCCATCAGCCGCGCAACCGCGCACCTTCCGGATCGTAGAATGGACCGTGATGGACACGTGCCTCCTCCAGTCGACCTTCCGCATATATATGGAAGGGCGCTTCCGCCTGCGCCGCGAGCTCCGTCGGCAGCCAGCACAGGCCGAGGGTTTCCTGTTGGGTCGGTGAAAATCGACAGGAGGAGACCCAACCGATGATCTCTGGTTCTTTGCCGCCATCCTTGTCGACGATCTGCAAACCCTCCACGATCGAATCGGCACGGCGACCGGTACGAAAACCCACCAGTCGTTGTTTCGGTCCCTGCTCTGAGATCCTCGTCAGCGCCCGCCGTCCGAGAAAGTCACACTCCTTGTCCAGCTGCACCGCCCAGGCGGCATCGGCGGAGATCGGATCGGTCAACGCATCGGTATCCTGACCGACGATGAAGTGCGCTTTCTCAAGACGCAGGATGCGCTGCGCCTCGACACCGAATGGCCGCAATCCGTACGCGTCCCCCGCGTCGATGAGGGTGTCCCACAGATACCTGCCATAACCTGCGGGACAGTGTATCTCGTAGGCGAGTTCCCCGGTGAAGCCGATGCGCAGCAGCAAGCAGGGCACATCGGCGACCGTCGCCCGTCGGGCCCGCATGTAGGGAAATTTCTCGTTGCTTAAATCTCGCGACGTCAACGTCTGCAGCAACTCCCTGGCTCTCGGGCCCGCAAGGTTGAAGGCAGCGTGGGTCTCGGTCAGATCGGTGATGTGCACGCCCTCACCCCAACCCGACTGGCGCCACCATTCCATCCATTCGAGTGCACCACTGGCGCCGGTGGACGTCGTCGACACATACCACTCCTTTTCCCCCAGGCGGGCACAGACGCCGTCATCGAGCACGACACCCTCGTCGTTGCACATGATCCCGTAACGGACACGCCCACGACGCAGATTCTGCCACTGGTTGACATACAGACGCTCGAGCATGGCAGCCACTCCGGGCCCGGTCAGTTGCAGCTTGCCGAGGGGACTGACGTCGATGAGACCCACGGCGTCGCGCACAGCGCCGACCTCGGCAGCGGGGTCACCGTAGTGTTCCGGTCTCAGCCACGGGCCGGCGACCATCATGCTGGCCCCTTGTTCGACATGCCAGTCGTGTACCGCCGACAGTTGCACTGGATCCATCTTCTGCCCTGCCAACACCCCGAGGGAGACGGGCGTCACCGGTGGCCGCCCCGTCGTCCGCCCCGTCTCCTGCACACTCTTTCCCGTCGCTCGCGCGCACAACCGGATGCCATTGAGCCCGCACATCCGTCCCTGGCAGGGACCCATGCCGATCGTACTGTAGCGCTTGAGCAATTCGATGCGGTCGAAGCCTTCGGCGATGGCCGTGTCGATGTCGACATCCGTTACGTCCTCGCAGAAACAGACGAACCGTTTGTCGCCATCACCTCCAGGGGCGGCAACCAGCTTGGAGCAACGTGGCAGAGCCTGCACCGTAGAATCGACGGCCCCAGCGTCGCTGCCATTGCCCGCGGCGGCGGCACCGGCGCTGGCGCCCTGAGTCCACTCCTGCTCAGGCGTACACGGACCGGCTGCACGACCGGCGAGGAACAGACCTTCGGGTAGATCGTCGTGACGCATCTCGGCGAGCTCGTCGTCGTAGCGGCTGCGAGCACCAGCCATCGACGCCAGTTCGGCGGAGGGAATCCACGTGGTGCTGAGGGCGACGAACTCACAACGGATGCGCTGCTCACCTGCGGAGCCGTCCACCGGTACCACCGACACCTCTGCTACGCCGCCCTTGCCCCGGGCGGCGGCGATCGTATACCCCGCCAGCACCTGTACTCCTGCTGCCTTGACCGCCTCGGCGTCAACGCCGGCAGGTGGGTCTGCCCGCTCATCGACGACGGCGCCGAGTTCTACACCTGCGGCGAGCAGGTCTGTCGCCACGGCCCAACCGGTGTCGTTTGCCGTCACGACGACACCCCGTTGTCCGGGGATCGTGCCGTAGAGATGAAGCAGCCGTTGCACCGCCGTGCCCAGTAACACGCCTGGCAGATCGTTGCCGGCAAACACCGGGGGCGCTTCGAAAGCGCCACTGGCGACGACGACGGCGCCGGCGCGAATCTTGAACAGCCGGTTGCCACGCACCGCCGACAGCCAGTGATCCTGATACCAGCCGACGATGGCGGTGTCGGTAAGGATCGTCGCCCCTGCCTGCTGCAACCTCGCCTTGCAGTCGGTGACGCGTTGGCTGCTAGCAGCGTCGGCACGGCTGTGACGCAGATGGCCGCCAAGTTGCGGATTTTCATCGACGACCAGCACACGGGCGCCACCATCGGCGGCGGCGACCGCAGCAGCCAGACCGGCGGGGCCCCCACCGACGACGACGACATCGGCGTGCATGTACTGTTTGTCGAACTCCCCCTCGGGGGTGTTCTCATCGATGACACCAAGTCCGGCGGCGTTGCGCAGCACATGTTCGAAAGCCGGCCACAAAACCTTCGGCCGGTGGAATGTCTTGTAATAGAAACCGACGGGCATGAAACGGGATGCACGCTCGGTAAGGGAGAGCACATCGCGGTCGAGGGAAGGCCAGCAGTTCTGTGGTTCAACCACCATGCCCTCTTCCAGCGGCCGTCTACAGGCACGCACACTCGGTTCGTCGCCGATCTGCACCAGACAATTCGGACAGTGGCCGGCACAACACAGCAGACCACGAGGGCGGTGGTATTTAAACGAGCGGCTGATGAGTTCGACACCCGCCGCCGTCAGTGCCGAAGCCACGGTATCGCCGACATATCCTTCGTAGCTGCGTCCGTTGAATTGGAACTGCAGGCTGCGCCCGCGATCGAGCACCTCACCAGGGCGTGCATCCACTCGACGGCCATTCACGACTCGATCTCCCCCGTCGCCTTCTCGGCGCCCGCCGACTGCCAACGCCAGGTCCGCGCCACTTCGTTGCTGCGCCGGTCCCGCTCAACGAGGAACCAGAGCCCACAGCCGGCCCGGTGATACCACCATTCTATCTGCAAACCCATCACATTTCGTCGTTGGTAGAGATATCGAATCCAGTCTTCTTCTGCAGTCTGTGTCGTGGCTTCGGGCCTGGGGTCATATTCACCACCATAACGAAACTCCGCACTGTTGCGCTGGCCACAGTTGGGGCAGTCGAGGCGTAGCATGATCCTAGTGTCCCACCGAGGCGGCACCCTTTTCGCCCACCTGGTCGTACTCGGCAAATCGCGTCAGTCGGAAAGGATGCAGCAACTCTGGCGTCTGGCGCGTGGCGATCAACTCGGCCATCGTCTTGCCACAGATCGGCGACGCCTTGAAACCGTAGGTCCCCCAACCGGCGTCGAGCAGAAAATTGTCCACCGGCGTAAACCCCATGAGCGGACTGAAATCCGGCGGCATCTCGCATAGACCCGCCCACTGGCGCAGAATGCGGGCCTTCGACAGAAATGGAAACAGTTCGAGCACGTGGCCGGAGAGTCCCTCCAGAAAGTCGAGACTCCCCGCCATCGAATAGGAGGTGAAGGGGTCGACACTTGCACCCATCACGAGTTCGCCGCGGTCGGACTGGCTGACATAGACGTGCAGACTACCGGAGACGACGACGACGTCGAGAAATGGTTTCAACGGTTCCGTCACACACGCCTGCAGCGGAAAGGTGTCGAGTGGCAGTTCCAGATCGACCATGGCCGCCACATTCGACGCCCAACCGGCGGTGGCGGACAATACGACACCTGCAGACAGATTGCCTTTGGTAGTACGCACACCGGTGACGGCGCCATTGGCGACATCGATCCCCGTGACCTCCGTATACTGATGAATGTCGACGCCACGCTGATCGGCACCGCGGGCGTATCCCCAGACGACGGCATCGTGACGGATGATGCCACCCGGGGGGTGATACAATGCCGCAAGGATCGGGAAGCGTGGATGTTCGCTGAGATCGAGTTGCGGGCAGATGCGGGCCAGTTCGTCGGGAAAAACGAGACGCGAGTCCACGCCCTCTAGTTTGTTGACCTCCGCTCGACGCCGCATGGTGCGCACGGAGCCGTCATTGTGAGCCAGCGTCAGGTGACCCCGCTGGCTGAACATGACGTTAAAATCCAACTCCTGTGCCAGGCCTTCGTAGAGCTTGACACTGGCATCGTAGAACTGCACCCCTTCACGTGTCAGATAGTTGGAGCGGATAATCGCCGTGTTGCGGCCCGAACCGCCGGCGCCGATATAACTCTTGTCGATAACGGCGACATCGGTGATCCCGTGGTCCCGCGCCAGGTAGTACGCACAGGCCAGGCCATGGGCACCCCCACCGATGATCACGACATCGTAGTGGTCCTTCATGGGGCGCTCGTGCCACATCCGTGGTGGGCGCTCGCCCAGGCCCTGGCGTAGCAGTTTCAGCGACATGAAGCGTAAGATGAAGCCAATGGCCTGGCTTCGCCAGCGGCGATGGATTCGTTATCCTCTGCGCATGACCATTGACGAGCAGGACAGGATCACGAGAAACCACGCGGACGCGATGTATCACGTCGGTGACGTCGCCGTATTCGAAATCCACCTCGGGCAAGGCACGACCGACGCGCAGTTGTGCTTGAGCCTGGACGGCCACAAGGTGTTACTGCACCAGCCCCTCAGCGAGCGCCATGTCACCATCCGCCAGCAACTCGATGCACCGGGTGTTCTGCGTTGCCGCGTCAACGGCATGCGCCACAATAAACCCTTCTCGATGCTCTGCGCCGCCGCCTTCGATCCCGAGCAGATCACACCCACGACGACGACTCCTGAAGATTTTCATGAGTTCTGGGCGGCACAGAAGACGGCTCTGGCGGCGGTCCCAGCCGCACCCCGACTCGAACCCGATCCCGAGGCCCCCACCAGCCATCCCGACTGCAGCCTGCAACGTATCCGCCTGGATCACATCGATAACTCGGCGGTGTACGGCTACGTCGCGCAGCCCACCGACTCTTCGGGACCACTGCCGGCGGTGCTCGTGTTGCAGAATCACGGTGGCGGCGCCTGGAGCGTACCACGTGAATGGGTGACGGATCTAGCGGCTTTGGGTTTCCTCGCCATGGCGATCAACACCCATGACGTCGACAACGGACTGCCCGCCGCAGAATACGAGCGCCTGAACAAGGGTCCCCTCGCCAGTTACACCCTGCGCGGCTTCATGGATCGCGACGAGTACTACTTCCGCGCCCCCTATCTGCGCGTGTTGCGCGCCCTCGACTACCTCGTCGACCATCCCCGGTGGGACGGCAAGTCGCTGATCCTGACTGGGCGCAGCCAGGGCGGCGGCCTGTCACTGGTTGGCGCTGGCTTGGACCCGAGGGTGACCGGTGTCGTCTGTGCGGTGCCGGCCATGTGCGAGCACGGCGGGCCCAGATTCGGGCGCCCCGCTGGCTGGCCACGCTTCGTGCCCACCGACGAACACGACTACGGCGGGGATCCCAACGCACCTACCGTAGACGGCCACGGCCCGCTGAGCGATGTCGTCTGGCAGGTCTCCCGTTACTATGACGCGGTGAATTTCGCCCGCAGAATTCACTGCCCCGCCGTCATCTGTCTCGGCCTGCTCGACACCTGCGTGCCGGCCATGACGGCACTGTCCGCATACAACGTGCTCGCCGGGCAGCGCGCTGTCGTCATCAGTCCGGACCGCGGTCACGACGCCGACCGTGATCCCCACTACCGGCGCAACGAACGCATCTGCGCCATCGCCACCACCGCCGGCTCCAGCCTGAGGACCTGAGCAGTCAGCCTGCCAGCACCTCTGTCAACCGACGCGCGACGGCGACCTCTTCGCCCTCTTCCATCATGTAGGGATTGATGGTCAGTCCGTCTGTGCCACCCGACATCTCGATCCGCGGCTCCCCTGCCGACAGCTGCTCCCGCACCTGCGCTGCCGTCACACCCAGCCTCTCAGCATCCCACTGGATCGACATGTGTGGCGCGATGTTGGACGGGTATGGTGTACGCAACGAAGTACTCACCGTGTCGAAGGCGGTCACCCCATCCGCAATCACCTGCAGACGCCGGTCCCACTCCCATCCCTCCGCCTCATGGTCCCGCACCAGCCATTGTTCGACCGCCGCCAACAGACCCATGATCTCCTCCTTGCCAGCCTTCATGGGTCGGCCGATGGAGCCGTGGGGTGAACCATTGGCAAAGGCAGCCTGCAGCAGCTTCTTGTTACCCAACACCATTCCCGACGCCTGCGGACCCCGCATACACTTGCCACCGCTGTAGGCGACGGCATCGACGCCCTGTTGCAGATACCAGTTAGGTGCATTCGGACGCTCGGCGGCGGCATCGACGAAACTGGGCACACCGTGGGCACGACCACTGTCCGCCATTTCCTTGACCGTGATCTGGCCCCGATCGGAGGCATCACCAAAGAGGAACAACATCGCCGTCTTATCCGAATACGCCGCCTCCAACTCCTCATGCGTCGTGACCTCGATCAGGCGCGTGCCGACGGCGGTGATGGCGCG
>DPVW01000107.1:0-462 GCA_003529325.1 Candidatus Latescibacterota bacterium | reverse complement strand
CGTGCCGACGGCGGTGATGGCGCGATCGTAACCAACGCGGTGCGAGGCCTGCACGATCACCTCATTTTTCATGCCTTCTGTATCCGGCAGGCGCTTCATTTTCTCCGGATCCGTCCCGGCAACACAGGCGGCCGTCACCTGCGTCAGCGCGGCTGCGCAGCCATTGGTTACAAACCCCCACTCGCACTGCATGATCTGCGCCAACCGCGCTCCGACCCCTTCCATCAACTCGCCGATCTTCACATAACGCCGGGAGGCTGCCATCATCGCCTCACGCACCTCCGGCAGGATCAGGGAGCCACTGAGGACGGTGATGGTGCCGATGCAGTTGATGAAGGGGCGGACCCCCAACTCTTCATAGCTCGTACCTTGCTGACCATTGCTCATCTGCTGAAAGCTCCCAAATGTCTGTTAGTCGTTGGCTGACATGCTGATTCACGAGTGCGAGAGAGTAGCCGCATC
>DPVW01000423.1:2494-11087 GCA_003529325.1 Candidatus Latescibacterota bacterium | reverse complement strand
TCGACATCCCCCTCGTCGACGAAAACTTCCTCGAAATAGTCTCCCGAACCTTTCACATTGCGGAAGTGGACGTAGACGATCTTGTTCTGCGACGCCATGCGGCGGATCGCGTCGTAGACATCGACACCCATCTCCGTGACACAGCCCTGACAGAACAGCATGGCATTGCTGTCACTCGGCACGTGATTGAAGATCTTTTCGTACTGATCGAGAGTCGAGACGATACGCGCGGCGCCGCCCATGGGCTCCGGAATCGGTGGATCATCGGGATGTAACGCCATGCGCACGCCACACGCCTCGGCGACGGGAATCATACGTTCAAGGAAGTAGGTGATATTCGCCCACATGCCCTCTTCGTCGATCTGCTTATCCGGCCATTCCCCCTTGGTGCGCTCCCACTCCTCCCGATCGAAGGTGCTGAAGCGGGCGCCCCCACGGCCGATGGCGGAGGTCGTGCGGAAGTTGCCGATGGGCTTGAAGTTGTAACCCAGTGTCGACACACCGGCGTCACCCATGGCGCGCAGCACATCACACCACTCCTCGATCTTGGCGTCCCGCTCCGGTCGCGCCATGGTGATCTCGTCGGGTCCACCGAGGGCGATATTGGTGAAGCGCAGACCATGCGACTCCGCCTGCTTGCGCACGCCTTTGAGATAGTCAGCCATTTCAGCCCGTGTGTGCAGACCGTCCGGTGCACCGAATGGTGGCGGATAAACGGTTAGGTCATCGACACCGATGGCCCGGTAAAAGGCCATATTCTCGTCGTTGACATTTGCGTGGTTGAGCTGGTCCTGGATTCGCATCCGCACCATCCTTAGTGATGATCGTGATCGTGGCCATGCGTCTCGTCGCCACCGATGCCGAGGACCTGATCGATCTCATCCTGGTAGCCCTCGCTGTGGCCGGACTCGATGGCCTCCACCGGCATGGGCTGCCCCGCCCGGGCCGACTCGAAGATGGCCATGCAGATCGCCTGCGCTCGGAGCCCTTCGAGGCCGTCTACTTCGGGTACGGTGCCGATGCGCACCGCACGGACGAAGTCGACCAGTTCGATGGCAATCGTATTCTGTGTGCCGCCTGGGAACCAGCGCTCCCCTTCCTCCACACTCAGCGTCGCCCGATACTCGGCGAGTAGATCGTCGCGCGACAGATTGCTACCGTCTCGACTCCACAGACCGGTCTCCCAGTCAAAGCAACCCTCGCTGCCATAAAGTGTGCGACGGTTGAAGCGCTCCCCCGGGGAGGAGCCCGACCACGTCCACTGCACGACGGCACCACCCTCGAATTCAATCGTTGCCGCCGACATGTCTTCCACATCGACAGACCACGCACCTGTGCGTTCTGCAGGATCGTCATATCGATATGGCTCGAACTGGCGGGTCACGGCGTAGACGGAACGAGCCGGTTGGCCAAGGTGGTAACGGAACAGGTCAGTGAAGTGCACGCCACCGTCCAGCACCCAACCACCACCGGCGTGGTAACGAAAGTTGCGCCAACCCCACTTGCCGAGACCCTCTCCCACGTCCTGCCACAACAACAGCCGCGGTTGGCCAATACGCCCCGTGCGGATCGCCCAGTTGACGGCGCGTTCCATCGGCGAACGCCGATAATTCTCCGCCACCGCCAGGACCCGCCTTGTGGCCACCGCCGTATCGATGATTCGGCGTGCGGCGCGGACGGTGATACCGAGTGGCTTCTCGATGATGACATGCCGACCAGAGGCCAACGCCGCCTCGGCGAGGGTGTGGTGCTCTGAGTGCAGGGCACAGATGTCCACCGCCTCGACCTCGTCTTCGGTGGCAAGCAGTTGCTCAATGTCGTCGTATACGCGTGGCACAGGGCCGAATGCGGCCAATTGTGCGGCACGCTCCTGGGCCCTGGCCTCGTCGATGTCGCACACGGCCACGACCTGCGGTGCTTCCGTCACGCCCCGTTCGTGCAGATCCGCCAGTGCCTTCACGTGGGCGCCGGCGATCCCACCACAACCGATAAGTGCAGATTTTATCATTATTGCCTGGCCGACATCCAACTCATGCTCTCGCCACGCACCAGGAAGGAGCGCTCGTCCCACCAACCCGGATTTTCCACCGGGATCCTGCCTTCCTCCACAGCCACATCGAGTGGATTGGCCCGCGTCTGCAACGGCAGAGGGACACGGGCATGGACCCGCGCCGACTCGTACACCGCCATCATGATCTCCAGCGCCATTTTCCCCTTCTCCCCTGAACCCCGGTAGTCTTCGACCTTGTCCTCGATCCAGTCGACGATGCCATAAGCCTGGTTGATGAAAGCATCACCATAACCCCGTTGATTTTTGTCGGGTGGATCAAATACGTACCAGCCACCGGTTTCTTTGTTCATGTATTTCAGACTGTTGTCGTTGACAGCCATCATACCCTCTTCCCCATAGACTTCACAACCGACCATATATTTGCCCGAAAGTTCGTTCTCTATGACCCCCGTGGCGCCATTCTGATAGCCGATCAGACCACAGCAACGATCTTCGACACGATGGCCAAAGATGTGGTGGTCGGTCTTGCGTTCCACCGCTCCCATCACCCACTCCGCCGGCATATCCCCCATGATGTAGCCCTGACAGTCGATCCCATGGGTACCGGTATTCATCATGCCGGCACGCACCCCCGTCCACAGGCGCACCGGGGCGCCGATGGCGCCGTCGGCGATCAACCGCCGGGCTTCCGTCCAGGCGGAGTAGAACCGACGCTGGTGACCGATGGCGAGTTTTACCTCGTTGCGCTTGCAGGCGACGAGCATGGCTTCGCCCTCGGCCAGCGAACAGGCCATCGGTTTCTCGGTGAGCACCACCTTCGGCTTCGCCGCCGCCGCGGCGACGGTCATTTCGGCGTGCTGGGGATCCCAGGAGCAGACGGAGATGATATCCAGCTTTTCCTTGTCCAGCATCTCACGCAGATCCAGATAGGTCGACTTCACATTGAAGTCTGCCGCATAACTGGCCAGCGCCTCCGGATGGGCATCGGCACAGGCGACGATTTCGGTATGTTCGCACTCCGTCCAGCCACGGCCATGTTCACGGGCAATACGCCCTGAGGCAATCACTCCAACACGGTACTTTGCTGCCATGATCAGGTTCCCCTTACATATGTAGGTGTAGAATTCATAAGTTCGTCCGTCCCCTGCCAGATGATGCCATCGTGTCCAAGTCGGCGCGCCTCGGTAACGATGCGATCGATGACGGGACGGGGCCAGCCCGTACCATGGAGAATCGGATACGAGGGCAGATCTCGCGGCAGATACAGCTTCGTTTTCGCCAGGTCACGCAGCACGAGGTCAGCCACGGGAACCCGTTGCGCCAGTTCGTCGGCGTCGCCGAATCCGTCGTAGGACTCTGGCAGACCGATACCGTCATACCCCGTGAAGCGATAGATCGTCGCCAGCGCATCCGCCGTGGACAGGCTGTCACCGATCTCGGACTGCAGGAAGCGGGCCCACTCTGTCAGCGTATTGCAGGTGAAGGCGGAGATGTGTGACACGAGTGGACTGGCGAAGTCAGCGAATTCACCCCAACGCATGAGATCGTGACCGACGGTAAGTGACATGGATGCGGGAAAGGTATCGCCACCGAAGAAGATCTCGGGATTGGCCGCCTTGGCGGCACTGCGGAAGCGGGTCAAGGCGCCGATCAACAGCTCGGCGCGGAATCGCAGCCAGCCGATCAGACCGGGTTGTACGTCCAGTGCCTGGATGATATCGAAGAAACCGACGCCCATGCGCACGACTTCACCCAATCGTTTGCCATCCAGTTGACGCAGTCGCGCTCGAGATTGGCGCAGCGCAGCAATCATCTCCTCCATGTCGTAACCCAGCCGAGAGGCGGCGACGGCGCAATGGTCACAGGTGCAACCGAACAGGCCCAGGGGGAAGCTACCCATGGGAAAGCGAGCATGCGTTATGTCGAGACCGTCGACGCCGTATGCCCCCGCCCAGTGCGAGTAGACCGCCTCGAACCACGCTGTCACCGAAGCTCGAGAGGGGCAGAACATCAAGCGGCGGATCGTCCAACTGCTACCGCACAACCAGACCTCCAAACCTTGCTCTTTCAAGCCGTCAACGGCGCGCCGAAAGCCGTCGTCGTCCCCCGTGGCGCCGACGCCAGGACCAACCGAAGCGGCGGCCCGATCGAACTCCCGTGGGTCCACTGGCCCGCCATCCATGTGCCGCAGCACGAGATCTGTGAGTTGATCATCCGTAGGTGGAACTTGTGGGAACGGTGACAGCTCGGTGACCTCTTCGGGGAGTGTCCCGGAAAAGGACAACACCACCGTGGTCAGTCCGATCTCATCGCGCAAGCGGAGCGAATATTCCGGATCCTGTTCGACTTCCGCCGTGGTCAGGTAGACCCCTGTGCGCCAGTCACTCATGCGTGGCCTTTGACGGAGACGGGGAGGAAGGCGTCATTGTGGGCATGAGATTTGGCATGGGACTCATCGGTTGTGGTGGCATGGGCGGTGTCTGGCGGGGTGCCATGGAACGGCGCGCCCAGCGACAGGGTGACTGCACTCTGTTGTCTGCCTTCGACACGGAGCGCGACGTCGCCGTCGCGAGAGTCAAAGGCACCGACGCAACCATCGCCGACAGTCCGCAGGCGTTGTTTGCCGACCAGCGCATCGACACCATCGTCATCTGCACCCCTACCTTCACCCATGCCGACCTCGTCGTCGCCGCAGCACAGGCGGGCAAACACATTCTCGTGGAAAAACCCATGGCTCTCACCCTTGGTGATTGTCGGCGCATGATTGACGCCTGTTCCCAAGCGGGCGTCAAGCTCGCCGTGGGTCAGACCGTGCGCTTCTGGGGTGCTTTCCTGCGCACACGGCAACTCATCGATGCCGGCGTCATCGGCATTCCATGGGTCGCCGAAGTCGACCGCATGAGCGCCGCCGCCCGGACCCCCCTAGAGGCGGTGGACACGGGCCGCCAACGCCGTCCCTGGCGTTACGACACCCGCTACGCCGGGGGCAATATCCTCGAAGGGGTCGTGCACGAGTTGGACTTCACCCGGGCGATTTTCGGTGAAGTCACCGCCGCCACCTGCGTGGCTTCGGGCAAGATCATCGATGGCGACAGCCGTTCGCCGATCCTCATGCAAGCGACGCTGGAATTCTCCGACCGACGGCACGCCACGGTGCGCATGGGCGGCCTCATCGGCTACGCTGGTGGTGGGACCTGGATATCGGGCACCCAGGGCACCCTGCATTTCACCGATTGGCAAGGTCCCATCGACGTGCGCGGACCGGGGCGTGATGGGCTGCGCCACGAGACTTGCCCCGAGTTGGGTGCCGGAGATGAAGCCTACGACCGAGAACTGGCCGACCTGTTGGGAGCCATCACTGCTGACGTCGAGCCGGAAAACAGCGGCGTCAATGGCATGCGCAACATCGGCCTCGGTCTGGCCCTGTATCGTTCCATCGAAACAGGGGACCGTTTCCGGTTTGAGGATGGCCTACCCGTGGGAGTAGATGACGACTTTCAGTATCGTGGCCCCACCGGTCTGATCTGACGAAGCCGTCAGAAGCGGGTCTCTTCGTATTCACGATAGGGGGATTCGACGCCCAGCTTTTCCCCCCACTGCTCAAGCGCATCTCTGTGCTCGTCCGAAATCGGGATGCCTTGTTCGGCATTCTCTTGCTCCCAGGCATACTCCATGCCCCCGGGCAACTCTGCCCGCTCCATCCCCGGAAAGGGTTTCATGGCGCGGACGTCTCCCATGTGTCGATCCATCTCGGCGGCGAAATCCTCCGGATCCATGAACCGGGACACGTCCCAGACACTGAGAAAGGAACCCTGATTGGCGTCCCAATTTGAGGCCTGAGGTTCGGCACGCCAGATACCAGCCAGCACGCCACCGAGGATGACACTGATAGAGCCCACCCCGAGGGCCTTGAAGAAGGCATTGGGAAATTGCTCCAGCAGATCTGTTCCACCCGCCATGAAGGAACCACCCATGTCGAGCACAAAGGGTGGCTGTTCCCCTGCGGGGATGGCGATACTGAGTGGTGAGCTGCCGACAGCTCGATTGACGGTATTGTCAGGGTTGGCGCGAAAACGGTGGGTCGACACGGCGAGTCCAACGAAACCTTCTGCCAGGGCCATACGGGTCCAATTCCCCGCGGCGCCGAAATGATGGTGGTTGTACGTCGTCACGGCGCCGACACCGAATTTCCGGGCACAGTCGATGCCGATCGACATCCCTCGATGGCAGGCAAAAAAACCGAGACCACCATCCCCATCGATGACGGCCGTAGCGCCGTCCTGCCGTTCCACCGACACCACAGGATGGGGGTTGATGCGGCCACTCTGCAGCTTTTTGAGATACTCTGACGCCATCCTCTTGCTGCCGTGGCTGAAGACACAACGCTGGTCACAGGCCACGAGAATGCCCGCCACCAGTGCGGCACTGTCAGGCGCGAGACCCACGGCGCCAAGCACCCCGACAACAAAGGCCTCGTGCACCGCGGCGGGTACGCGCACACCGTGTTCTGGCGGGTAATTCCGCGTATTTAATGCCATCAGACCGCCACGTTGTCGATGAAGTCCGCCAGATACGCCGCCGTGCCGGCGACCGACAGCTCCGCAAACTGAGCCCCCTTTTCTGCACTCGCCAGATGGTAGTCATCTGTCGCCACATCACAGAGCAGGCGCTGGCGCAGCCCGGTCTGCTCATAGGTCGTCGTCGCCAGAAATTGATGTCCTGGCGGCACATCCGGTCCTGGACCGTGTAGTCCATACTTGTCCTCGATCTCGTGCATTCGATCCATTCGTGTGTCTTGTGGGCAGATGTGCAGACTCATCGATGTCTCGAATTCGTCGGCGTGTCCAGGATAGTGGCGTCCTTGGTTGATCTTGCCGATCGCCTCTCGATCAATCGCCTCCCAATAGGCGAATGATGCGACCTTCACGTCCCCGAGTTCTTCGGTGATACGCCGCGCCGCCTGGGCGTTGACGGCCATGTTGTTGCCATGACCATTGACGATGGCGAATCGCCGGATGCCGTATTTGCGCAACGACCGGCAGTAGTCGGTGAGCACATTGATCTGCGTCTCCACGCGCAGCGTCATGCTGCCGGAAAATTCCAGATGTTGTGGCGAATGGCCCACCGCCAGACAGGGCGCCACGAGTGCTCGTGGATACAGCCGCCGGGCTGCCTCCACCGAAACATACGTGGAGGTAGCGGCATCCACCTTCAGTGGCAAGTGCGGGCCGTGTCCTTCGGTACTACCCGTAGGCAGAATCGCCAATTCCACTTGATCGAGAATGTCCTCCACCTCGGCGAAGGTCATCTCCGGTAGGAATACCTTGGGCTCGTCTGTCATGATAGCACCGTCCTCAGTGGATTGTTGCGGGAAAATCGACGGGCTCGACCGACGTGGCGTAGCCGCAACCACGTGCGATACGGCGAGCCGCCTTCTCCGGCGCTGGCAAAATCGCACAAGGTCAGCTGTCGCCCCTTTGTGTCAGTGCAACGCAGCAGCAGTTCCGGTGCCGGCGCCTGGCCCGTCCACTCGACGCGATGGAGGCGCAGTTTTTTTGCCTCGAGGACCGGCACGTCATCGGGGTCGCAGTCGTTGAAACGACGGTCGTAGGTCAGCAGCAGCGGTCCGCGATAGAGAGAAGTCCGCCCCTTGCACTCGCGCTCTCCGACCCAGTGGTGTAGACGAAAATCGAAGCGCAATTCCACCTTGTCGCCCCGTTTCCACCGACGATCGAGACGCAGATAACCACCAGCCTTGACGCCGGGTACGGTCTCGCCGTTGACGCGTACCCGCGTTCGTTGGGACCAACCGGGGATGCGCAAGCAAAGGGCGAATTCAGTTGCCCGCTTTGGCGTCACGCGCAAGACCACCGAAGGCTCGACGGGATAGTCCGTGTCCTGTACGAGCGTCACCGTTGTCCCCGCGACCTGCGCCTGCATCTTGCCCGGGCCATACCAGTTAACGATGAGTCCATCCTTCTGCGTGCTGTGTGTGGCACCAGTCATGAGCGCCCAATCGGAGATCATGCCCAACGCGCGGGGACCATTCACCGAGCAACAGTTCAGCTCCGAACTCCCCTCGCGGGCCTGAAACACGATCTCGTGGGCACTCGCCTTGCGCACCCCATCCATGGGTGTGTTGTAGGTAACCCAGCGACCGGAGTGGGAGTGCAGACCGAGACCGGAATTTAATGTCGACAGTTCGAGTTCATCGGCGACCCGTGCATCGCCGGTAAGGCGCAGCATTTCCACACTCGCCGCCATCCATGCAACGGTGCAGCACGTCTCGATGGCACCGGGGTGATATGGATTGCCCTGCGCCTTCTCTCCCGAGCTGAAGCCGCCATTGTTGTGCCGATCGTTCTCGACGATACTCCACCAGATATGCTCGAAGGCGGTGCGACAGTTCTCGTCATCGGTGAGCCAGTACAGTTCCAGCATACCCATGACCGGGTGCAGACTTTCCCATCGAGGTTTGGGCGTCTCGTGAAATGGCTGGCCCGCAACACCGGTGTTCAGATAATCACCCGCCAGGGGCAACCCCTTGCGGTCCATGGCGGCAAATTCACCGACGATCTGCTC
>DPVW01000423.1:0-2121 GCA_003529325.1 Candidatus Latescibacterota bacterium | reverse complement strand
CCGTGCACGGGCGCCAGATTCATCTCGGTACTGCCCGTGTCCACCAGTCGTCGACCACGACGCCGTTGACCGAGGAACTTGTGGCAGAGCAGGTCGCCTATACGGGCAGCACATTCCAGTGCTGCCCGATCCCCGGTGTCCTCGTGCCAGAGCAGCAGACCCAACATCGCATGATAATGGCCCCAGGCATCCCAGGTGCCGCCGCCCCGGCTGTTCTTTCCGGTGAGACGACACGCCTTTGACCAGGGGCCGAGATAACCGTCTTCATCCTGCAGCGCGATGAACTGTGCGACGAACCCCGCCAGCTGTCGGCGCAGAACGGCGTCCCCCGTGAGCCGCAGGATCTGCACACCGGAGGTCAAATATTTGCCAGCGAATTCCCCCGCCCACGGCACCATGTCCCGCTGTGGCTGGCGATCGCGGTCGCGAAAGATCTCGAGAATTGCCGGGTTCGCCGCAGGTGTAGGCAGCAGCCATTGTTCGGTAACGGCCTGCAGATAGTCAGCGGCGGCTCCCTCGAGCTCGTAACGGGCCGATATGGGACGTGTGAATATGGGTTTCGTCGTCATCTATTCTTGGCTCCTACGCCGGTGAATGCTGTGGTGCCGCCCTGCCAGCGGGTCAATGTCGTCTTCTGTCTTGTGTAGAACAGCACGCCCTCCGTGCCTTGCACATGCAGGTCGCCGAAGAAGGACTGATTCCAGCCACTGAAGGAAAACAGCGCCATCGGCGCCGGCACCCCCACGTTGATGCCGACCATGCCGCACTCTACTTCGCGGGCAAAGGTGCGAGCGGCACCGCCATCATGGGTGAAAATCGTTGCCGCATTGCCATAGGGAATCTGATTCACCCAGTCGATGGCCTCCTCCAGCGTGCCTGGCCGCATGAGACCGAGGACAGGACCAAAGAGCTCTTGGGCAAATAGATCATGCTCAGGGCGAACATGGTCGAGTAAGGTGGGCCCGACAAAAAAACCGTCAGGGGGCACGCCAGCGCGGCCATCTCGCACTAGGGACATCTCCTTGGCTGCGGCGCCGATACTGGTGGCGAGTCGCTGCTGGGAGCCGCCATCGATGACGGGCCCCATGCTGACGCCGTCATCCGCAAGGGTGTCGCCGAGGGTCATTGTGTCCATCGCCGAGGCGACCTGGTCGCGCAGGTCGTCGCAAGCGTCGGCGATGCCCAACAACAGCGAACCCGCCATGCATCGCTGACCGGCGCAGCCGAAGGCGGACTGCAACACCGCCTTCAGTGTTGGATCCGCGGCGGCCGCCTCCCCCAACAGACCGGAGTCGACGGCATCGGGCATGACGAGCAGTGTGTTCTTGGCACCCCCGGCGGCCTGGCAACGTTTGCCCGTCTGGCCCGCCAGTTCATAAACGCGACGTGCCACAGGGGACGAACCAACAAATGAGAGTGCGGCGATCTCGGGATGCAGGCACAGGGCCTCGACGACTTCGCGACTGCCATGCACAACATTGAGCACACCCGCCGGCAGACCCGCCTCGAGGAACAGTTCCGCCAGACGATTCGCCGTATATGGGACTTTCTCGCTCGGCTTCAACAGGAAACAGTTGCCACAGGCGATGGCCAGTGGATACATCCACATGGGCACCATGGCGGGAAAGTTGAAAGGGGTGATGCCAGCACAGATGCCGACGGGTTCGCGTGTCGCCATGCCATCGATACCCGTCGCCAGTTCGGGCAGCACTTCCCCTTTGAGCAACTGACCGACACCACACGCCAGTTCCACGACCTCGACGCCGCGGCGTACGTCCCCACGAGCCTCATCGAGGGTTTTTCCATTCTCACGGCAGATGATCTGGGCCAACTCTTCGAAGTGCGACTCCAGCAACTCGCGATAGCGGAACAGCACGCGCGCCCGCTCCGGCGCCGGGGTACGGGACCAGGAGGGGAAGGCCGCCTTTGCTGCCTGTACGGCGACCTCCACCTGCGCTGTGCCACAGTGCGGTGTGCGGGCGATGATTTGCCCCGTTGCCGGTCGGTGCACCGGCGTAAATGCGTCACAGTCAGGCACCACCCAGCGATCCCCGATCAGGATCGGCACGATTTCTGTCATATCGATTTCTACTCTTCCAGATGAACCACGGCGATGCCGTA
>DPVW01000223.1 GCA_003529325.1 Candidatus Latescibacterota bacterium | reverse complement strand
TCGGTGCCAGGCGCCTGGCACCGATCAAACTGCTACATTCTCGTAACCAACCCATGCCCTGTCGCATAAAATTCGGTCGACCTCAAGCTGTCGATCCTCCGGCTCGACAGCCGAATGGTCAGACTACTCTGCGCTGGGACCACAACGTACCGTTTCGGAGATCACCAACATGAACACGCCAAAGCCGGGGATCATGCAACTCAACGCCGATCTTGCCGAGAGTCTGCGCGAGGGGCACTTCGAGTCCCTGGTACTATTCGATATCGACCACTTTCACCAGATCAACGCTGATCTTGGCGCCGAAAAAGGGGACTCGATCCTGGAGCTGGTGGAGGGAGTCGTCACGGACCTCACGACGAAGTCGTATCGCATCGGCGGTGATACGTATGGGGTGCTCGATATTACTCAGGAAGGGGCCCATGAGGTCCGTGGGGCGGTGAAACTGGCCGCACAACGATCCATCCAGGCCCACGTCTCTTTGTCGGGTGGAGGGGTAAGCATTCAGCCCGAGTTGCTCGTTGGTAGCGAGGAGGCGGTACGGCTGTTGTATGCATCGGCGTCACAGATGCTGGCATTGGCCAAACAAGGGGGCCGGGACGAGATGGTCTGGCTTGCCAGCGACGGGGCGTACGAAGGCGAAACCAGCACCGCCAAGCTGCAGCTGTTTCGCGATCTGGCGCGGGTAAATGCCTCCAGAGCGCGGCAGATGGAGGTGGAGTCGAAGGTAGATCCGCTGACGGGGCTGTTCAACCGGCGTGGCTTCGAGGACATTTTTGCACGCATGGTCGATTCCTCACGACGGGCCGAACGCCCCCTCGGTCTGCTCTACATGGACTCGGACTCGCTGAAGACGATCAACGATCGCGATGGCCATGAGGCGGGGGATCGTTTCATCGTCGATCTGGCGAGTATCCTGCGCAACGTGGCCCGTCGTTCAGACTTCAACTTTCGCTGGGGTGCCGACGAATTTGCCGTGGTGCTGGAATCCGGCAATGCGGCGCGCGCCGCAACCCTGGCAGAGCGGTTGCGGGAGGCGGTGGCGGAACGGACTGAAGGCACTGTCTCCATCGGCATCTACTGCGGCGTACCAGAAAGCGCCGAGGATGCTGTGCGTCTCGCCGACGCCGCCATGTACGACGCCAAACGGCGTGGCAAGGACCGCGTCGTTGTCAGTCTGCAGGACTGAATACACCTGCCACTATTCTGAAGCGGCGACCGGTTTGGCTTGCACCGAGCCGACGGCGCCAACGCGACTCTCCTCGCGCTTCGGCCGAAAACCGGAGACGATGACGTTGTTGTTGCGCGGCAGGATGTTGTCGTAGTCGATGCGGTGTGGGTCGTGTTCGGCACGGCCCACGGGGCACATGGCCGTATCGTGGTAGCCGATGCGCACCGCCTTGCGCCAGCGATCGGTGCGATTCACATCAGACCAGTGAATCGTCATGTAACTGAAAAAGGTGACATCTCCCGTTTTCGCCGGCACGGCGACGGACTCGATCTTCTCCGGGTGGTATGTATCGGGGGGCAGGTGCGGTGCTGTATCCGGACCGAGCACGTGGTCGATGGCCCCGCCCTTGTGGCTGCCGGGCACGACATGCAGGGCGCCACTTTCGACGGGGGCATCGTCAAGATGCAGCAGGCAATCGACGAAGTCGGGACCGTCATGCGGGTAGAAGGGATAGTCCTGATGCATCGGGAAGGGGGTACCCTTTTCGGGCGGCTTGGCATGCAATACCGTGTGATGCCACTGAACGCTGTCGCCGATGAGGTCACGCACACAGGAGACGAGCCGCTCGTGGTGAATGACGCGGGACCAGACGTCTGAGTAGAAATCTGGCCGGTGCAGGAACACTGCCTTTGTGTTGAGACGGTCTTCCTCCTGCAGATATCGATCTCGCCACGGACCTTTCCAGCCGATCGTCTCCTCGCCCCATTCCTCGATGATGCGTACCATGTCGGTCGCCAAATCTGTGGATTCGGCGGTGGAGAACAGGCCTTCGACCTTGACGTATCCGTCGCGGTGGTAGGCGTCGATGTGCTGTTGTGTGAGCATGAGAGCCATTCTCCTGGTGAGGTCGGTGCCGTCTGCCAGGGCGTAGTGTACATCCCATCGTCGATGGATGACAACAATCCTAGAAGAGGAAGCGTTGAACCCGGCAGCATTGGTGCCTATTTTTTCCTGCTTACGCCAATCTCGACGACGGAGAATACCCGCCGCAAATGATCGAGCACGATCCCTACTTCATCGCCGATCCTGACGCGATCGAAACACCCGCCATGGTTGTGTTCGAACCTCAGGTGGATGCCAATATCGCCGCCCTCTGTGACCTGGTCGGTGGTGGTACCAACCTGATGGCGCACGTAAAGACGCACAAGTCCGAGGCGATCGTCCGCAAACAGCTGGCAGCTGGCATCGCAGGATTCAAGTGTGCGACACTGCGCGAACTGGAAATGACACTCGATGTCGGTGCGACCGAGTCGATTCTCGCCTATCCCATGCTGCAGCAGCTCAAGGTGGACCGCTTCGCGAAGATCGCCGACGCCCACGCCGAGGCGAAGGTCTACGCAACAGCGGGGGATCTGGCTCATGTGGCGGCCCTGGCAGCGACGGCCGCCGGTCGTGACCGGCCCCTGTTGGTGATGCTCGATCTCGACGTCGGCATGCATCGCACCGGTGCCAGCCTGCGCGGCGCGGCAGAGGTCTATGCGGCGATCCACAACACGCCGGGACTGGAGGCGGCAGGCCTGCACGCCTACGATGGCCACGAGCACTTTCAGGATCCCCAGGCAAGGGCAGGGGCAGCACAGAAACACATCAACGATCTGCAGACGTTCAGAGAGCGACTGGAAGGGGCAGGCATGCCGGTGCCACGCGTCGTTGCTGGCGGCTCCTTCTCCTTCCCCTACTATGCGCGCACCGGGGGCATCCACGGGTCGCCGGGCACCGTCGTCTACTGGGACATCAATGGCACGACGCGCATGCCGGATCTGCCCTTCGTGTGGGCGGCGATGGTTCTGTGCCAGGTCGTCGAGCGGCACCCCGAGCAGCAGACGATTACCACCGATCTGGGGGTCAAGGCGATTGCTGCCGATCCTCCCCTGGCGAGCCGGGCACGCCTGCTGGGGCACATGGATGCGCGCCTCATTCTGCAGAACGAGGAACACGGTGTGTTTCTGTTCAAAGGCGACCTGCCTGCCGTCGGCGATTACCTGCTGGCGATTCCCGGTCACGTCTGTCCCACGACGATCCGCTTCCCGGGCAGTTTTGTCATCGACGCGGAAGGCACAGTCGTCGATTTCTATCCCCACACCGCCCGCGACCGGCAGTAGTTCAGGGGGAGGCAGGACAAGGCAAGTGCCCAACGGCACACCATTCTCCGTCAACTGGCTGGTGACGCTGCTCCATGTGCGACACGTGACGCGGGCGGTTCGTGCCGCTGCTGGTGGCCGACTGCTCGACGTCGGCTGTGGCAGTCGCCCTTTTGCGGAATTACTCGAGAGCCACTGCGAGCGCTCGTTGGCGATCGAAGTCGACAGGAGACGGTATGAGCGCTCCCGGTTGCTTCCGGATGCGTGGGCGAGTGGTCTGCAATTGCCGTTCCTCGATGCAACCTTCGACACAGCTGTCTCCTTCCAGGTACTCGAGCATGTGCCACAGCCGGAATGCATGCTGGCAGAGATCCAACGGGTGCTCAAACCGGGAGGCGTGCTGGTACTGACGGCGCCACATATCTGGGGTATCCATGAGGAGCCAGAGGACTATTATCGCTACACGCCGTATGGCCTGCGTTACTTGGCCGAGACGGCGGGACTCAAAGTGCACAGTGTCACGCCCCTAGCCGGGTTCTGGGTCACCATGGGGGCCCGGTTCACCCAATACTTCACACAGTTTGAGAAATTTCACCTGCATCCCGTGACCCGACCGCTGATGGCGATCGTACAGATCACCAGCCTCATTCTTGACAGTCTGCACAGGGTGGATAGCGACGCCTGGAATCATCTGCTGGTGGCGCACAAGCCGACACTGGCGGAAGGCACGAGCTGATGGCGTTGGAGTTGGATCGTGGCTGGGTGAGACCGGACAATGGTTGGCTCGTTGTCGGCGCGGGGATGGCCGCGGCGCTAGCGACGGTCCTTCCCCTGCTGTTGCTGGGTACGGGCATGCATATGGTATTGGTGACGGGGGCCCTGGTCTCGGCAGCGGCAATCCTGTTTTCGCCGCGGCGCTCGCTTGCGGTACTGGTGGTGGTCACCTCCGTTCTGCCTGCGGGTGTCATCGATGCCACGCGCATGCCCCTGGGACTACGGCTCTGGGAACTGGTGCTGCTGGCGGCCTTGCTCTTCGCCGCGATCGACTTTGTCTTTTTCGATGGTCTGCGATTGCGTCGTAGCCGGGTGGACGGGGTGCTGGTCGCCTTTCTGGGGGCCGCCACCGTGGGTGCACTGGTGGGCGCATGGCATGGCCACGAGGCGCTCCTGCGCAATGCGCGATACCCATTCTATTTCGTTGGTTTCTTTGTCGTTCTGCAGGTCGTCGAACGACGCGATGTGACCCGCCTGTTCGCGCCCATCTTCGTCGCGATCGGCGTCGTTATCAGCGCCGAATACGTGCTCGAGTTTCTCGGCGCCATCGATCTTTCTACCGGGGATCGTTTCGTCCGGATCGGGCGCCGGCAGGGCATTGTGTTGCCCGTGTCCCTGCTCGTGATCGCCAACTGGATCGTGCATGATCCGCGTCGCTGGGGGCGTGTGCCATTGCTGGGGTTGTTCCTGTTCACCGGCCTCGGGTTCGCTCTGACCCTTGGACGGGGTCTTTGGGCCAGCTTCGGTCTTGGCCTCTTCGTCTCGGTGTGGCTGTGGCACAAGGGGCAACCCATCGAGCAGCGTCGCGCCTGGAAGGGTATCGCCCTGGCTCTCGGCCTCGTGCTGACGTTGACGGCGACAGTCCTCGCCTTCCAGCGGGTGACCGGTACGTCGATCTCCGTCCACGCGGTCGAACGGTCGCGCACCTTTCTCGACTACAGCCGGGACATACAGGTCCTGAGTCGCCTGCTGAACTACGCCACCGCCCTCCAAGAGATCGCCAAACATCCAGTGCTCGGCGCCGGTCAGGGCGCGACGGTGACCTCTTATTCCTTCGATCCGGAGACGAATCGGTTTGAAACCTGGAGAGCGTGGACTCTGGACAATCTCTACCTGACGTTATGGCTGAAACTCGGTCTGGCAGGTCTCATCCTGTTTCCCTGGCTCTGTATCGGCGTGGCGCGAGCGGGGGTGCGCGTATTCCATAAAACCCGGGAGCCATCTGAGCGTGCTTTTGCCGCCGCCGTCGTGGCGACACTCGCCGGCATGGCGCTGCTGGGAATCAGTGATGGCTCGATGGTGAATGGACGTTTCACCGCCGTATTCGCCGTGCTCTTCGGCCTGGTGATGGTGTTGGACGCAGATGACGAACGGAGTGTAGGACTCGAATGAAGAGACTGATTGACATTGCATCATCGCCGTCGCGACGCATCGTCGGACTGATGACGGGGACCTCAGCGGATGGTATCGACGCCGTCCTGGCAGAGATCGACGGCTACGGCGAGATGACGGAGTTCACTATCCTGTCCCAGATCACGCACAAACTGCCCGAAAAGCTGCAGGCTGACCTGTTCATGCTGTTCCAGCCCGACGCCCTGGTCGAGGATCTCTGCCAGGCGAACTTCGCACTCGGCGCGGTCCTGGCCGATGCGGCCCTGCAGGTGATCGAGGCGGGCAATGCCGTACCCGAGGAGGTCGATCTCATCGGTAGCCACGGGCAGACGGTGCGTCATCTGCCGCAGGGCAATCCGCCGTCGACGCTGCAGATCGGCGAAGCAGCGGTGATCGCGCGACACACAGGCATTCCGGTGATCAGTGATTTCCGTCCCGCCGATCTCGCCGTCGGCGGGGAAGGGGCGCCACTGGTGCCCCTCGTAGATGTGCTGCTCTTTGGCCACGCCGACGTGGGACGGCTCCTGCTCAATATCGGTGGCATCGCCAATGTCACCGCCATCCCAGCGGGGGCGTCCGCCCATCATGGTGTACTCGCTTTCGACCTGGGACCAGGCAACGCCCTGGTAGATGCCGCAGTTCAGCACCTGACGGGAGGTGTGGCGCGATACGATGAGGATGGCCGCCGCGCCGCCGGGGGGACGGCGAACGAGGAGTGGGTGGATCGACTGATGAAACACGATTTCTTTCGTCGACCACCGCCCAAGTCCACGGGTCGAGAGGAGTTCGGCACTTATTACGTGGCGGAACTCATGCAACAGGCCGATCTGGCGCCCGCGGATCTGCTAGCGACACTGACGATGTTTACGGCGCGCAGTATCGCCGCCGGTATCGATCGGTTTGCCGATTCTGCAGCGGAAATGGAAGAGGTCTTTGTCGGGGGCGGCGGTGTGCACAACAGCCACCTGATGGCGTTGCTCGAAGAGGTCCTGGCCCCGCGTCGCGTGCGGCCGATCGACGATCTGGGTGTATCCGCAGATGCCAAGGAGGCGCTCGCCTTTGCCGTGCTGGCAAATGAGACGCTCATGGGGCGGTCCGGAAATGTGAGAGGGGCGACGGGTGCGAAGATGGATGCTGTATTAGGGAAGATTTCTTTGCCGCCGTTGGTGGAGCAGGAATGAAAGTGGCGTTGTCGCACCAGTGCGTGGCCCTCCGGCCGCTTCGCTGCGGCCTGCGGCCCTCCTCGCGAGCGGATCGCTACGGTTGGTTGCAGTCCCAGGCGCCGTCCCGGAGGACTGTCTGCCGTTGACAACTGTTTCTGCAAGGCTGAGCGAATTTACAAGGAGATGGCTCGTTGATCGTTGATACGCATGTGCATGTTTGGGAGATTGATCCGCCGCGTTATCCGGTGGGTCCTACGGCGCCGAACTTTACTTCGCTGCCGGATGTGCCGGCGACGGCGGATGAGTTGATTGCCGACATGGACGCCAATGGGGTGGATGTGACGGTCCTGGTGCAGACCTCCTGGTCGACGTGGGACAATGGCTATATCGCCGATTCCGTGACGCGTTTTCCGCAGCGGTTTGTCGGTCACGGCATGGTGGATCCGCAGGATGAGGCGAATAATGCGGAGACGGCGCGGCACTGGATCGAGGATCGGGGGCTGGTGGGCTTCCGTTTTCATCCCATGTACTACAAGGACGAGAAGGTGTTGACCGGCGACGGCAATCGGGCCATGTGGGACGTGCTGGCAGAGCTGCAGGCGGTCGTTCAGTTTCACACGAGCCCTCCCTTTGCCGATCAGATCGGTGAGATCGCGACTCGGCATCCGCAGATGAAGTTGCTCATCGATCATATGGGGTATCCCCATCTCGACGAGGGACCGGAGCCATGGCAGCCGATTCTCGATCTGGCCAGGCACGACAATGTGCATGTAAAGATCTCCGATGTGAAAGGCCGCTCGAAACAAGAGTTTCCTTTCGCTGACATGCACGGATTTGTGCGTGCCCTGGTCGATGGTTTTGGCGCCGAGCGATGTCTCTGGGGCACCGGCTATCCGGGCTATCATCGCACCAAACACAACTGGCTGTCCTTGGCTGACGAACTGCGCCTTGTGCGCGAGGGATTCGATTTCTTGAGCGACTCACAACGAGACCGAATTCTGGGCGGCACCGCCGCCGAGGTCTGGGGGCTGGCATGACGCATCGATTCGAATTGGTGGAGACGCGACAGATTTCGGAGTTGGACACGACGGCGAGTCTCTTTCGCCATCCCACGGGTGCGCAGCTGATGTCTTTGGTCAATGATGGTGATGAAAACAAGGTCTTCGGTATCAACTTCCGTACGCCGCCCTCGGACTCGACGGGTGTCGCCCACATCCTGGAACATGCGGTGTTGTGTGGCTCCGAGAAATACCCCGTGAAGGAACCCTTCGTCGAATTGCTGAAGGGTTCGCTGAAGACCTTCCTGAATGCCTTTACCTATGCCGACAAGACATGTTATCCCGTAGCAAGTCTGAATCTTCGGGACTTTTACAATCTCGTGGATGTCTACCTCGACGCCGTGTTCCACCCCCGTCTGACACCAGAAGTACTCAAGCAGGAAGGCTGGCACTACGAGGTCGATGGGGAGGATCTGGTCTACAAGGGCGTGGTCTTCAACGAGATGAAGGGGGCGTATTCATCCCCGGACCGAGTCCTGGGCGAAGCCGTTCAGCAGGGACTGTTTCCCGATAACACGTATGGCGTCGAGTCCGGCGGGCATCCGCGCTACATCCCGGATCTCACGTGGGAGCAATTCGAGGCCTTCCACCGGGACTTATACCACCCGTCCAACGCGCTGATCTGGTTCTATGGCGACGATCCGGTGCCTGAGCGCCTCGAGATTCTCGAAGCGTACCTGTCAGGGTTCGAGGCGCGAGAGACGGATTCCGCGGTGGCGTTGCAGCCACATTGGTCAGAGCCGCGTACCCAGGAGACGACGTACGCAGTGAGTGCCGAACTCGCACAGGAGGGGGAACAGAACAAACACTTCGTGGCGGTGAACTGGCTGCTGGAGGATGATGCCGATCTCGACACGCGAATCGGACTGCAGACTCTCGATCACGTGTTGATGGGCACGTCCGCGGCGCCCCTACGCAAGGCGCTGATCGAGTCAGGCCTGGGGGAGGACCTGACGGGACTCGGGATGGAGACGGAAATGCGTCAGATGTTTTTCTCCACCGGGCTGAAGGGCGTGAAGCCCGCCGACGAGGACAAGGTGGCGGGACTCGTAATCGATACTCTGACGACGCTGGCGCGTGAGGGCATCGACCCTGAAACAGTTAAGGCATCCCTGAACACCTTGGAGTTCCGCCTGCGGGAGAACAACACGGGTTCCTACCCGCGTGGCCTCATCCTCATGCTGAGTTCTCTGGGGACGTGGCTGTACGACGGTGACCCTTTCGAACCGCTCGCTTTTGAAGCGCCGCTGGCTGCGTTGAAAGAACGTGTAGCAAAAGGGGGGTATTTCGAGAGCCTGATCGAAACGCAGCTGCTGTCAAATCCACATCGGACGACGGTGTTCGTGCGACCCGATGCAACGCAGTCAGAGCGTGAGGAGGCGGAGGAAGCGGCGCGATTGGCAAAGATCCGCCAGGGGTTGTCCGACGACGACATGAAGCGGATCGCCACCGAAGCTGACGAGTTGAAACAGCGCCAGGAGAGGCCAGATGATCCGGCGGACTTGGCGACAATTCCCGCACTTTCACTGACCGATCTGGATCGCAAGATCCGGCAGATCCCGGTTGCCCGTACCGAGGTCGCCGGGGCGACGACACTGAACCACGATTTGTTTACCAATGGCATCATCTACTTCGATGTCGGTTTCGATCTGCGGACACTGCCGGCGGAGCTGTTACCATACGTGTCCTTATTCGGTCGCTGTCTCTTGGAAATTGGCACGGAGAAAGAGGACTTCGTCCGGCTATCCCAGAGGATCGGGGCGCGTACCGGTGGTATGTGGACGGGCAGTCTGGTGACCAATCATCGGTCGGATTCGACCACTGTGGCGCACTTCTTCCTCCGCGGCAAGGCCATGCTCGGTCAGGTGGGGGAGTTGCTCGACATCGCCCGCGATGTGCTGCTGACCACCAGATTCGACAATCCGCAGCGATTCCTGCAGATGGTCCTGGAAGAGAAAGCTGGACAGGAATCGGGTCTGGTCCCAGGGGGACATGCCGTAGTCAATCTGCGTCTCAAGTCGCAATTCGGCGAGGCTGCCTGGGCAAGTGAGCAGATGGAGGGCATTAGCTATCTGTTCTTCCTGCGCGACCTCGCCAAGCAGGTCGAGTCGGACTGGGGTACCGTGCTGGCCAAGTTGGTAGCGGTGCGCGATCATCTCGTCAACCGCAAGACACTGTTGTTGAATGCTACCTGTCCCGAGGCGGATCTGGCCGCCGTGGAGCCGCATATTGCGGCGCTGGTTCAGGCTCTCCCCGAACGCCCCGTCGTCATCGGCGACTGGTCGCCTGATCTGTCGGGCGCCGATGAGGGTTTGACACTGCCGGCGCAGGTGAACTACGTGGGCAAGGCAGGTAACCTCTACGATCTCGGCTACGAGTTGCAGGGCTCCGTTGGCGTGGTGACGAAGTTTCTGTGCGACACTTATCTGTGGGAGAAGGTGCGGGTACAGGGTGGGGCATACGGCGCATTCTGCTCCCTCGACTATTTTACGGGGGTCTTCACCTACGTCTCCTACCGCGATCCGAATCTGCAGGCAACAGTCGATGCCTACGATGGCTCAGCGTCATTCCTGCAAAATCTGCAACTGCCGGACGAGGAGCTGACGAAGGGGATCATCGGCAAAATCGGTATGTTGGACGCGTATCAATTGCCAGATGCCAAGGGGTATATGTCGTTGGTACGTGAACTGACCGGCGTCGATGACGAGTATCGACAGCAGATGCGGGATGCCGTACTCGGGACGACGGCAGCTGATTTTCGAAAATTCGGCGATGTTCTGGCAAAGCTGAACGATGTCGGACGCGTGGTCGTTCTGGGGTCGAAGGATGCAATTGCAGAGGCGAATGACGCCCGCGGGGGTTGGCTGGACGTCATTGCCGTGATGTAGGACCCGTGCGTTCCAGAGACCGACCGCGCGTCACCCCATCCCACTTGTGATCTTTTGTTATTCGGCCTTGCTGTCAGTCCCCGGTTCCTTGTGGGAGGAATGGGAAGAAGATGATGACCATGGCTGCACCTCCTGTCGACGGAGCGAGGGTTATCGAACCCAGGGAGAATTCCCTTGTACTCGTCGTACCGCAGATGCAACGTCAAAGTCAAATCACAGGATGACGGGAGGAGATCGCCTCTGGCGTACCTGTGCCTACTACAGCGCCTTCATCGGTCTCGGCCTCGTGCTCTCCTCCCTTGGGCCGACGTTGCCGGCGCTGGCGAAACTGACGGGGGTTTCCCTCGGCTCGCTGAGCACCGTCTTCGTGGCACGATCAAGCGGATATCTGGCGGGGGCCGTGTTGGGCGGACGGTTGTACGACCGATTCCCCGGCCATCCGCTGATGGCCTCGATGCTGGGCGTCATGGCACTGACCATGGCGCTCGCTCCTCTGAGCCCGTCCATCACCGCATTGACATGTGTCTTCGTCTGCCTTGGGGTTGCGGAGGGCACTCTCGACGTGGGGGGCAATACGCTACTGACATGGCTCTACCCGTCCGGACTTGGGCCGTGGATGAATGGGCTTCATTTCTTCTTCGGTGTTGGGGCGATGTCCTCCCCACTGATCGTCGGTTACGCGCTGGGACATCCTTATGGCTCGGTGACGATCGCCTACTGGTGCCTGGCGGCACTGATGCTTCCCGCCATCCTGATGCTGTTGTTGCTTCCCAGTCCGCAGATCGCCGGTCATGCCCGGCAACAGGGGGGGGCCCTGCGAGCGCACCGGACGACGATCTTTCTGCTAGCCGGCTTGCTCTTCGCCGCCGTGGGGGCGGAGGTCGGTTTTGGCAACTGGATCTATACCTACGCGCTGACACAGCAGGTGGCAGAAGAGTCGGGGGCGGCGCTGTTGACGTCGGCGTTCTGGGGTGCCTTCACTTTCGGCCGGTTACTGGGGATCCCACTGGCCGCGCGGCTGGCGCCGACATCGATCCTGTTGTTGTGCTTCCTGGGGTGTGCTGTAGGTTCGGCGGTGGCACTGCTGCAGCCACAGGCGGTGGGCATGGTCTGGGTTGCGACCATCGTCAGCGGTCTGGCTGTGGCGCCAATGTTTGCCACGGTGCTCTCCCTGGCGGGTGACCGCATGCCGATCACGGGGCGCGCGACGGGCTGGTTTTTCATCGGTTCCAGTACCGGTGGCATGACGGTGCCGTGGGTCATCGGCCAGCTGTTCGAGCCCCTGGGACCGACTTCGATTTTTGTTGTTGCCCTCGTCAATCTGGGCGTAGGATTGGTGGTATATACCGTATTCGTGATGCGTGGGCCCGCCCGACAGGCAGAACAACCATGAAACTGAATCGAAGTCAACGACAGCTGCTGTGGGCTGGCTGCCTTGTGACGTTGGCTGCGGGGTGTGCGAGTTGTCGTTTCAACAATCCCCCCGTCCTGCCGCTGGTCGCCAATGTCGTCGAGATCCGTGAGGAATACGCCAACATCAATACCGATCTGAGTGGTCGCCGTCTTGAAATCGT
>DPVW01000058.1 GCA_003529325.1 Candidatus Latescibacterota bacterium | reverse complement strand
CATGGAGGAGAGTGATCTGGCGCCGGGTGACGCCATCTTTTTCCGCTACGGATGGTCGAAATACTGGACCCAACCTGAAGTCTTCAACACGGATCCTCCCGGTATCGGCCTGGAAGTCGCCGCGTGGCTGGTAGATCGGCAGCCGTCGATGATCGGTTCCGATCAGTGGGGGACAGAGGTAATTCCGAACCCTGACTCGACGAAGGCCTTTCCCGTCCATCAGGAACTGATCACCAAGGCTGGAATCTTGAGAACATGGTCTACGACGAGCTCGTCGAGGACGATGTGACCGAGTTCCTCTTCATCCTCACACCCATCCGTTTCAAGGGCGCCACCGGCTCGCCGGCGCGACCCATCGGGATACGATAACCATGGCTACACCGACACCGGCGACCCTGCGCCGACTGTGCCGCAATACACTTCCAGCAATTCTCGGCGCCACCGATGGTTCGCGCATGCTGAAGACTTGTGAAGCCATCGTCGAGACGGACCGCTGGAATTCTTTCGACAAATTCCACGACACGACGAAGACCCTTGTCGACGCCTACGAAAACGCCGGTGCTGGTGCCGAGGTGACCGAGGTCCAGACCGGTGGCCGCATCGGCACCGGACGTTGGATCATTCACGAAGCCCAGGACGTGCGTTCGGCGACTGTCGACATCGTCGATCCCATCCGCGAGCGGGTGGCGGATTTCGAGAAAAATCCCTGGCATGTCGTGCAGTGGACGGCAGCGACACCGGCAGCGGGGCTGCGCTGCGAGTTGGTCGTTCTCGATCGTGCCGAAGATCTCGATCGTCTGCGCCCCGACGGGCTCAAAGGCCGAATCGTGCTCACCAGTCTCAACATTCGCTCGCTGATGGTGAAGCTCGCCGACAAGGGGGCCGTCGGCGTGATCACCGACATCGCGGTGCGCAACAACCCCAATGCATTGGCGTGGACCAAGTTTGGCTGGGGCGGTCTGCACATGGACCAGGCGACGGCGCGTCTCGTGGGCATCGTGGTCTCCCAGCGCCAGGGCCAGCGCCTGCGTCGGCAGTTGCTGCAGTACAAACGCATGTCGCTCCACATTCGGGTAAATGCACGCAAGTATGTCGGCCATCACGACGTCGTCTCCGGGTTGATTCGAGGCCAGGACGATTCACAGGACGAGGTCTGGGCGATCGCCCATTCGGCCGAACCGGGGGCCATCGACAACGCCTCTGGTTGTGCTGTCACGGTCGAGGTGGCACACACGCTTGAACAACTGATCAGCACCGGCCAGATCCCACGCCCGAAGCGTACGATTCGATTGCTCAACGCCTACGAGTGTTATGGTTTCTTCGCCTATCTCGAGAACGAGCGCCGGCTGCAACCACCGCTCGCCGGTCTCTGTGTCGATACGGTCGGTGCCAAACCGGCCATCTGTGACGGTCGTCTGGAGTGGCGCGCTACCGTGCCCTCCTCGGCTGGATTTGTCGATTGGTTGGGGGAGAAGATTCTGCGCGCAACCTTGCGCGACTATCCCGCTGCCGGATACAGCCTGCACCACGAGGCCTTCATGTCCACGTCGGATACCCTTATCGGCGATCCGCAGTATGGGTATCCCTGCCCGTGGATTACAACCCACCACAAGAAAGATTACTCCTCCTGGGACGCCTATCACTCCTCCGCGGATCAGATGGCGTTGCTCAGCGGCGCCGGGTTGAAGGCCTGCGCCGCATCGACGGCGGCGTATCTCTATTACCTGGCCGACGCGGGTACAACCGATGTGGTGCAAATGGCGCGTGCCGAGACGGTGCGACTCACCGGAGAGGCCAAGGCAAGGGGCCGGCGACTTGATCGTGCTGGCGCCGAGTATCTGCGTGACGCCCACGAGGAGAGTCTGCGTCGTCTGCAACGGTTTCTTTGGGGTGGTGATCGTCGGCAGATCATGGCAGAATTACAGTCGCTGCGTGGCGATATGAAAGGGGCGACGGCGGGGATTCGACGCAGTCCCGCAGGTCGAAGGCCAACGGCCTCGACGCGACGGATCCCACGTCGCACAGCGCTGCTGGCGCCGACTTCGGAAAATGTGGAGCCATCACTGGCGCGTCGCCTCGGCGCTTCCGGGATGAGCCAGTGGGCGTTGTATTGGGCTGATGGCCGACGGACGGTGGCAGAAATCGCCGATGCATTGTCCTGGGAGAAGGGAGGTCTGCTGCGCCCTGGCGCCACACCAACACGCAAGCCCGTAGAGGCAGCGGCCGTAGCTGGTTATTTCGAGGCTCTCGCCGAGTTGGGATACGTTGAACTACCGGAGCGTGAGCAGATGGTGACACGCCCGCAACTGGTCGCCGACTTGCGACGACTCGGTGTGACGCCCGGCATGGATCTGATGGTGCACAGTTCGTTATCCAGAATTGGCGCCGTCGAAGGAGGTGCAGAGACCGTTGTCGACGCGCTGTTGGAGGCCATCGGTCGGAAGGGAACCTTGCTGATGCCTTCCTTCAATCACCGGGCGGCGCAGGTCTACAATCGCCTGGCGACACCGACGACGAATGGCGCGATTCCGGATGCTTTCTGGCGCCGGCCGCAGGCGGTGCGCAGCGAGCACGCCACCCACGCCGTTGCCGCGATGGGCCCGCGTGCCGAACGGATGTGTACCAATCATCTGGAGGCGGGATGCTGGGAACCGGAGAGTCCGATCGGTCAACTCGTGCATGAGGGGGGCTGGGTGCTTGCACTGGGTGCCACCCACTGGACCACGACGGCCTACCACGTGGCGGAGATGTCCGTGCCCTGCCGCTGCATCGATCCCTTCGGCGACATACACCGAGTCGTGCGTGAGGCCGGCACTGTTGAACAGGTCTGGGGGCTGGCCTTCCGATGGGGAGCATGTCCCGTACAGGTGGCGCCCAAACTCGACAAGGCGCTGGACCGTCGTGGCCTGCAACGGCGGGGACTTGTAGGCGCCGCCGAATGTGAGCTAACGCGTGCCGAGGATCTGTTCAAGGTGCGCCGTGAACACCTGAAGCCGGTCTGTCCCACGTGCAAAGTGCGACCGAACTACAAACAGGGATAGTGTCCTGTCGTAGAGATCCGTCAACATCATGCCGCCGAGCCATCCGTGCTCACTGCGTTGCGCTCCCTCTGCGGGTCCACTAACCCGCATCGGTCGCGCGCCTTGTGAGCCCGGCGTCGGAGCCCTGCGGGCTCATACGCCATAATTTGTCAACTTATCTCTGCGACAGGACACTAG
>DPVW01000006.1:1754-9881 GCA_003529325.1 Candidatus Latescibacterota bacterium | reverse complement strand
ATTTGAGGTCTTCGGTGAGGGCTTCGCCTCCTCTGCGTCGTACACATCCTCGGTGTTTGACCAGGGGCAACCCGCGGTCTTTGGCGGGCTCACCTGGGCGATGGAAACCATCGGTGAACCAACCAAGGTGGGTGCCACCGTTTCAACTCAAAGTGGCACCACGCCTGACCCTGAAGATGAGTTGACCTGGAGCGGCTGGTCTCCCCCGTATCCGGCAGGAACCCGCTCGGAGATCGCCTCTCCTGCCCCCCGACGGTACTGGCAGTTTCAGGTCCAGTTCCGTAGCAGCGACATCCTCTCTGCGGCAGTGGTCGATTCCATCGCCATTGAGGTCTCTCCTGCCCTGGCGGACTCGGTTCTGGGCGAGATTTGGCCGCAGAGTGCTTTGATCGGGCAGGACACGGAGCTGATCTATTGGGTGCGGAGTTTCAGTAGTCGTGGCTTCGACACTTTGGAGATATCGACTTTGGCGCCGGTAGAGGTGATTCGATCCGTGCGGATCGATGGGGCCGATGTGGCGTGGGAACGGACGGATGTTCCTGGCGGTGTCAGGATCGGCTTTCCCAGAGTCGTCGGGGACCGGACCCTGGAGATAACGTTTGATGGGGTCGCCCTTCAGTATAACACCGTTTTCTCCGGTAAGATTTCTGACAGCCAACGCCCCCTCGATCTGCCTCAGGTCATCGTTGCTGGAGACGCGTCTTCTGGTGTTCTTGCCGACGGTGATGACCTGTCGATTACGATCCAGGTCGGCGGCAACCTCATTCACTCTCTCCAGGCTGTTCCCGCTCCTTTTACACCCAACAGCGATGGGGTAAATGACCAGACCACCGTCACCTACGAGATCGTCAATCTGACGGGTGATGCACCGATTTCGGTGGAGATTTTTGACCTTACGGGTGCACGTCGGCGGGTGTTGTTTTCTGGACCGCACTCAAGTGGAAGATTCCGTCGAGTCTGGGATGGCACCGATGACGGTGGCCAGAGATTACCTCCCGGCATCTACATCGTGCGCGTGGCGATTGCCGCCGATACGGGTACGGAGAGCAAGACAACCGTCGCACCTCTGGTTTACTGACACACTCCGCTCACTTTAGAGAGAAGCAAGGAGATCACATGACGAAGGGCCATGCAGTCAGGGCCAGGAAACCCGTGGTCAGTCTACTGGCCATGGGTTGCACCATCTTCTTGGCACTGCTGCTCCACAGCACTCGTCTGGAGGCCAGGGATCTTTCTCGTGATGGTACAGATGGGGCGCGCCTGGGCGGGGTTCTAAGTTTCCAACCCGTGGGTCCCGGTGTCCTGTTTGGTGCCCTCGATCCCGCGGTGAAAAAGTGGTACGTGCCGCAGGAGCTCTACCGTGAGTACCAGTGGCGGCAGTGGGAGTACACCAACTATGCGCGCAACCACTTCGAGCGCTATGTGAATATCAATCTCGAAGGCGACTATTTCTATGACATCTATGGTGCCTATGTCACTCGGGGCTGGTTGATCTACGACTGGAGCCAGACACAACCCCAGCAGGGCGGCAGCAATCTGTTCAAAACCGAGAGATTCCAGAATTTCTTCAGCAATGTCGTGATCTCCTCCGATCAGAAAGGGCAACACCATCTGTCCACCACCGTTGGCAGTGAAATCCGTACCACGCTGACGCCGATGACGTTTTCGAAACCCGCTTTCGATGGCATTCAGGTCGATTATTCGTCTGACAAGTACGAGGTGACCACCCTCCTGTCGCGCATCAGTGCGCCAGGTGGCCCCAGCCCACGCAACCCCGCCATCCAGCAGACAACCAGCTCGTCAACACTGACCGCTGGCCGGGTGACAGCTCAGGTGGGCGACTATGTCAAGATCGGGGCCACGTACGTCAACGCCCACAACTCCAATCAACTCATCGACGCCTTTGAGGGAAGTCCGCGAAGCGGCTCGATCACCGGGAGCCAGAATGCGGAGAACATCACCAAGGTCTTTGTCCGCCTCTCTGACGACTCTCCCGAGGACAACGAAGGAGGCGTCACGCTCTTTGCCTGGGATATGATCATCAGAGCCGACGTTGAGGAGACCAATGACGCCGGTGACGTGACTGTCAACAAAGTGATCGTGCGGGCCAGCGAGGTCGGCCTGATTCCCGCCCCGCGTGGGGGCTTTCAACGGTTGGGATTCTGGGAGGCCAGCGGCTCTGAAAGCATCGAGTTGGTATATGACTTCTCCATAGCTTCCTATACGGGGCCCGATGTATCGGAGATCCGTGAAGTCACCTTCGAACTCGTCGTGGCCAACGACTACAGAATCGAGGTGACCTCAGACCGCCAGTTCGACCGGCAGAGCGCCAATGTGTACCTGCTGGCGGCCCGGGCCGAAGGCAACGTCAAGGATGGCTCAAATCTCACCGTCCTCCAGATCCCCTATGGACTGCCGACGGCCACGGAGATTTTTGGCTTTACGCTGGAGGCCCACCAGCTCTTGGGTTTCAACTTCTATGGAGAGTGGGACCGCAGCACGAGTTACAGGAAGTACCCCAACAGAGCCCATACGCGTCATCTGGGAGCCTCCACCGAGGGCGACGCCTGGATGATGAACCTGTCGAAGGTCTCCTATCCGTGGTTCTTCTTCGGCGAAAGCTACAGCATGGAACACAGCTACAACACGAGCACCATCCTGGCCAGGGGCGAGACAAATATTGATTACGCTGACAAGGGTTCCTATTACTACGAACTGGTCGATGACAATGACGATCAGGACCGGTATCCGGACTGGCAGCGGATATTCGAGAACATCGATTTGGAGGTGTTTCCGGGGCTCGACGAGAACCTGGACTTCAAATCCGATTTCAATCAGAACGACAGCGAAGACGTTCCCAACCTGATACCAGACTACGATGAGCCGTTCCTGAGATACGGGACCGATCGCCCGGAGTTTCTGTTTGGGGTCGACATGAACAACAACATCTGGATTGATCGGTTTGAGAACGACGACGAAGCCGACTTCCCGTACGCCAGAGACCTCAGGGGTTACAACGTGTACGTGGGCGCGAACGTGCTTCCTGATGTCCGGCTGACCTTGGGTAGGGTGGATGAGGGTCTCATCGCCGGAGACGGAGACAACACGACGAACTACGCGCTGCTGACTTTCGAACGGGACTATGCAGGCGTCGGCAAAGTGAGGGTCTACCAGAACCTGCGACTCGCGCGGGACAACATCAGAAACGATCTGCGTCAGTGGTCTGAGCTCGACAGACGGAACACTCCGACCCTCGATCCCCTGGCGGCCCGCGACACCTGGATAAACTCTTCCTTCTTCAGTCTCGACTATACGCAGCTGGCAGATGTGCACTTCGTGACCAAAATGAAGTACGATCGCTGGCACCAGCGACAGTCATTCCCCGACCTGCGAGATGACTTTGTTTTCTTCGGCCTTATCAACAAGGTGGACCACACGCGCGAAATCGGATTCGTGGATATCCTGCCCAGAATAAAGAACGAGCTGCGACTGGAGTCTCCTGCGCTGAAAGCGAATCCGAAACGTAGAGAGGATACGTTGCTGTTCTCTTTGCTGACACGCTGGCCTCTGCTCAACAGTTCCTCCATGCAGGCGGGCGTCGAATACACCGTCTTCAACCAACTTCGCAGTTCCCGAAAAGCCGTCAAGGACGGCCTTCTCGACGACTTTACCGAGGTCGTCGGAGCGCTGCAGTTTTCCAATGCCACCGATTATCTGGGCTATCGCCTGCATGCAAAAATGGGGATCCGGTTGACGAGACGGACGATCGACGGCCGAACCGAAACGGGACGCGTGGCCTTTACGACCATCTACGCTGGCCTCGATTGATTCTGAACGAGCCCATGAAAGGAACCGTTTCAAGTCAAATGGTAAATCTGCCGATGCTCTTCTTCGCTTTGTGGTTGCTCTGCATCTGTCCTGGACTGTGGGTGGGCTGCGCCCAAGAGGAGGCCGCTGGCGACGATCCGGTGGTGGCAAGGGTGGCGGATGTGACGATCACCGCGCAGGACGTACGAGCCTTCATCGACAGATTGCCGGCCCCCACCGCGACCGAACAGGTGGCGGGACGGGAGAGAGAACACCTGCAGACTTTGGTCGATACGGAGTTGCTTTTGCTGGAGGCCCGGGCACAGCGTATTGGTGAGAGTCCGGCCTTTCTCAGCAGATTGAACAGAATGGTGAGAGACAAGCTCGTCCAGGAGTTCAAGCGCAAGGCTATACGGGTAACAATCCCCGAGACCGAGCTCGCACAGTACTTGGAAGAACAGGGGTTCAACAGAGCCCTCAGAATCTCTGACATCATGGTGACCGACCTGGAGACTGCTGAGAGAGTACTGCAGGAGGTAGACGCCGGGGTGAAATTCGCGGAGGTCGCCAGAAAATGGTCCACCAACAGAGAGACCGCCGCGATGGGTGGCGACATCGGCAGATTTGTCACCCGCTATGAGATGCGACCGGCGATTGCCGCTCTGCTGTTTCGGCTCCCAGTGGGCTCGGTGTCAGCACCGATTCCAGTCGGTGGTCGTTACTCGATTTTCAAGATTCTCGAAGAGATGGCCATGGAGCCAGCCGGTGAAATGAAGAAGGAAGCTGCCGAAGCCTTGCGCAGGCGAAAGTTCGCCTCGGCAACCGACTCACTGGTAGCAGCACTCACACAGGATCTCCACCTGCGGCGTGATGAGGCGGGGCTGCTGGCCTTCGTCGAGTTGCTCCAACGTGGAGCGAACGCTGCGGCTGGGGGCGGCTCATTCGACATCGTCCTCTACAGGTATGATGACGGACAGTTGGACGCCGCCGCCGTTATCGACGTGTCCAAGGCCCTTGATGGCGTTGCCCTCGCATCCCTCAAGAGCGCCGAGCAACTCGACGCCTTCATTCGGCAACACGTCATTCCCGATGTGTTGCTGCAGGCAGCCGCCCTACGTGACGGGATCAGCGACGAGGAGGAAATTTCAACCTGGCTGAAAGAGCGAAAGCGACATCTGCTACTCTCCGGCCTTCGCGGCAGAATGCTACAGCGGCACGGACCGATCACGGCCGAAGAGATACGGCAGTATTATGATGCTCACCAGAAAAAATTCCTGCACCCCGAGCAATTTGACATTCAGGAGATCCTCGTCGACACGCTGGCATCAGCAGAGCGCCTCAGAGACATGATCGAGGACGGCAGTGCCGACATGGGCGACCTGGCCAGGGCGCATTCCATTCGATCGCTGGATGTGCGCAATGAAAAGGGCCGCTTCCATCTGCATCTTCACGAATCCGCTCAGTTCGGGGGGCTAGCCGAAGCGGTCATGGCGGCGGACGTGGGCGAGTTGGTTGGTCCAGTGGAAGTGCGCGAAGGCTTCTCTGTTTTCAGAGTGCTGTCCAAGGAACGCAAGCGTGAGTCCTTTGAAGAAGCCAAGTGGGCGGTGACATCCCAGCTCAGGCGTGGGAAGCAGCGACAGGCCTTCAATGAACTCCTGCGGGAAGTACAAGATCGGTATGGCTCAGAGGTCGAAATCTACGGCGACCGGTTCACTTCGGCCTTCGCCGCGCGCTGAGGACGGCCCGTCTGATTCTCAAGGAACCGCCGGAGCGATGCCGCTATCTTCGCGGATGACGAGAGCCCGGTTGACTTCCACATCCTCAAAGGTCTGCACCGATCCACTGGGCCAGGAAACCGTCAAGGTGTCAATCTTGGTCGCCTGTCCGAGACCGAAGTGCAGACGGAGATCTGCGTGTGACAGGTAGCTGGAGCCGCTGCGCACCTCGTTGATCTGGTACCGCTCTTGGCATCGGACGCTCACCCTGGCGCCGATGCCGTCTCTGTTGCTTTTCGAACCGATTGTTTTGACGCTCAGCCAGTTGTTTCGATTGCCCCCGTCATTGCGCAACAACGTGGGGGTGTCGTTCAGGTTCAGGACGAATATGTCGATGTCGCCGTCGTTGTCGTAATCCCCAAGAGCATTGCCACGACTTACTTTCGAGACAGCGAAACCAGGCCCCATTTGCCCTGAGATTTCGGCAAAAGTGCCATCTCCCTGGTTCTCGAAGAGTTGGTTGCGCTGGGCATATTCGACGCCCAGATTGGCCCTCTCGAGTTGCGGATACAGATGCCCGTTGGCGACGAAAAGGTCCTTGTCGCCGTCGTTGTCGTAGTCAAAGAAGTCGGCACCCCACGCAAGAAAACGAAAGCTGGCCATGGCGATTTGAGCATCAAAGCTGAGATCCGAGAAAAACACCCCCTCACCGTTATTGTGATACAGGGTGTTGGTCTCCTCCCAGAAGTTGGTGACCAGAATGTCCTGATTCTCATCGTTGTCGTAGTCGCCGAAAGCGATGCCCATCGAGCCCTGCGCCTCCCCGGTTTCGCCATATGCGACACCCCTCAGCCACCCCACGTCGGCAAACGTTCCATCGCCGTTGTTTTCCCAGAGGTAGTTGGGTCCGGTGTCATTGGCCACGTAGATGTCGGCATCACCATCATTGTCGTAGTCACCGGCGACCACCCCGAGGCCGAAAAGCTTTTCCCGGTCCTCGATATGGGCCGCCGTCGTCACATCCGAGAAAACTCCGTTGCCGTCGTTGCGATAGAGTATGTCCCCTTCCCCCGGGATACCGCGCGGCCCGAAATGGACGGTTAGCCCACGCCACTCATATCGACGGTCTGGAGTGCTGGCCATGAACTTCCTGAAATCGACGTAGTTGGCCACATACAGATCCAGATCCCCGTCACGGTCATAGTCGAAAAACGCACACCCCGTGCTGAATCTCTCGTCGCCAACGTTGCTTGCTTGCGTGACATCGACGAATGTGCCATCTGCCTGGTTGGCATACATCACATTCGTACCATAATTCGTCACGTAGAGATCCACGTCCCCATCGTTGTCGTAGTCAGCCACGGCGCAGCCCATTGCCCATCCCGTGTCGCCCAGGCCCGATGGCTCGGTGGTGTTCGTGAACGCGTCGCTATCATTGCGGTAGAGGGCATTTTGCGGCGGGTCCCCGTGGGGAAATCCATGCACACTCGAGGCGTTCAGCACATACAGGTCGAGATCGCCGTCCCGGTCATAGTCCAGAAACGCCGAACCTCCCATCATGGTATCTACCAGGTATTGCTGCTCTCCGTCTCCGGATACATTCATCAAAGCAACACCTAGTTGATCGGCAACGTCGACAAACTGCACAGGCCTTTCGGCGCTGACAGCAGCAACAGCCGACAGCACGCCGGGACAGAGCCACCGGAGGCAGGCCCAGTAGGCGGGCGGGGGGAAGCCGTTCAATCTGCTGTCTCTTTGGATCGACGGGTCAATTTGCGTGAGATCTCGATTTGCTCACGCGCTTCCTTGGAGCGCCCCTGATTCGCGTAGGCGTCGCCGAGACGGCGGTGATAGTCCGCGTTGGCTGGTGCCAGGGCGATGGCACGTTTGTACTCTTTGATGGCCCTCAGGTATCGCGCTTCTCTGAAGTACTGCCTGGCAAGCTCGGCGTGTGCCTGCGGGTTGTCGGGGGCCAGGGCGGCGCTTCTTTCGAGATCCTCCACGTTCCCTTCCCGCTGGCTTCTGAAGATCGCCATCTCTCGCTCCCCGTCTTTGCGCCTGCCCTGTTTCAGATACGCGCTGGCAAGTCCGTAGTGCGCTTCTGTGTTGTGGGCATCGAGGGCGATGGCCTTTTGGAATTCCGCGATCGCCGCTGCGGACGCTTGCGACCGGGCGTAGACAGCCCCAAGGGCATAGTGAAACAGCGAGTTGTCCGGTTCGATACGGAGGGTCTGCTCGTGTTGCTCGATGGCCTCGGCATATTCTCTGTTCCGTGAGTAGATCATACCAAGGCGGTGTCGAGGATAGGCGAACTCGGGGCTCAGCTTCAGCGCTTCTCTGTACTGGGCCGCCGCTTGGTCGTACTTTCGCTGCCGCTCGTAGGCCATGCCAAGATTGTGCTGGTAGGTGCCGTTATCCGGGGCCAGTTCGACAGCCTGCCGATGCGCCTCGACGGCGGCGGCAAGTTGATCCTGATCGGCCATGGCAGCCCCGAGGGGCGCGTGTGACTGTTCCGTGTAGACGAGTCCAAGCTTGTCGTATGCCTCCGCCCGACTCGGATCGAGGCGCAGACTGGCTTCGAAGGCGTGGGCCGCCTCGGCGAGCC
>DPVW01000006.1:0-1447 GCA_003529325.1 Candidatus Latescibacterota bacterium | reverse complement strand
GGGCCGCCTCGGCGAGCCTTCCAATGGCCATTTGAGCGCTCCCGAGGACGTAATAAATGGCCGGTTCGTTGTGGATCAACTTTGCTGCCCGCTGCAGCTTCTCGATGGCCTGCCCATACTTCTGCTGCTCGAAATAGAGGCCACCGAGACGGTAGTGGGCGGGACCGAAATCTGCCTTGTGTCGGACAGCCGCTTTGAAGTGTCGCTCGGCTTCCTCCAGTCTTCCATCCTGCTCGTAAATCAAACCGAGTCCGTGATGCGCAGGGTAGTAGGCCGGTTCGGTCTCGATCGTTTTCAGATAGGCTTCTCTTGCCTTCCCAAACTCCTGTCGGAGCCAGAAGACCTTTCCCAGCTTGTAGCGTGACGGCGCGTAGTTGGGGTCGATCCGTAGAGCCGTCGCGAACTCCTTCTCCGCCTGCTTCAACCTGTTCTGTAGGGCATAGAGGAAGCCGAGACCATCGTGAGCCCGAATGGTCGTCGAATCGATCTCAATGGCCTGTCTGTATTCACGTTCTGCGCTTTCGTACTCCGCGTTTTTCACGTGCCGCAAACCGCGTCTGTAGTGCTGTTCACTTCTTCGTGAGGACTCGGTTCTTACCCCCTGGCCTCGTGTTTCGTGTGGGTGTACCATGAGGCAGGCGGCGAGGACGAGAAGGACGACACGGCGACGGCGGTTGGGCCAATTTGGAGTGGAGACGGGATGCATCGCGGCATCAGACCTTGCCGTGATAAGGCATTGTTTGGCTCGACAGGAACAAGGGTTTGGCAAGCTACTCGCGGTAGGCGACTTCCGCAATGACCGAGTCAACGTGGATCCCCGGCGCGCCAACGGTGCTTCTCCACCCCTTCCATATTCAGTTCCACCCCAAATCCGGGCTTGTCGGGCACCCACACGGCGCTGTTTTCGATGCGCAGGGGTTCGGTGAGGATATGTCGTCACGCCAGTCGATGCCGGTGACCAGCTCCATGGGCGCCGCATTCGGGATCGACGCCATGAGATGCGCGGCGGCGAGGATGCCGATGGGACCCTTGGTGTTGTGCGGCGAGATCGGCACGTGGAAGGTGTCGGCAATGGCGGCGATCTTGCGCACCTCGGTTATGCCACCGGCGTACATCAGGTCGGGTTGCGCCACATCGATGCCGCCGTGGTCCATGAGGATGCGGAACTGGGTGGTAGTGTTGGGCCGCTCACTGCCCATGATCGGCATGGGCAGCTCGCGCCACACCTGGGCATATGCTGCCAGGTCGTCGGGCGCCACCGGGTCTTCCAGGACCAACAGATCATACGGCTCCAGGGCACGCCCCAGGCGCACCACGCCCGCCACCGCAAAGCGCCCGTGGCAGTCGATGAGGAGCTTGACCTCCGGGCCCATCGCTTCGCGCACGGCGGCGTAGATCTTGGCCGTCTTCTTCGGTGATACATCCTGCCCATAGGGATCCAGGCACA
>DPVW01000304.1:3863-4171 GCA_003529325.1 Candidatus Latescibacterota bacterium | reverse complement strand
GCCCGAGGCGCAACCGAAGGCAGGCAGGGCTGCCGCCGACAGGGACAGACCAAGAAAGCGCCGACGCGACAGGTCGGCGCGGGCTCGACTCATGCCTGCACGCGGGTGCGGGCTTCGTCGATGGCCTTGCACTTGCGTAGCGACACGCCGGCGCGCTCTTCCAGGCCCATCCATGCGTACGGGTCCTGCCCGCTGATCATGACGATGTCACGGTAGTCGCCACGCGATGCCGATTCACCCTCCTTGATCTGCCAGGGCAACCGTGACCAGGCGTTCATATAGTGATTGACCAACACGCGGCGGAAAAC
>DPVW01000304.1:0-3747 GCA_003529325.1 Candidatus Latescibacterota bacterium | reverse complement strand
TGGTGTAGCAAGAATTCATGCCGGGTCGAAGTGCAGCCTTAGGTATGCTACCTGAATCCAATGGTCCGGCAATTCTCTCCTGTTCCCTTATGAGCGTACGGGTCGATACCGGCGACCAGCATAATTTTGCGATTATCCATGTGCCCGGCCAGATCGGGCCAGGGCAGCAGCGACCAGGCATTCATGTAATGGCTGACGAGGACACGGCGATAGTTGGCGCTGTTGTTTTTTCGTGACCGGTGCAGCAGGTAGCCGTTGAAGAACACGGCGTCCCCCGCCAGCACCTCTACGGGAATCTCGCCTGAGTCATCGAAACCGAAGGACTCGCCGGCAAAGTCAAACTCCTCGGGATTGTCGTGAGCCCGCTGGTCGTACAATGCCCATTTGTGGGACCCGGGAATCACGTAGAGACAACCATTTTCGATCGTCGCATCATCCAGTGCGATCCAGCCACCGGTGAGGGAACGATCTCGTGTGGGGATGTAGATCTCATCCTGATGCCAGGCCTGGCCCTGAAATCCAGGTGGTTTTACGAACAACATGGACTGCATGCATTTCACATCGGGACCGATGAGGCGCTGCAGCACCGCCGCCAGGCCCGGATGTTTGACGCCACGCTCGAGCATCACAGGACTGATCTTGTGCGGGTGGTGGATGCAGAGAAAGTTGCGTAGCACCTCGTCGTCGGCGAGTCCGGCGTCTACCGGTTCCAGATTCGGATGCGGATATTCGCCCCGGCAAATACGCAGCGCATCGGTGCGCAACTCCTCGACGTCCTGCTGACTGGCCAATCCGGGCACGACGAGATAACCATTGTCGTGGTAGGACTCGACCTCCTGTTTGGTGATGCTTACACCTACAGTGTTAGTCACGCGTCGTTCTCCTGCATCAGTGTGTGGCGGCAGCGGCGATTGCCCGCCCAAGTTCTTCGGTTTTCATGGTGCCACCAATATCCGGTGTGCCCGTGCCTGGCTCTATGAGCACCTCGGTGACAGCGACGTCGATTCGGCCTGCGGCGGCGATTGCCGAAGCATCGTCGTGCCGGTGGCCGAGCCAGCGTAACATCATCGCCGCAGACAATATCGTCGCCGTCGGGTTGGCAATGCCCTGGCCGACAATGTCTGGCGCCGTCCCATGGGATGGTTGGAACACGGCGGCGTCGACACCGATATCCCCCGAAGGTGCCATGCCGAGACCACCGACGAGTCCGGCGCCGAGATCGGAGAGAATGTCGCCATACATGTTCTCCGTGACCATCACATCGTAGCTCTCGGGGCGCCGGACCAGATGGAGGGACATGGCATCGACGTAGGCGTGATCCGCATGGATGTCGGTCCCTGCGGCGACACCGTCGAAGACGTGGCGAAAAAATGCCATCGACTTGAAGACATTCGCTTTGTCGACGCAGGTCACGTGGGTCTCACGGGCGCCGCGCTGGTTGGCCGCACGTTCCGCCTGTCGGTCAGCAGCCAACTTGAAGGCATATTCGCTGATACGCTCGGTCCCCGAACGGGTGATGACCATACTGTCCACGGCGGTTTCATCACGCACTTGGATGCCACCATTCATCGATGCGAAGAGTCCTTCGACATTCTCTCGCAGGATGATGAAGTCGATGTCGCCGGCGCCATACCCCTTGAGCGGACTGTGATGCTCGGCATAGAGGTAGATGGGACGCACCCCGGCATAAAGATCCAGCAGGAAGCGTAGATCCACCTGCGGGCGCATCTCGGTGCCGTCAGGCCAACGCACGTCGGGCAAACCCATGGCACCCAACAGCACGGCGTCTGTGTCGCGGCAGGCCTCCACGGTGGCAGGGGGCAGGGGGTCACCCGTCTCCAGGTAACAGTTGGCGCCACATGGATGCTCTCTGTAGTTGAGAACCGGTCCTGCCGCCGCATCGAGAACACGTTGCGCCTCGGCAACCACCTCGGGGGCGATCCCGTCACCCGGCAGCACAGCGATATCGTAGGTGCTCATGCCTGCGCTTACGACCAGAGACGGTCGTGTGCCGTCAATTGATCCCATTCCTCCGATGGTCCGAATGGTTCGGGTGCATTGGGGTCGGCGAATTCGCGGATGACCTCTTTGTTGATGCCGCTGAAGCCGAGACCGGGTGTTTCCGGCACCGCGATGTGGCCATTCTCGATGAGGGGCGTCGGCAATCCTTCGACGAGACTACTCCAACGCTCGAGATCGTCGACGGAATGATTTTCGAGGACCATGAAGTTTTCCGTTGCTGCCGCCGCGTGCACGGAGGCCATGGCGGCGACCGGTGACATCGCCATGTGCAGTGCCATGGCGATACCTGCCTCTTGGGCGGCGTCACCGATCTTTTTGGTCTCGAGGATACCACCCGACGATGCCAGATCGGGATGGGCGACGGCGATGGCACGGCGCGCGAAGAGTTCCGCAAAACCCTCCTTTAAATAGATGTCCTCGCCGGTGCAGACCGGCGTGTCGACCGCCTCCGACAGACGCTGATACTGATCGGTGAACTGCCATGGCACCATGTCCTCGTACCAGGCGAGGCTGAACTGATCCAGCGCCTTGCCGACGCGGATGCAGGACTCCAGACCCATATGACCGAAGTGGTCGACGGCGAGGGGGACTTCGTAGCCGATGACGTTACGCACGGCGGCGACATATTCGCACAACACGCCGATGCCCTTCTCCGTGATCTGGATGCCGGTGAATGGGTGCATGACCGTGTTGCTTTTGAGCATGTCGGGCGGGGCGATGACACAGTCCTTCTTGTCCGTCAGATTGCGCAGACCGATGTCCATTTTCAGGAAGCCGAAACCGGCATCCATGCGCTCCCGCAGGCGGCGGCCCATCTCGGTGCCGTCCGGCTCTGACGTAGTGTCACAGTAGCACAGGATGCTGTCGCGGAACTTGCCACCCGCAAGCATGTACGCCGGCACGCCGTAGGCCTTGCCGGCGAGATCCATCAATGCCATCTCGACACCGCAGACACCCCCCGCCTGACGGGCGTGGTGGCCGAACTGTTTGATGCGGCGGAACAACCGGTCCACATCGCAGGGATTTTCGCCGAGGATACGACTCTTCAAGGTCAGTGCATATTCGCGGCTGCCGCCATCGCGCACCTCGCCATAACCGGACAGGCCCTGGTTTGTATCGATGCGGATCAGCACCGACCGGAATGGGGCCCCTTTGAGGCTGGCTACACGCAGATCGGTGATCTTCAGTTCGCTGGGACGCGAGGCGGTGTTTGGGCTGGCGGCGCTCAAGAGGTTCTCCCCGAATCGGATTGTGTAACGGACTGTGATACGGTAGGCGCACCCCCGCAGAGCGTCAACGCGCGGAGGTTTCACCGAGCAGAGGCAGATTACCTTGAGTTTGCAGATCCATCGATTCCCTCGTTCTTTGCCCCTGATACCCATGACCGACGCCAACAACAACGACCATTCTCCGCCTCTTCGCATCCTGCTGATCGATGAAGGCCGAAGTCCTCGCTGTGGTCAGCGAATTGCTGCGTCGGTTGGGGTACGACGTGCACACCACCGACAATGGTGCCGAGGGACTCGAACGGTTTGACCGCGAAGGCGCCGCATCATCGTCAGCGATGTGATAGTTCCTCGACGAAATCGCCGACATGAGTGCCGCGCTTTACCATTCCACTGCCCCCACTGTGCGAACGGGGCAATGATATCCTGCTGCTGGCGGAGCACTTCATCCAACGCTTCGCCCTGGAATTTCGCAAGGATGTAACAGGCCTCGATGATG
>DPVW01000159.1:2617-6538 GCA_003529325.1 Candidatus Latescibacterota bacterium | reverse complement strand
TAACGACCCCAACCCTAATTACAGTTGGACGTTATGATGGACAAACGATAGCCTGTTCTGAGACGCTGAATCAAGGAATCCCAGACTCACAGATGGTTGTTTTTGAAGAAGTGCCCACTTTGCCCATGTGGAAGAAACAGAAAAATATCTGGTAGTTGCTGATTTTTTGACAAGGGTTGAGATTGACCTGGATTGACCTGGGTTGACCTGGATGACCTGGCGCAATTGACCGGACCCTGAAAACACTGTTATCGCGATTTGCGTCTGGTCTTAACGCAGGTCGTCACACAAGGTGCGCCTGAAACACTGACGTCGCTGCGGACAGCATCCGTCGAACACGGGGTCAGCAATATCAATAAATCTTGATATTTGACTTTCTCTCTGATGGCGGCTATGTTCCACCGTCATGCCTGACCTTTTGCAGATCCATAAAGCCCTCGCCGACGAGACGCGTCTGCGTCTGTTGCGTCTGTTGTCACGCTCTCCTCTGAATGTCAACGAGGTGATCGACATCCTGCGCATGGGGCAGAGCCGGATCTCGCGACATCTACGCATTCTCGCCGAAGCTGGCCTCGTGACGCGGCGGCGGGAGGGGACGTGGATCTACTACGAGCGCTCTCCCGACCCGGAGGAAAAACTGGTGGCCGACATGCTGCTGCTGGTGGGTGAGCATGAGCGTGCTCTGCCGTATTTCGAGGCTGACATGCAGCGTATGGAAGCTGCCATCGAACGGCGACGGCAGCAGACACGCAGCTTCTTCGACAGTCGCCGCGACGGGGACGAATTGCGACATCAGTCTCTGGAGGGCGCCTACTACCGTCAGGTCGCCCTGTCCCTGCTGCCCGATCACTGTGACACGATTCTCGACCTGGGCACCGGCTCCGGGCTGTTGTTGCCGGCGCTGCTGGAACGGGCCAACAAGGTCATCGCCGTGGATGCTTCCTCAACCATGCTCGACCTGGCGCGTGTCTCTGCCGGCGCCGACGTCGACCGTTGTGACTTCCGACTCGGTGATCTCGAACACCTGCCGGTGCGCGATGGGGAGGCGAACGCGGTGATGGCCTGTATGGTCCTGCACCACGTATCGACACCCGCTGTCGCCATGGAAGAGGCCCATCGGGCGCTCGGGGAGGGCGGTGAGTTGGACATCGTCGACCTGGCACGGCACGAGGACGAAAGCCTGCGCGAGTTGGCCGATCTCTGGCTCGGGTTTCAACCCGCCGAGATGCGGCGCTGGCTCAAGGCAAGCGGTTTTGACGTAGAACATGCAAATGCGGTGGCCCCTGAGGGCACCGCTAATGACACTGCAGAAATTCGACTCATCACGTTTACAGGAAGGAAACCATGGCAACAACAGCAACCCCCAAACCAGCACGCGCGCCGAAGAAAAACGGCCACTCGCGCAACGGCAGCAGCAAAACCCGCAAGAACGACTACAAAGTAGCAGACATTTCTCTGGCCGAGTGGGGCCGTAAAGAGATCCGTCTGGCCGAGCGCGAGATGCCAGGTCTCATGGCATTGCGCGACGAATTTGGCAAGAGCAAGCCGCTGAAGGGTGCCCGCATCGCCGGTTCGTTGCACATGACGATTCAGACGGCGGTGCTCATCGAGACTTTGCAGGCCCTGGGGGCAGAGGTCCGTTGGGCGTCGTGCAACATCTTCTCGACGCAGGATCACGCCGCAGCGGCCATCGCCGCCAAGGGCACGCCGGTATTTGCCTGGAAAGGCGAATCGGAGGAAGAGTATTGGTGGTGCACTGATCAGACCCTGAACTGGCCTGGCAAGGGCGCCAACATGATCCTCGACGACGGGGGTGACCTGACGAACCGGGTGCACACAAAGTTTCCGCACCTGCTGGCAGAGATTCGCGGCACGTCAGAGGAGACGACGACGGGTGTGCACAATCTCGAGCGTATGATGCGCGAGGGCACGCTGAAGATCCCCGCCATCAACGTCAACGACTCGGTGACCAAGTCGAAGTTCGACAATCTCTATGGCTGTCGTGAGTCCCTGCTCGATGGCATCAAGCGGGCGACGGATGTCATGACGGCTGGCAAAACGGTCATCGTCGCCGGATATGGCGATGTGGGCAAGGGTTCGGTTGCCTCTATGGCGGGATTCGGCGCCCGCGTCATCGTCACCGAGGTCGATCCGATCTGCGCCTTGCAGGCGTCGATGGAGGGTCTCGAGGTGATGCCCATGAATCAGGCGGTGAAAGAGGGCGACATCTTCGTCACCACCACGGGCTGCAAGGACGTGATCACCGTCGACCACATGAAGAAGATGAAAGACGGCGCCATCGTCTGCAACATCGGTCACTTCGATATCGAGATTCAGGTCGAGCAGTTGAAGAAGGTGCGGGGCATCAAGCACGTGGAAATCAAGCCCCAGGTCGACGAGTACACCTTCCCAGACAAGCACTCCATCATCCTGCTCGCAGAGGGCCGCTTGGTCAATCTGGGTTGCGCCACGGGCCACAGTTCATTCGTGATGTCCATGTCCTTCACGAATCAGGTGCTGGCGCAGATCGAGCTGTTCACCAAGAAGCACGAAGTGGGCGTCACCGTCCTGCCCAAGCGACTAGACGAGAAGGTGGCGAAGCTGCACTTGAGGAAGCTCGGCATCCGGCTCGAGCGGCTCAGCAAGGAGCAGGCGAACTATCTGGGGCTGAAGCAGAGCGGGCCCTTCAAGGCCGAGCACTACCGATACTGAGTCAGGGCACTAACGGCAATAAAAAGGGCCCGCGCAGATTGCGCGGGCCCTCTTTTTTCGGAGCAGCCAACTCACTGGAATGCCGGATAGGTTTGTCGAAGCTCCACGTCTATGGAAAAGCTTCCGCTGAGGCATTCAATGGTGAATTCAGGCCGTTCTTCACCATGGTCTGACGCAAGCGCTGTGCCACGGGCTCCACAGTGGGAGCGCTCTGACCGGGAAGGAAATAGATTCCCTTTTGGGCTATTCCTCGGAATTAACGTCTGCCGCCTCGGCAGCAGCTGTGATACCGGAATAGTCCTCCAGGGCCCGTGCTGTCGGGTTGGGACGAGTGTCACCCTCGGAGACCGGGGACCGATTGATCTGTCTGGCGCGGTCGAAGAGTCCCTGGCACAGTTCATATCGGTTGATGACCTGCTGCACTTCGTCGGCGATTTCCGCGGCGAAAATGGATTCTGCCAAGTCCGGCTCCCCTTTGTTACATAGCTTAAACAGCGAAACCATAAAATCTACGGATTCCTGCTGAAATTGCAATCCGTCCTCTTGCGTGGGCGCCCCGACGCGGGACCTGCTTGGCACTACGCCGTCTGAGTTCGCTGGATCTATGATGAGGGCTGATCCGCAAAAAGCGTCGAGCCGCTTCGCGTCTCGACGCTATGGATACTCGGTCGAGGATTCACCGACGGACTTACGTGCCACTCCGGTCCCGCGCCGGGGCGCTCGGAGATGGGAGGAGATGGAGAGTGGTGCTCGTCGGAACAGCGGAAGCAGTCGTTTCGCTCTATTCATTACCGTAACCCTCTATTTGGCATGTCGCGGGACAGCCGAAATCACATTGGAAGATAGGCGTCAGAGCCCGGAGGACGTGCGTGGTTGACCATCATATCGGGGCGGTGAGGATCGGCGAGTCTGGGGATAGTATGTGGGTATGGTGTGGGTCGCATACCCAATAGGGCGGCAGCTACTCGGGGAGATTGAGGGTGGTTCTCAGTCTTGGTTCTGAGGGGCTGCTCGGCGCTCTCCGATTCTTACGACTACGTAGGCGATCAGGGCGAAGACAAAGAAGACGAGCAGCATCCAGGCGATGCTTTGCAGGGTGCCGATGAGGGTGCGATAGACTTCCAGGATCCAGCGTTCCGTCGTCAGTTCGATGACCTTGGCCAGGGCTTCTGGTGCGCCTTCGAGGGCGCGGGGGCTTGGCATCTTTTT
>DPVW01000159.1:0-2239 GCA_003529325.1 Candidatus Latescibacterota bacterium | reverse complement strand
CGTAGATGGCGAAGGTCATGTACTTGCGCCATGCAGAGGAGATGTCGTCGGCGATGATGCGCGAGAGGATGCGGTCTACCGGGTCTGAGAAAACTCTGGCGACCAGGGCGGCGGTGGCGAACGAAGGTTACGGCAAGGAGGGTGAGGAACATGGCTTATCAGCCTCCGACAGGGAATGGGAAGCGGGGCACTCCGTGTGGATGCCCCGCCTCAAACATGACCAAATCTGATTACAGGCTGGCGCGGATCTCCTCGATCCAGCCGACGACCTGCTTCACATTCTTCGTCAGGGTCGCATAGTCGCCGTTGGCGATGACATCCTTCGTCACCAGGTTGGAGCCGATGCCGACGCAGGAGACACCCGCCTTGAACCACTCTTCGAGGCTGTCGCGTGTGGCGTCGACGCCGCCGGTGGGCATGATCCGGGTCCAGGGACAGGGGCCGAGGATCGATTTCACGAAGGCGGGGCCACCGACTTCCTTGCCGGGGAAGACCTTGACGATCTCGACACCCAGTTCTTCGGCCTGAGAGATCTCACTCGCTGAGCCGCATCCGGGGGAGTAGGGGACCTTGCGTCGATTGCAGACTTTGGCGACGTCGGGGTTGAGCAGCGGGCCGACGACGAAGTTGGCACCACTGGAGATATAGATGCCTGCCGTGGGGGCGTCGACGATGGAACCGACACCGAGGATGATGTCGAGATCGTTGGCCAGGATGTGCTCCTGGGCCTCGACGAAGACCTTCCACGCAAGATCACCACGGTTGGTGAACTCCACGCAGCGAGCGCCACCATCGGCGCAGGCCTTGATGACATCGATCGTCACCTTGGGGTCCTTGTTGTAGAAGACGGGGACCATACCCACGCCGGCAATGGCGTTGAGGACGGTCATGCGGTCGTACTTGGCCATGGGATTCCTTGTTCTGTTGTGATGTGTCAGGACGGGAAAGGCACCGCCGTGTCGGGATAATGATGATGTCGATCTTCGCCGCGCAGCAGGATGGGGCACCATTGCTGCCCGGTGGAATTCGCCTCCACCTGCCGCGCCTCGGGTGGGATAAAGCGCACCGTCAGACCACAGCGGCGTCGCTGTGAGGTGTTTGGAAAACTGGCGTGATACAGTTGGCCGTTATGGATCGAGGCCTCGCCGGCGTGCAGTTCGATGGGCACGGCTCGGCTCTTGTCGACCAACTCGTCGGGGATCTCCTGGTTGATGCTGAGCAGATTGCCGGCGCCATCTGACTTGCCATGTTCGGCGATGCCGTCACGGTGAGAGCCGGGGATCACCTGCATGCAGCCATTGGCCAGGTCAGCGTCGTCGACGGCAATCCAGGCGGTGTGCGCTTCGGGAGGTTCCAGACCCCAATAGGTGATGTCCTGGTGCCAGGCGACGAACTTGGATCCTTCGGGATCGGGGTATTTGCAGAAAAAATGCGTCGACAGGAGCATGACGTCCTCACCCATGCAAGCGGATATGGCGTCGACGACGCGGTCGTCGGCGGCCATGCGCCAGATGAACTCTTCATCCATATGGCGTGCCTGCAGGCCGATCTGGCACTTCTCCTTCCCTTCCCGCGCCTCCAGTTCGTCAAACTGGGAGCGAAAACCGGCGATCTCGGCGTCGGAGAAGATACGGAGGCGGGTGACGAAACCGTCGCGCTCATATGCGGCGGTGAGGTCACTCGGGGCGATGGTCATGGTGTGACTCCTGCGCAGGCGTAGTGGGGATAAGCAGCAGTATACGGGGTGGCGGTGACGATGGTCAACGGTGGCCATGGGGACGACGATCACTGCAAGGGCGAGAATTCAGTCGCCGTCATCGTCTTGGCAATGATCTCATCGACGATGGGCCCGTTGGCCTCGGTGACCTTGCGAGTCTCGATCCACTCCGGGTCGGCGCGAAAAGCGGACCATGCAGCCTCGCTCGCTTCCGGACTAGCGAAGCGCAGCAGATAGACGAGTTCGTTGTCGCCTCCTTCATCGACCGTCCAGAAACCGACGACATCAAAGCCATGACGGGCGAAGATGTCCATCGTCCTGGTGCGAAAGCGGTCGACGATGTCGTCGAGGCGTCCCGCCGGGGCGATGTATGTACGAAGCTCATAGACCATGGGGGACACCATCCGAGTTTGGGTGAGTGAGGTGCGATACCAATACAATAGTGTCCTGTCGCAGAGATTCGTCAATATTCTGACGGCGAGCCATCCGTGCTCACTACGTTGCGCTCACTCTGGGGTCCAC
>DPVW01000257.1:11593-20883 GCA_003529325.1 Candidatus Latescibacterota bacterium | reverse complement strand
CAAATGGGATCCCGACTACCTGATGACGATCCAACCCGAGCGTTATACCGCCCTACGCGCTGGTGGCCGCCTGACCATCGACGGAGCTCTGGATGAACCTTCCTGGCAACAGGCGCCCTGGACACAGGCCTTCGTCGATATCGAGGGCGAGGTGCGTCCGCTGCCCCGGTTCAGTACCCGAGCGAAGATGCTGTGGGATGACGACTACTTCTACATCGCTGCTTTTCTCGAGGAGCCCGACGTCTGGGCGACACTGAAGAACAGGGACGATATCATCTTCCGGGACAACGATTTCGAGGTCTTCATCGACCCTGATTGGGACACCCACAATTATTACGAATACGAGGTAAATGCCTTCGCCACCGAGTGGGATCTGTTGTTGGTGCGGCCATATAGAGATGGCGGCCCGGCGATACACGAATGGGACATACCCGGTCTGATCACGGGAACTCGTGTCTATGGGACGATCAACCAGCCGGGTGACATCGACGAGGGCTGGTCGGTGGAGATCGCTTTCCCCTGGGAAGGCATCCGTCGGCCGACCTGGGCTACCGTGAAGCCGAAGGACGGCGATGTCTGGCAGGTAAATTTCTCCCGTGTCGAGTGGGAGGTGGAGCCGGCCCAGGATGGCGAGGGCTATGCGAAGATCAAAGAAAAGCGCGAGGACAACTGGGTCTGGTCTCCCCAGGGCCTCGTCAACATGCACTTCCCTGAGCAGTGGGGGTTCGTCCGCTTTTCAGATCAACAAGCCGATATCGATGCCCAGCTCGATTTCGAACTGCCACCGGAGTATCTGGCCCATCGTCTATTGCGCGAGATCTATTGGCGTCAGCGTCTGTTTCGCAGCGAGGAGAAGCACTTTACCACCAGTTTGGATACCCTCGGTGTGGCGCACCGGATGATGGCAGACTTCCTGTGGCCGCCAAAGATCTCCGTTACCGACTATGGCTGGGAGGCCTGGGTCGAGGAGGTGACGGATCTGCACGACGACGGGGCCATCAATCGCTGGGTGATTACCGACGATTCTCGCGTCGTCAAAGCAGGTCGTGTGCAGTAATCAGGTTCCCCTCAGTACGTCACCGCGATGACACCCGTCTGATATTCGTTGTCACCGTCGCTGTTAGCCGTGAAGCGATAGAGGTAAAGTCCAGGCGGCACGAGTCGGCCGTCGTCGTCCCGTCCGTCCCATTCCACCTCATGGCGCCCTACTTGTCTCGACAGTGGCCCGATCCGGCGCACGACGGTGCCGCCGAGGGTGCTGATGTCCACTTCCAGGTCTGTCTCTCCCAGGAACAGCAGCAGCGCGAAATCGAAATTCGTGACGTCGTTGACGCCGTCGCCATTTGGTGTAAAGGGATTGGGCAACACGCGTAGATCGCCGACGACGGGACTCGAATCGGTGACGATGACGGCGACGCCATCGGAGGGCAGGTCGTCGGCGGCGTTGCCGGCACTCGTCGGTTGCGGAATCGTTGCACCTATCTGGTCGTGCCAGACCCAGCTTTCGAAACGCGTCAGCAAGGTGAACAGCGATGTGCGCATATAGAGGCGGATCTCGCGATCCTGTCCCCGCGGGAAGTTGGCTCCTGTCAGCGTCGCCGTTTTGATACCCAGTCTGAGCTTTCCCTCCGCGTCGTTATAGACGGCGTGGGCGTAGCTGTTGAACCCGGTCACGGCGACACTGTCGAGCCAGGCGGAACGTTGTTCCAGTGCGGCGGGGGCAGTCTCGGCCAGCGGTTGCCAGCGTCTGCCGTCAAAGAGTAGACTGTCCAACCTCGTGTCCGGTGCCGTGACGGCGATATCGATCCGGTTGAAGCCGGAGGTAGTCCCCGTCTCGAAGGTGGGGCGCAGTACGTACTGCAGATCGAGTGGCTGACCCAACGCGGCGGCGGTGTCCGGGAAGATCTCTACCAATACGCCACGTCCCACGAGGGGGCGAGCGTATTCGAACTCGAGGTAGTCGAGTCGTACGCCGCTGGTTTCAGTGGAGGCGAAGTCGACACGAAATTGGATGTAGCGCATCAGCGGTGGCAGCGACAACGGCACGCCACCGGGGGCATCCAACTCGACGGAGCCTTCATCGAAATCGAGGGGGGCCGACCACGGTGTCCAGCCGCCTGCGGCGCCGTCCTGGTTACCGAATAGGTTGGCGGGCAGTTCTTTGTATGGGGATCGGGCCACCGACGAGAGCGATAGATAGCTGTCGGTATCGAGGCGACTACCCCGCGGTGGCCAGTCCAGCAGAATCGGCGCCTCGATAAAGGAGGAGACAACACCGGGGCCCACACGACGCTGGTAGATACGAGGATCGAGACTGGAACCAGCGCGCACACGGATCTGCAAGTTGCCATCGTCGCCAAGGCGTTGGCCATGCCAGCGGACCTTGCCCCAACTGACGGGATCTCCTTCAAGATCAAGGGGAAACTGCAACGCTGCCCTCGCCTGTGCTTCCTCGGTAGACGAAATGCTGCCATCACCGTCGGTGTCGATGGTGCGGATCCGCTCGATGGGAAGGGATCGCCAGGTCTCCTCTGGGTCGAAGTACCGGCGCACCCGAGGCTGCCGTGGGCCGACGTCGATGATCTCAGAATAGTAGGAAGCGTCGAGAGCATAACCATGGCCAAAATACTCCGCTTCGGCGATCTCCCATACCTCCGACTCAAAGGAACCACCGCCGAGACCGAGGACGCGTACTTTCTGCGGTGGATCGAGACGGTAGTTTTTGATGACGGGTCGATATCGATCGATTTGTTGCGGGATCAGGAAGCGGGACGCCACCAGCTGTGTCCCCAAGGCCGATGTGCGAAAGTCACTGGGGTCGTCGCCACCGAACCGGACTGTGAAGTTGGCTGGCGTGCGGTCGATGAAGTTGGGACGCGGGTAGTAGCGGATGCGGTCGATCCAGAACAGGCCATTGAGGGAGGTGCCGAAAAAGAAGCGCCCGACGACACTCTTCGCCGTGTTGAAATTGCCGTCCGCGACCTGGCCATTACCTGAATCACCAAACCGGGGTGTGCCGATCTGGCTGCCCAGTTGGAACGGATCCTGTTCGTTGAACAGCCCCGCCAGAAAGCGGTCATCTGCGAGGCGCGCAACGTTGCGTGTGCTGTCCAGACGAATGGAGCGAACCCAGTCACTCGGGCGGAAATTATGGCTGACGATCGTTGCGGTGATGTCGCCTCCCGTAGTGGCGGCGCGGAAGGAGCCATCATCCGTCGCCTCAAAGCGCAGAGCCTGGCGCTGTTCGATCGTCAGTTCACCGGTGTCGTAGGTAAAGACCGGACGAAACCAGGAGGAGGGCAGTACGAGGTCCGGGGCGACATCGTCCTCGTCGATGAGCCCATCGCCATCATCATCGACGCCATTTGTGGGGTCCTCGTTGAAACGTGCGTCGGCATCGTCATCACCCCAGCCAAATCCCGAACCCCAGCCCTCGGCATCGGCGATGGCGTCGGCTGCTGATTCGTAGCGGAAGAAGGGTGTTGCCGCGTAGGCCTCACGCACGGCGGGGTTGTATATCTGTCCGCCTGTGTGCCGCCCGTCTTCGTTGATGAGCCCGTCGCCATCGTTGTCCTGCTGGGGATCAGGACCGTCCTCATCGATAAGTCCATCGAAATCATTGTCGATGCCATCGACTGGATCCTCGTTCCACAGATAGTCCCCGTCATTGTCGATGCGATCGACGGGGTCCTCATCGACGAGGCCGTCACCATCATCATCGATGACGACCTCTGCGGCGAAGGAGCCACCCCAGTCATACTGAGGTTGAAAAATCTCCCCCGTGGTCAAGGCAAAGCTCACCGGGTGCAGATTCCATGGATGGCTGGCGTCGCCTACACGCCAGGTCTCGGCCTGGATCGGCACCGCCGCCAACACCAGGACTGTGGCGAGCAGGGGACGGATGCCAGTGCGTGTTGACATGCGGAAACTCCGGTGGCAACGAGGGGGACATCTGCGGCTGATATCAACAAAAAGCATTCGGCCGGGTCCGGGGCAAACCGGCGCGACGACATAAAATCAGAAACTCGCCTTGATCCGCCCCCAGGAATTGGATCGTATGGCGGCGGGGTCGGCGAATGTACAGTCACCGCGACTACAAGGAACGAGGCGTGCATCGAGGAAATTTTCGGCGTAGCAGACAAGAGGTGGGCGCTTCAGTAAAGAGTTGATCGAGTAGCGTATGCCTCCTGAGCCCAGGGCGTCGTGGTCGATGACGCCGATCTGCAGACCGATGATGTTGTTCGGTTCGAGCAAGGTGCGCAAGGAGGCTTCCGGCCCATTCCAGTTCAGGTTGTCCCACAGGGTCGTGTAGAGCTCGAAGCGTGTCTCGGTTGGCTCCACACCGATCTGCTGTGTCCGGATGTCAGCCCAGGGCGGTTCGCTGGCCCAACCGTTGGCGAACCCCTCTAAACCGAACAGGATCGCATCGGGGGCTTCGGCGATGACGGCGTAGCGCTGGGCCTGGGCGCCGACATATAGTCTGATCTGATCCTGGGTCCCATCGGGGGGGCCGCAGGCGTATTGACCACCGGAGTGGTCGCCGTCGACATAGAACTCGAGATGGTCGGCGCCAAAGAAGTTGGGTGCATCCCCTCCTGCGTACTCATTTATGAAAAAGTCGTCCGTGCGTTCCATCGCCATATAAATGCGTTGCGTGGTCTTGTTCCAGGCCAGGTAGATGCGCACGGCAAGATCGGCCGAACTTGGGCTGCCCACCTGCAGGGAGGAAAAGTCAGAACTCTCCAGTGACGGTTCTGGAACGATCTCTTCCCACTCGAAAATGGAGAAATCGTCGAGGTCAGGGATGTCGCTGCTTGGCACTTCATAGATCGGGATGATGCGGTCACCGACGTGAGCCGTGGCATCGACACTGAGACAGAGTGCGCTGCCGAGGCAAAACCAAAGAAGAACGAAGAGTCGCCGGTTCCTTGTGATGGGAGATCCTGTGGATGTGGTTATCCGTCGCCCGAGGGGTATACCCACTCGACGCGTAGCGCCAAGGCAAGTATAGCGCAAAGAAGGGGCCTCAGACTACACCGGCCGTTTTATGGTCGCGTAGCAGGATGACGATCAGGGCACATGCGAGGAAGCAGCCGCAGGCGGGAACCAGGAAGATGCCCTGCCAATCGTGGGCGCCCCCAGGGAGTTCGTACCGATCGTAGGCGCTACCGGTGAGCCAGTGGCCGGCGAGCGCCCCGAGTCCTGAGTTGACGAATACGAGAAGGCTCTGGGCGCTGGCTCGTCGTTGACGCGGTGCCAGACTCTCGACGGCGACGACGCTGCCAATAGAAAAGAAGGTGAAGCCGACTCCGTGCAGCGACTGGGCGCCAATGACGAACCAGACGGGCTCTCCCACGGCGAAGGCGCCGAACCGAAGTCCCAGAGCGGCAGCTCCCACAAGGATCGTCCAGCGCCAGCCAAAGACACGCAGACAAGCGGCCAGCACGAGCATGGCGCCAATCTCGACAATCTGGCCAAGACTCATCACCGCGGTGGACAAGCTCGACGTCAGGCCGAACCCGTGGGGATCGGAGAAGAACAGGAAGCCCAGATTATAGAAGAAGGGCCGCATCATGGCGACGACGAAACAGACCGCAAAGAGGATGAGAAAGGGCCGCGATTCGGCGAGCAGGCGGAAACCGTCGAGAATGGCCAGGGGTCGCCGTATGGACTGGCCCGGCGGTGTGTGTGGCAACAGTGTCAGGCAGAATAGGCCCATCAACAGTGCGAGGGCGGCAGAGATGAGAAGGCCGTCACCCAGATGGTTACGCAGGGGCTCCCAGGCGTCCCAGAAATGTAGATGCAGACTGAGGGCCCAACTGATGGCGACCCAACCGACAGTGCCCCAGGCGCGGACGAAGCCAATGCGTTGTGAGTCGGGCTGATGGAACAGGGCGACGACATTGCTCAGGCCCATGGTCGGCACATGGACAAACTGAAACAGGAGCATCGCCGCCCATAGGGACAGGAAGGAGGTCTGCCCATAGGCCCACCACAATACGGGCGCACACGCCAAGTAGCAGAGGCCCATGATGTACTGGGTGGGCAGAAAGTGATCGGCGAGCCAACCGGCGATCACCGGGGAGACGAGGGCAGCCAGGGCGCCGGTGGCATACACCCAGGAGATCTGCGCGCCATCGAACCCCAACTCCCGCATATGACCCGCAAGTAGGATGGTCTGTGCGCCAAACACGGCAAACTGCAGGAAGTACATTACCGACAGGCGTACTGCCACCGAGCGTGGACTCAAATAAGTCTCTCGCCGACGGTCCTCAGGCTTCGGCTTCGGCGGCAGACGTGCCGGCGCCCCGGGCGTGGAGCAGGATCATCAACGCGGAGATATCCGCCGGCGACACCCCCGAAACCCGGGAGGCCTGACCCAGGGTCCGCGGCTGCAGTCCGGCCAGCTTCTGCCGGGCCTCCATCGACAGCGGTGTCGCCTGCGTCGCGTAATCGAAATCCGGGGGGATGATGTGGGACTCCATACGCTTGAGGCGCTCGACTTCATGCGACTGGCGGTCGATATAGCCGGCGTACTTGGTTTCCGCCTCCACACGCTCTGTTGCATCCGGCGTCAGCTCTTCAGCAGGTGGCGCCAGCGTGACGATGTCGGCATAGTCGAGTTCCGGCCGTTTCAGCAGATCGATGAGCAGTGTCGACTCGCGCACCGCCGTCGTGCCACGTTGGGCGAGTAGCTCATTCAGTCGGTCGCTGGCGGGCAACCGTTGCTGCTGCAGACGTTCCATCTCTGCCGCCACCTGTGTACGCTTGCGTTGGAACATCGCCCACACGTCGTCGTCTACCATACCGAAGCGACGACCATACTCCATGAGGCGCTCATCGGCATTGTCCTCTCGCAGTAACAGCCGGTATTCGGCACGGGAGGTGAAGATGCGATATGGTTCGTTCGTGCCCTTGGTGACGAGGTCGTCAATCAGCACGCCGATATAGGCCTGGGACCGATCCAACACGAAGGGTTCCTCACCCCGAGTCTTGAGGACGGCGTTGATACCTGCCATCAGACCCTGGGCGCCCGCTTCCTCATATCCGGTGGTGCCGTTGATCTGCCCCGCGAAGAACAGCCCGCCGACACGCTTCGTCTCCAGCCACGCATGTAGTTGCGTGGGCTCGGCGTAGTCATATTCGACAGCGTATGCGGGACGCATGATCTGCGCTCGCTCCAGTCCGGGCAATGTCTGTAGGATCGGTAGCTGTGCATCCTCAGGCAGGCTCATGGACAAGCCATTGATGTAGAATTCGTGCGTCCGCAGGCCTTCCGGTTCGACGAAGATCTGATGTCGTTCCTTGTCGGCGAAGCGCACGATCTTGTCCTCAATGGATGGACAGTATCGCGGTCCTACGCCTTCGATACGACCGGAATACATGGCGGAGCGCTCGAGATTGTCGCGGATCAGGTCGTGCGTACGCGAGTTGGTGTAGGTGATGTAACAGGACCGTTGGGGTAGCAGGGGTCGATCGTACCGATAAGAGAAGGTGCGCGGCGGATCGTCGCCGGGTTGTTCCTCCATGGCGTCGAAGTCGATACCACAACCGTTGACCCGTGGCGGTGTTCCCGTCTTCAAGCGTCCGATTTCGAAGCCCAGTGCGACGAGGCCCTCCGAGGCCAGGTCGGCGGAGGTTTCCCCAGCCCTGCCGGCGGCATAACTGAAGTCACCGACATGGATCTTGCCTCGCAGGAAGGTGCCCGTCGTCAGCACAACGGTTCGGCCTTCGTACAGAATACCGCCCTTCACCCCGATACCCCGCACGAGGCCATTGTCGACGATGAGGCTTTCCATCATGCCCTGGCGGATGTCGAGATTCACCTGGCCCTCGCAGGCGAACTTCAGTTCGAATTGATAGACCTTCTTGTCGCACTGGGCGCGACAGGCCCGCACCGCGGGGCCGCGCCGGGTATTGAGCCGGCGAAACTGAATGCCAGCCCGATCGGTGTTGACCGCCATCTCGCCACCGAGGGCATCGATCTCCTTGACCATGTGCCCCTTGCCGATCCCGCCGATGGCGGGATTGCAGGACATCTGTCCGATGGTATCCAGATTCATCGTTAGCAGTAGGGTCTTGGCCCCCATGCGTGCCGCAGCGAGTGCCGCCTCGGTACCGGCATGTCCCCCGCCGACGATGATGACGTCATAAGATGTTGGATGGGTCGTAGACATTACGAACCGGTGCTCCTGTCGTACTCCTCAACGAGTTCCGTCACAAGCTTCTCGAGCAGGACCGCTGGCTCGCCCACTCGATGCTGGCGTTCCGTCCATTGCCATTGGGACAGGTAGTCGTCTGTACCCGCCAGTCCTTCGTCCATGGCGACACGATCAATATCGAGTTGGAATCGAGGCGGCAACTGCCTGGATTGCGGGCGGCGACCATCGAAGACCCGAACCTGGGCGGGAATGTGCCGCCAGTACAGAATCTGGTACTCGGTCACGACGGCAGATGCGACATGTGTTGGCCCTGGATCGGCTCGAAGCTTTCCGCGTGGGCGCCTACGTAGTGGCAGATAAAGCTGCGGCGCCAGCGATCGCTCGTACGATTCGGATACGAGCCGTGGATGATGCGACCATCAAAGAACAGGGCGTCCCCAGGGTCAAGATCGATGCCGACGGTGACGGCGCCGTCAGGCATCGTCGTTTGACCCCCGGAGAAAGAAATAGACGTATCCGCCGGCTCCACCGGGAGCAGTCCATGTCGATGCGAGCCGGGGACGACGACCATCTGTCCCACCTGCTCGTCTGCCCGTTCGAGAGCGATCCAGAGACCGAGAAGGGGATCCTGGCAGATATACTGCTCGTCCTGGTGCAGGCCCTGGCCACGACCGCCGGGCGGTTTGAAGTACAGCATCGTCTGTCGGAGGACGGGTGCATCGTCGAGCAGACAAGTCGTGGCTACAAGCAGGTCATCACGGCTCGCCCAAGCACTCGAGGGTTCGTCCCAGTCGTGCATGTTGATCATGCGGGGATACTGGTGATTCGGGTCCTCTGCGTGATCCTTGGTGCCGCCCGAGTCACCCGGTTTTGGACCTTCGGCACGAAGCGCCATGTAATGCGTGATCATCGCCGCCACTTCCTCACGGCTGAAGAGGCCGGGCAGGACGAGAAAGCCTTCGTCACGGTATTGCTGAATCTGGGAGTCCGTCAGAGAGTCCATATCTAGCCAGCGTCAATGTCGTTGCGGAAAGCACGGATATGATCGGGGCTGGTGCCGCAGCAGCCGCCGATGATCCAGGCACCGGCTTCGCGCAGATCGTCGAGGCGGGCCGCCATATCGTCGGG
>DPVW01000257.1:8542-11280 GCA_003529325.1 Candidatus Latescibacterota bacterium | reverse complement strand
ACCGCCATATCGTCGGGTCCCTGCAGGTAGTAGGTCTTCTGCGTCTTGCGATCCATCTTCGGCAGACCTGCATTCGGATATGCGACCAGTCGCATATCGGCATGCCCACGCGCCGTCAGGGCTGCGCGTGTCTGTCGTGTGCCTTCGATGGCATAGGCCATGCCAGAGTGGTCCTCGCGTTTGGATTCGGCACCGCAGTTGAGACCGAGCATGTGCACGAAGGGCAGCAGATCGACACCATCGGTGTGTTGACCAGATGCCAGGATGTCGATGGCGTCGGTGGGGGCGTGCCCCCAATCGGTCTTGTAGGTGACCTCGCCACTCTTGGGGTCCTGGGTAAACTTGTATGTGAGGCTCACGGCGATGGGCAGGCTGAACTGCCGGGCAACATCGACGGCGATGGCCGCTTCGCGGGCGGAGAACATGGTCTCCGCCAGGAACAGATCGACGCCGCCGCTGGCGAGGGCTTCGGCGACTCTCAGGTGGGCGTCGCGCACGAGGTTGTCGGCGATGCCGAAGTCGGTGTCACCTGCATCGGCCTCGATGGCGCCGGGCGAGGGGCCAAGGGAGCCGGCGACGTAGACGTCGCAACCACTCTCATCGACAGCGCGGCGTGCGTGTTCAGCGGCGAGTCTGGCCAATTCAGCACCCGACATGTCACCAGCTTCCGCCATCGCCAAGTGCAGATCGGAGGCGACGAACGTGTTGGTTCCGATCATATCGGAGCCAGCGGCAATGTAGGCTTTGTGGACATCGACAACGGTGTCGCCATGGCCCTTGTTGGCCAACGCGCTATTGGGCAATTCGACGCCCCGGGCAAATAATTCGGTACCGAACCCTCCATCAAAGAGTATGGGTGAACAATCGCTGAGTCTGTCGGAGAAGGTCTGCAGTACACTCTCCTTTCAGGGAAGGCAACGATCAGGCATCGGCTTGAACATACAGCCCTCGACGAAGGCATCAAAGAAGTCCGGCTTTGTTTCGAGTTCGACATGGCTGACTCGCTGGCACACCAATTCCAGTTCGGCTCGACAGTTGCGATCGAGCAGGACCTCCCGTGCCCCTTGCATGGCGGCGTTGCCGACCTTGACGATGCGCTCAGCGGGAACCGGGGCGAGGAAACCGATGGCGACGGCATTGGCGGCGTCGATGTAGTTGGCGAAGCCCCCGGCCAGGTAGAGGGTGGAGATATCGGCTGGGTCGATGCCGAACTCCCGTAACAGCAGATATTGGCCACAGTAACTGGCCGCCTTTGCCTGTGCCAGGTGACTGGCGTCCTCGGCAGAAAAGGTAATGCCCTGATCCTCGGCGATGGTGATATGTGGATTGCGCGTCGCATTTTTCGCCCCGGTCTGCAGGGCACCACGCTCCGACATCAGTTCGGTACGACGCAATTCGGCGAGCAGATCGATGAGTCCGGAGCCGCAGATTCCCACGGGCTCTACAGCGCCGATCGTAGAGCAGTGGAATGCACCCTCTGCGTCGATTTGCACCCTTTCGATCGCACCCTCATATCCGGGGATGCCATAGCGCACGAGGCCGCCTTCGAAAGCCGGGCCTGCCGGAGATGAGGCGGTCAACATGCGGCCACGCCCAGCGACGACGACCTCGGTGTTGGTACCCATGTCGACGAGCATGACGACATCATCGGAGTCGGGATTCATCATGTCGCAGGCCACGAGGTCGGCGGCAGTGTCGGCGCCGACGTGACTGGCGATCAGGGGCAGGCCATAGACGCGGGTGTTGATATTGCAGCGCAGGCCCAGGCGACGAGATTTCTCCGTATACGCTGTTGTACCCCGCTCGCCATCGAGAAAGGCTTGCTCGATCGTCGATTTGTAGGGTCGCGTACCGATCGATTCGACATCGAGACGAAAGAGCAGGTCCCGCATCGTCGAGTTGCCAGCGATGGTGACCTCGTAGATCTCCTGCCGCGTGAAGTCGAAGCGCGCACCCAAGTCGGCGATGTGTCGATTGAGTGCCGTGACGATCGATTTCTGCAATTCGCCATGATGGGAGCCGAGGTCGTAGGAGATACGGTTCATGACATCTGACCCGCCGAAAACTTGGGGATTCTCAAAGGCCGTAACCGACAGACTTTCTCCCGACTCGAGATCGACGAGATCCATGGCGACCGTTGTGGTGCCAAGATCGATGGCGAGTCCGAGGACACGGCCACGGAAGTGGTCGACGATCTGGCCATCGTAAAAAATGTTGTCGCCAAGGCGCGTGACGACGGGGTTGAGATCGACTTCCCGACGACGTCCCTCCGAGAGAATCTTCGGCGAGCGCCGCAACAATTCGAACTCGATATCCTCGTCTGTGCGCTCGACTCGTGCCTGGCAGGCGAGACGATAGGGGTCGCGGAGAAACTCTTCGGCGTCGGTGCGGGGGCTCAGACCGCCCATGCCAGTCTGGATGTCGACAACACACTCATGACAGTAGCCATTGCGCAAACAGGAGGTGGGCACAGCAAGTGCTGCGTCGTCGGCGTAGTCGAACAGGGAGCGGCCCACCACGAGTGGGTTGGGCGTCGCGCCAGTAGATCGGATGAAGGCCATTGAGAAGGTTCGTTTCAGGAGGGCGTGGGTGGATCCGACGCGGGTCGACGTTGCTGTTTTCTGATACGTTGGCGCGCCTTGTCGCTGGCGCGCGGGTCGGATTCCCAAGCGCTACGGTAGTCGAACTGACCATCGTGCGTACATGCCATCTCCTCTGTGGCAGCCTGGCCGCGGACG
>DPVW01000257.1:0-8226 GCA_003529325.1 Candidatus Latescibacterota bacterium | reverse complement strand
CCTGGCCGCGGACGGGCTCCTGATTGCCACAGCGAAACTTTGCCGTGCACAGATCGTGCCGATTGCGATAGGGGCAGCGTGTCGATGCCTGCGTGTCAGCCTGAGTGACGATGCCTGAGAAGATCTCGGTGATCCGGTCGAAGCGCTTCTGTACTTCCTCAGGCGTAGGTTTGGCCATCGGTCACGACGCCTTGCCGAGCAACTCTTTTGCCAGCGTTACACAGTCAAGAGCGTCCTTGCCATAGCCATCGGCGCCCATGTCGTCGGCAAACTCCTGCGTCACCGGTGCACCACCAACCATGATTTGCACGTCCTCGCGCAAATCGGCGTCGATGAAGGCCTCGATGGTCTTGCCCATGTTCGGCATCGTCGTTGTCAACAGCGCCGACATGCCCATCACTTTTGCCCCGGACTCTTCCACGGCGTCGATGAACTCATCCGCCGACGTATCAACACCCAGATCGACGACGTCGAAACCGGCGCCATTCAGCATCATGATGCACAGATTCTTGCCGATGTCGTGCAGGTCGCCCTTGACGGTACCCATGACCACCGTCCCGGCCTTGTCAACACCGGAAGCGGACAGGATCGGATCGATGTGTGCCATGCCCGCTTTCATCGCGCGCGCACAGGCGAGCACTTCGGGGACGAAGATAAAGTTCTCGCGAAACTTGATGCCCACAATCCCCATGCCGGCGATGAGGCCATCATCCATCACTTCCAGGGGCTCGATGCCTTCGGCCAGAGCCTGGGAGGCCAATTCGTCGACACGGTGGTGGTCGCCCTCAATGAGGGCGGCAGCCATTTCCTGGTGGATGGGGCGGGCGGCGGCGAAGATGTTGATCGAACGCTCGATCTCAGCGGGCTGATCGAGATACTCCTCGATCTCGAAGCGGAGCGTCTCGTTCTGGATATCGGCAAGCTCAGCCACTTCAGTTCTTTGCCCTATGCCAATCGCGGACCGCACGAGGAATCGCCCGCAGATTTTCGATGGAAGTCTGTAAGGGAATGGCACATTCCGGAGCGACGAGTTGCACGCCCGCATCCAGATTCTTTACGACTTCTTCCGCCACGGCCTCTTCGTCCTTCGAAAACAGGGTCTCCGGATTGTTGATGTTGCCCACCAGACTGATACGCTCGCCGACGACATCCATGGACTCATCCGGTCGATTTTTGGAATCGAAATGGAACGCCGCCATGCCCGTCTGGGCGATATACTCCATGCGGTCTACCGTGCGACCACAGATGTGCAGGATGATGGGGCAGGCGATGCGTTCGGCGAATTCGATATGCAGATCGCGCAGATAGCGTTGGTAGTACTCGCCACTCACCAGATCCCCGGTGGCGTGGTCGGGCAGGGTCAACGCGTCGGCGCCGGCTTCGATCTGGGCGAGGCCGAAATCAACGGTGATGGACTTGAGTTTGTCGAGAATGCGTTTTGTCTGGTCCGGGTCGTCGAGGGACATCAGCAGAAAGGCCTCGACGCCGAAACAATGGTAGGCTAACGACCAGGGGCCCATCGTCTTGCCGATGATGGCGACCTCATCGCCATACTCCCGGCGCAGGATGCGAATCGCTTCGAGCACACAACTCGTGTCCTGATGTGTGAGCAGATCGGAGGGGATGTCGATATCGTCCAGGTTCTTCCAGATGGGCTCCGCCATTCGGACCGTCGGCCAGTTGTCCTTCTGCTCCCACTGGATGCGACAACCCAGAGCGGACGATTCCTGGATGATGGAGAAGACGGGCATGATGCTGTCAAAGCCCAGTTCCGTGTATCCTGTCGCTGCCAGGCGAGCCATCAGCTCCGGTTCACGGTTGGCCTGTGGAAAAGGGGCATCCACCAGGTCCATCAACTCCACGGTGGCCACTGACGTCGGATTGCATACCGGCGTGCGGTCCACCGGCTGCCGCTGCAGGGCGGCGAGCACACGTTCTCGGGAGGTCATCTCGTGCAAGGGGAAAATCTGTTCCTTCCTCTATGACTGGGCGCTGGGGGCTGACAGGGTGCCGCGGGCGGCCATGGCTTCCTGTTCGCGGACGATGGCCCGGACATTGGGGGCTCGCTGCAGCAGCAGCCCGACGAGAGCATCGTGGCTGCAGCCGCAGGCAAAGGCGACGCAGTCCTCGGTGACCACGTCGGTGGCACTGGCGGCAACTGAGACGCGTCGCATCTGGCCCAGTTTGAGCAGGCCATTGACGATGACACCGACGCGACGTGGCCCCTGCTGTTCTGGATCGTCGCCACTGGCGCGGACGCGGTATTGCCCCTCGCCGAGTCCGTCTACTTCGATCATCAGGCCTGATTTACGGTCGCGGATCGTCAGCGGCGCCGTCGCCAGTGGTTCGCTCGGCTCGAGTTTGCAGGCCTCCAGAAACGCCCTACGCACGGCGAGATCATGGTCTTCCCCGCAAGGAAAGTGTACCCGTCGTGCAGTGCCTGGGAGGTCCGCCAGTTCTGCGAGTACGGCCATTGCATCGACAATGGCGTCAATGCGTTCGGCGGCGCCGTCGAGGTTGCTGTAGGTATGCACGAGCAGGCCGGCGCCTGCGGCGGTCGCCTGGCGGTAAAGGGCGACGGTGATATCGTGAAAATGTCCGTCCATGGGGACCAACTCGATGCGTGTCCCGATGTCGCTGATTGGCGTCATGATGCTGTCAATATGCCCGTTGCCTGGCCAGGTGGCAACGTCGTTGACAGACTCATTGGCGTAGGGGGCGCACGTGCAGCTCGCTCTCGTTGCCCATACGATCGACGGCGGTGACCGCCACAGCCCGCAGTGGTTGGGGATCTTCTCTATCGCCGCTGTCCATAGGAACCCGCAAACCCGTGCCTGTCGCAGGCAAAAATTGGTGGCGCCATCCTTGTCCGGCGCGTTCGGTGTAGACCACATAGAGGAAGGGTCGTTCCCCTTCCGGGCGGCGCCAGGCGAGCAGCGCACTGCCGCCGCCGGCCTGCACGCTGAGTTGAGGGGCGGTGGGGGGTGTGTCGTCGAGCCAGGGTGTCGTTGGGATCAGCGCTGGCCGTCGATACGGTCCTTGTGCCAGGTCGACGCCCAGCAAGTTCCCATCGCGGCCGACGCTGGTCGAGTCGAGCAGGACCCGGGCGCTGAAGTGGATATGCCCTGGACTGTGAGGCGTGATTCCACGCGTGATCATGATTTGATCCGTGACCTGCTGGGTGCGCCAACCGGTTTCACGCCGTACGCGGGAGGTGAACAGACCAGGCCACAGGTGCCTGGCGTGTGGATTGTTCTGTTGCCACCAGCCAAGGAGCACGGGAAAACTCTGTGGCACCTGGGAGATGGGCCAATAGAGTTGTGGTGCGAAGTAGTCGACCCAACCTTCGTGGAGCCAGCGGCGGGCATCGGCGAACAGCACTTCATGTTGGTTGAGGCCGGCCTCGATCGATGGCGGGTGGTTGGGACGCCAGATGCCGAATGGGCTGATGCCGAATTTCACCTGGCGTGGCAGCTGTCGCAGGCGATCGTGCAGGTCGTTGACGAAGCGATCGACATTGTTGCGGCGCCAATCCGAACGCGACAGTTTGCCGCCGAGTTTCTGATAGGCCTGCCAGGTGGCCTCGTCCGGGAACTCGGCGCCACCATTGTAGGAAGGGTAGGGGTAGAAGTAGTCGTCCATGTGCACGCCGTCGATCTCATACCGAGTGGCGACATCGAGGATGACGGCCAGTGTCAGCTCGCGCACTTCGGGGTGACCGGGGTCGAGCCAGAGGAAATCACCCGTCCCAAGAGCACGTACCAGGTCGGGGCGTTGGCGCGCGATAGAGGACTCCGCCATGGGGCCGAGTTGTTTGGGGTGTTTGACCCGGTACGGGTTGAACCAGGCATGCAACTCGAGGCCCCGGGCGTGGGCCTCGTCGATCCAAAACTCCAGCGGGTCATAGAATGGATCGGGCGCCAGGCCCTGCTCTCCGGTCAGATAATAGGACCAGGGCTCTAAGTCTGAATCATAGAATGCGTCGCACTGAGGCCGCACCTGCAAGATGATCGCATTCAGTCCCAGGGTGGAACTACGATCGAGGATCGCGCGCGCTTCGACGCGCTGAGAATCCGCCGACAGGCCGGGGCGTGATGGCCAGTCGATGTTGTCGACTGTCGCTACCCAAACAGCACGAAACTCACGTTCTGGAGCGGGCACACCTCCACGAGGTCCAGTGCTCTCGTTGACACCCCGAGGGGCAAAGCCGATCAGGGCCAGGCAGAGTACGAGGCAGATGCACGCCAAGATCGCCGATGTGGCTTTCATCCATCGATCAAGGTTCGATTGATGAATTCGGTGATGTCCTCGATTTTTTCCAGTTCCGTGAACAGCAGACTCTGGGCGACTCGATAGGTCAAGTCACGAAACTCCTCATCCGCCTCATACACCGGATTGCGACCGGCGACCTGCGCCAACAGCAGGCAGCCGAAGTCGCGGACCGCCGTACGCTCGACCTCGGCGGCTTTGGCATACTCGGCGATGCGGAAGTACGCCATCCAAAAGACATTGATCGCCTCGAGATAGGCCGCTTTTTGTGGGTGATTGAGCATGGCCTTGAGGCACATGTCAGCGGCATAAAAGGCGAGATCAAAGGAGGGCTGGCCGAAGTGGGCGGTGGCAAAATCGACCAGGTAGACCTGGCCATTGTTGATGTAGATATTGCGTGGCCGCAGGTCGGCGAGTACGAGCGCATACCCTGGTTTGAGCAGCTCCTTGGCCTGGTGTTGGACCGCTTTCTGGATCTCGGGAAAGGCGCCGGCGACCGTCTCGTAAAGGGGATGGATGCGCAACTGCTCAAAGGCCTTGGTGTCGCTGAACATCTTCTTCAACTCGCGCACCTTGTGCGTTTGATTGTGCACCGCAGCTGCGAGCTCACCCGCTTGTGCGGCGATTTGCAGGTCGACGCGACCCATCGCCAGATCGTCCTCCCACAAAACGGCATCCCGTGCCGGCGCCGTGGTGACGAGAACGAAATCGGTACGATCTTCGAGTGTTGCCGCGGGGATGATGTCGGGGGGCAGGATGTTGGCGAGGATATCGATGCAGTTCTTCTCGGCAGAGATTCGTTTGCGATCGAGCCACCAACGTTCCTTGATCTGCACCTTGGAGTGGGCTTGCTTGACGAGCAAGCGCTGCTGGGCGGTGGTGGCGACGTAGATCTGGTTTTTCATGCCGTCGCCGATCTGCCGCATGTCGAGCACGACTTCGTGCTGCCCGATCTGCTTCTTGCGCCGCAGGTAACCGACGAGGGAATTCTTATTGAGATTCATGTGGGGTCCATTGGGGTAGCGGTGGGAGTGGTACCGGTAGGAATCAAATCGCCGACCTGGTTCTGGGCGTGATAGGAACTGCGCACCATGGGTCCGGATTCGACATGGCGGAATCCGAGGTCCAGAGAAAACTCGCGTAGTTCGACGAACTCGTCAGGGTGGACGAAACGGTCCACGGGAACATGCTGGTCCGAGGGCGATAAGTACTGTCCCAGGGTGAGTATGCTGCAGCCCACCTCGGCGAGGTCACGAATCGACTGTTGTGTCTCCAGCCGTGTTTCGCCAGCACCGAGCATCATGCCGGATTTGGTTGGCGCCGGGCCGAGTTGCCGGGCGCGGTCGAGTAGCTCAAGCGAACGGTCGTAGCGAGCCTGGGGCCGCATGATGCGATATAGACGGGGCACGGTCTCGAGGTTGTGGTTGAGGATCTCGGGGCCAGCCGCCAGGACATGCGCCAGGGCATCCCAGTCCCCCTGGAAATCGGGGATAAGGACCTCGATGGATGTGTTCGGACAGCGCCCATGCACGGCCTGGATGGTGCGGGCGAAGATCTGTGCGCCACCGTCGGGCAACTCGTCGCGGTTGACGGAAGTGATCACGGCGTGTCGCAGGTCAAGCTTCGAGATGGCTTCCGCCACTCGTTCGGGTTCGCCCTCGTCCAGCCACTGTGGGCGCCCGGTCTTGATGGCGCAGAAACCGCAACTTCGCGTGCATACGTCACCGAGGATCATGAACGTCGCCGTACCACTACCCCAGCATTCACCGATATTGGGACAATGGGCACTCTCACACACCGTATTCAGCTCGAGCCCCTTGACTAGCCGTTTCAACGCAAGGTATCCGGGGCTACCCGGGGCCTTGGCCTTTAACCAGCGCGGTAGACGCCTGACAGTGGATGAATTACTCATAAGTCACACAAGAACAAATGGTTATAATATTTCGTTTCGGGTCAATGTTAATCTTAGAATATAGGTCACCCAGCCGGCAATTCAAATTCGCTCGTCATCAGTTCCCCTAAGGCATTGTTTATATACAATTTACGAGGCAGGAGATTCGTCTCAAAAAAGAGACGAAGATGCGGCTGGGCGCGGGAGAGTCCGAAATACAGGTTATCGCTGCTCTTTTTCGGTTTGCGATTCTTCCAGGGCTACCCCTTTTACTTCGACGACATCGGTGTCACCTGTTGAGGCAATCTGCTCACTGGGTTCGCCGATTTCTGAGCGCTGGAACCAGCTGAGATATTCCGCTTCGTTGGCTAGGATCTCCCGGGCCCGCAGAATCTGCGGGTTGACGGTGACATCGTAGGCGAAGGCCTGTACGATGCCGAAGGCCTTCTCGCGGATATCGTAGGTCAGCTTCCAGGTGATCAACTCATCGTTGTCGAGCCAATGGCTCTCCTCGATCTCTTCGATTCCACCGGCGACGTGCGCGAGGGAGGATTCCATGTCGCTGTGCGTCTCCTCCGTCTCCTCCTCGAGTTCTCCACGCAGCTGGTCGAGGCGGATCTCGAGGTCACTCGTGTATTCGAACTCGTCTGCGTCGACAAAGGTCCGGAACTCCTGCAGTGTTTCCGGGCCAGCGATGAAATCGGGTCCGATGTCAGGATGATCCAGCGGATATTGACGAGAAAATCTGAAGAACCGGCTGTTCCTTGAACGCCAACCTTCCAACTGTCGGTACAACGAGCTCGACCGGCGTCGCGCCATGTCGATATCCGGGGTAATCCCCCCAGCGCCATGCACGATTCGACCCAGATGCTGGGTGTGGAACTCCTGCTTTGCCATGGCAACCAGCGTCGAGTCTTTGCGCATGCGCTTGTCGATCGAGCGGCCACTGGGAATGAAGTAGGCGGCCATCGTCAACTTGAGTTCAGCACGATCGCCGATATTCACGGTCTGCTGTACAGAGCCTTTACCCACCGTTGGCGTGCCAAGTACGAGTCCGCGATCCCAGTCCTGGACTGCGCCGGAGACGATCTCGGAAGCACTGGCCGAACCCCCATCAACGAGGACCATCAGCGGGCCCTCGCCGAACATCGGTTCTTCCTGGGTGAAGTATTTGGTCGTGTCAGAAAAGGCGCGGCCCGCCGTGTAGACGACGAGTTGATCCTTTGGCAGGAACAGGTCAGCGATCTGTACCGCTTCGGCGAGGTAGCCGCCGCCGTTGCCACGTAGATCGAAGATGAGGCGCTTCATCCCCTGATCCACCAACTCAGCCAGGGCCTGGCGTACCTCCTGGCTGGATTTGTGCTGGAAACCCTGCAGCTTGATGTACCCCGTCGAGTCGGCGAACAGCACGTGGTAGGGCACCGAATTGATGTGCACCACTTCGCGTGTCACCTTGATGTCGATCGGTGCTTCCAGACCCGGACGGTCGAGGGTGAGCACGACGTCCGTGCCCGCCTTGCCACGCATCAACGAGGCGGCGTCGGAGGCACCCATCTCTTTTGTCGTGGAGTCATCGATGGCCAGGATCAAGTCTCCTGACTTGACTCCCGCTCGTGCTGCCGGCGTTTCTTTGTGCAGCAGGGACCAGACGGCGATGGCACTGTCCGGCCAGACGACCTGAATGCGAAAGCCCAGCCCCCCGTATTCGCCGCGAGTATTGATGTGGAAATTGTCCAGGTTCAGCTTCTCCATGAACACGGTGTCCGGGTCGAGGACGGACATCATGCCGTGGATGCTGTAGCGGATCAGCGTATCCGGGCCGACGGCGTAAAACGCCTTGTCGTCGATGGTGCGAGCAACCCGTTCGAAGGTGCCGAAGTTGCCATCCCAATCATCGTCGGTACCCGAGATATTGAACTCAGAAGAGGGGTCCAGGGCGTGGAAGATGCCCCGCAAGCCGGCACGCATCAGTGTGTCGGGTGAGACCTCATACATATAGTATTGGCGGATGTATTGGACGATGGGAATGAGGGAGGTCTTGAGTTCCTCCGTCATCGTCGTCTTGC
>DPVW01000098.1:4814-5029 GCA_003529325.1 Candidatus Latescibacterota bacterium | reverse complement strand
GTCCATCCAACGGCCCTTGCCGTCAATCGAGATTTGCACCCCAGCTTGTTTCAGCACAGAGGTGAATTCCTGGCTGGTGAATTGGCATCCCTGATCGGTGTTGAAGATCTCCGGGCTGCCGTACCTGGCCAACGCCTCCTGCAGGGCCTCGACACAGAAGTCGCTGCCCAAGGTGTTCGACAGACGCCAGGAGAGTGCCGTACGCGTCTGACGTG
>DPVW01000098.1:0-4474 GCA_003529325.1 Candidatus Latescibacterota bacterium | reverse complement strand
CGGCGTCTATGATCTGCGGGGAACTCAGGTGAAGAGACTGGCACAGGGACTCTTCCCTGTGGGTCGACACGTCGTCAAGTGGGACGGGACGGATGCCGATGGTCGGCAGATGGCCAGCGGCGTCTACGTCATTCGACTGGCGGTCAGGTCGAGCGACACGACCCGTAAGGTAGTTCTGTTACGCTGAAGCGCGACAGACGGTCCTCACTTGATCATCACCATTTTTCTCACCTGGCGCAGCGACTCGGTTTCCAGTCGGGAGATATACAGACCGCTGGCGGCCGGGAGTCCCTGCGCGTTGAGGCCATCCCACTGGACGTGGTGCCATCCAGCGGGCATCCGGTCTTCCACCAGCGTGCGCACGAGTCGACCGACGGACGAGTAGATTGCCAGATGCACCGTCCCACTCTGCTGCAGATGATAGGAGAGGTTTGTCGACGAGTTGAAGGGGTTGGGGAAGTTGGGTTCCAGAGTGGAGGAGGTCGGCTCCGTCAGATTGTCAGCCACGACGGTGGGCGGAGCCAGACCGAGGATCCAACGACGCACGAGCCCGGCCCCTTGAACATCGACGATCGAAGTGGCCAGCGCAGGCATGCGGAACGCGCCCAGCGTAAGCATCCGCAGGTAGAGCGTCGAGTTGTCTGGGTCGCCAGGGGCGACAATACGCGGATTCGATGCACCCATATCGCCCAGAGTAGGAAAAACATCCACGGTCTGCGTCTGGGCCAGGGGCGTATCGTAGCGCAGGTCGATGCTCGTGCGCCCTATGCTCCCGGGTCGGTGGCACTGGGCGCAGTTGGCGTGGAGGTACGAACGGGCACGGTCGCGGACGGACTCCTCGAGGTCAGCTGGGTCGGGAAGTCTGGGCATGGAGGAGTAGTCCAGGTCTGTATCCCCGGCAAAGAGCGGCGCGAAACGCGCCAACTGGTTCTGCCCCCCGGCTTCGATCCGATTCATCTGGTCCGTATGCAGTCCCAGAACGAATCCTGCCCCTCTGGTGTGACACGACCTGCAGTTGTCTGCAGACGGGAAATAGTATGTCTGGAGGAAAAAGCCCACTTCGTCTTGCGGATCCTCGATGACATACATGACAGAACTGCTGTCGGCCAATAGCACGGCATCGGTACCCGCTTCGTTCCACTGGTAGCTGTAGCCGTCCCACGTCTCGTCGGTCTGGCGTTTGACCAGAAAGCGCGTCTCGACGATGTGGCGGGTTGTGGGATCACCCACGACAAGATCCAGGTAGAAGTTCTTTACCAACAACGTGCCACCGGGGAAAACCCAGTGGTCTCGTTCCAAAAATTCGACTTCGGTTCCTGCCGGCAGGCGGATGAAACGCGTCTTGACCGTGCCGTCAGACCAGAGGGGTGAGTTGACCGAATATGGAACGAGGTCATCGGCGAGGACCTGGGAACACATATCGACAAATATACCCGCTTCGGAGAGCAGGTCGGGAGGCCTGTCCTGCTGTGCCATTACCGAAAGAGTCGATGCCAGAACAAGCGTAGAGAGACTGAGTATGTGCATGAGCTGCCAATCTTTTCAGGCATTTCCAGGGCACACGCAGTCTGGTCCCGGCAGGATTGACAGATGCCTGTGAGCCAGATATGATAGCGCCATCATAAGAACCACATCTCTCGAGTGCAAAAATCTACCATCCGCTCCAATAATCTTCCGTTTCAGGATATCCACATGCAAGTTCGAAGCACGCTTCTGGCAATGCTGTTGATGGCAGTTGCCACCCACGCGCAGGAGGTACCCTCCTACAGTTGTGCAAGGACCGGGACGCCACCTGTCATCGATGGCGACGGCTCAGAGGCCGTCTGGGCGGCCGCACAGCGACTGGAGCTGGTCGATGTCGAGGACCTGACGGGACAACGACAGTTCAGCCGGACCACCGCGGTGAAGATGTTGTGGGACGACGACAACATCTATTTCCTCTTCGACTTGATCGACGAGGACGTGTGGTCAACGTTTCGTAACCGTGACGATCTGGTCTGGCAGCAGGAGGTCGTCGAGATTTACCTCGATCCCGATGGGGACGGGCTCAACTACGCCGAGATCGAAATCAACCCCCTCAACACGGTCTTCGACCTGCTGCTGTCGCGCCCGTGGGGTGATGGCGGTACCGGGTTCCCGGAGTGGAGCCCCGAATTCTCCAGTGCCGTGCGTGTGGACGGCACGGTAAACAACCCCGATGACGTGGATCGCGGCTGGACAGTGGAGGTGGCGCTGCCCTGGGAGGCGTTGGCCACCGACATCCGCGACGTCATGAACGGGCAGTCCCTACCGCCGCAGGTCGGCGACCAGTGGCGCATGAACCTCTACCGCTTCGAACGGCCCCGGGAGGGTACGGAGGAGACAGGCGCCCAACCGAGTGCCTGGGGACCGGTGGGTGTCAACGACTTTCACCGCCCGGATCGCTTTGGCAGGCTGAACTTCGTCGACATGACGCAGACGGCCGTGGAGACTGGACCGACGGCTTTCAAGTCCAATATCGAGGTCCGCAAGCTACTGGGACTTGCCAATGGCACGTTCCGTATCGCCAAGGATCCACGCACCAACGAACTCTACACACTGTCTCAGAATGGTACCATATCACGAATCAGACTTCCCGATGACGGCGGCGCCGCGAGCAGCGAAAGCGTGTATGGGAGAGGCGATCACGGCCAAGGGGGCGGACTGACGGGGTTTGCCATCGGCCCGGATGGCTCCATGTATCTGACCAGCAATCGGCGCGGCGATGACAGCGGTGGCATTTCCGGACTGGTGCGCGGCATACCCATGGAAGATGGCAGCTACACTTGGGAGACACTCAATCCACAGAATCTGCCCGAGGGCGTACCCACATCAGCGCGGGATCTGGCAAAAGACCCGACAACGAACACGTTTTACACGATCGTCAACAAGGGCGCAGTCACGCTGGTCACCCCCAGAGATCCGATCTTCACCGTCGAAGAACATGGGCTTCCGGGTCCTACCGGTATTTTCATCGACGAGATGGGCACATTCTACCTCTGGAAGAAGGGCGATTTCTCCGAATACAATATCGCCACGATCACCAAGGGAGAATTCGACGTGGCCAGCGGCGAGCGCACCTGGTTCACGCTTGCCGAGACCGATCCCGTCGAACTGTGCGACTGCATAATGAACCATCTGCCCAACGGCCTGGCCGTAAGTCCGGATAATCGCTCTTTATTTCTCAACAGCGGCTCGCGCACCGACCATGGCGAAGTCCAGGACAACGAAGGCCGTTTCCCCGACCTACGCGAAGCGGGTTTGACGGCGATCATCCTGCGACTGCCTACAGATGCCCGCGATCTGAGACTACCCAACAATCGCGAGGCACTGCGCACGAGTGGCCTTCTGTTTGCTGAGGGCGTGCGCAATTCCTACGACCTGGCCTTCAACGGGCGCGGAGAGCTGTTTGCCGCCGAGAACAGTGCCGACCGCGACATGGCAGAGGAGATCAACTGGCTGCGCGAAGGTCACCACTATGGCTTCCCGTGGAAGATGGGTCTGGAGGACAATCCTCAGCAGTTTCCCGATTACGACCCTGCCAACGACTTTCTGCTCCCGCCAAGCTTCTTCGCCGTGCGTAACGGCCTCTATCATAACGACCCCAGCTATCCACTACCACGGCGCGATTTTACCGATCCGATCATCAACGTGGGTCCCCATGGCGACAGTTTCCGCGACCCCATCGACGGTGCGGTCAAAGACGCCAGCGACCTGGGCGTACCCTTCGCCACACTGACAGCCCATCGCTCGCCGCTGGGCCTCGTCTTCGACCAGGACAACGCCATGGATCCGCCTTTCCAGGGGGACGGGTTTGTGCTGAGTTGGACCGAGGGCGACAGTGATGGCGACGATGTGGCCGGTCCATTTCACGACGCCGGTGAAGATCTGCTGCACATCAAGATGCAAAAGGTCGATGACAACTACGTGGCACGCATCACGAAGGTAGTCGGCAACTTCTCCAATCCAATCGATGCCGAAATCATTGGCAACAAGATCTACGCCATAGAATGGAGCGGCGCACGTGGCCTCTACGAAATCACCTTTCCCGGAGGCACTCCCAATACCGCAGTGGCTGAAATAGAGAACGCACTGCCCGAGGATACGGTCCTGGGGCAGAACTATCCCAACCCCTTCAATCCGGCCACCACCATTGATTTCCAGGTCGGCACCAACGGACCCATCGAACTGGCCATCTACAATACCAGTGGCCAGAAGGTGCGTACAATGATCGACAGCCGTCTGCAGGCCGGTCGCTACAGCGTGCAGTGGGACGGCCGCAACAGCCGGGGCCAGATCCTGGCCAGCGGCGCTTATTTCTATCGTCTCGTTACCAACGACAGGGTCCAGAGCAAGCAGTTGACTCTGGTCAAATGACGCTCCATCCTGTCGCGCAACACCTCACATAGACCTACCGCCTTCGCGGGCAAGTCCCATTTTCAGTTGAAACGCACAG
>DPVW01000271.1 GCA_003529325.1 Candidatus Latescibacterota bacterium | reverse complement strand
GTCGCCAAGGTACAGGCGCTCTAGGGTCTCCCCATTTTCCGGCGTGTCATCGGCATAGTCCTCCTGAGGAGGTGAACAAGTCTGGTATTCGTGCCTCGGCGTCTGGCGCTCTTCTCCAGAGGGGGTAGAAAACACTTCGGCCTTGAGCAAACAGCCGTTGCCAGCCTCGCTGCAGGCTATAGAACGGGAATATCAGCCGGTGGTGTCGCTTCTGACGTTGCGCGTGCCGCACCAACTCCGGCGCTCGGTCCTGATAGGCCGCAAGCAGTGCCCAGGCCAGGCTGGCCAGCGCCACCAAGTTCTGCAGCGTCGTGAAACGGCGTGCCTGGACACCCTCCAGGTCGAACCCCTGCTTGGTGAACCGGTACCCCTCCTCGCAGGCCCAGCGATCCAGGTAAGCCTGAATCATCCGCTCGCCTTGGCGGCGACCACGCACCGGGCGCGTCGTCACCAGCACCAGGCGCTCCGACTTCTCATGATCGACAACGATCATCCACAGCGGCGTCTCCGGATGCTCCCGCAGTGTGACCTTGGTGATGCCGAACCGCACCGGGATATGCTGCCCACGGCGCAAGTGGCCGCGGTGTTTCAGTGGCAGATCTCGGGCAATCTGCTGCGATGTCTTGGCGGTATCTCGCCACTGCCAGAAGCGCTGATTGGCGGCCCGGACCAGCACATGACGCTCGGCGCGCAGCCAGGCATCCCACAGCCGCCCTCGATCGCCGCCACGATCGATGACCCACAGTGGCCGGCCCTCCACATGGCGCTGCACGGTATCCATCACGCTCAGGATATCGGTGTTTTCACTGCGGTAGCCGCCGCGAGCCGGCGATAGCAGCCGCGTGAGCAGTGGCCAGGTGGTGCCCCGCCTCAGGTCGCGTGCCACCACGCTGATCAGCGGATAACCACCGACGATCTCGCCGGTATCACCGTCGCGAACGCGGGTTCGGTATTCACTGGCCGGGGCGCCATCCCGGTTCAGGTCGCCCGGATCGATGGCCAGCACCATGTCATCGGTGATGTAAGGCGTGATCCGCTGGAGCTGCAGTTGCTCCGCGGCCCAAGCAAGCTCGCTGTGCCGGGACAGCATGCGCGACAACCGCTTCTGCGTGTGGTGCAGCCGACAGGGTTCCTTCAAGGCGCGGGCGATCTCGGCCTGGCGCAAACTACCGCTGGCCAGGATGCCAAAGAGCGTTTCTGCCGCCAGCTTCACGACGGGTCGAGCGAGGTGATCCGACAGGTCGTCACACCAGCCGATCAGGCGAGCTTTCCATTTGGCGCGGTCTTTGGCATCTTGAAGCATCGGGGTTTTCCTTTTGGTTCATGGTGTTAGGGGTAACAACATGATACCGGCGGGAAAGCCCCCGATCTCGTTGATAGCACTGAAATTTTCAACGCTATTCAGGCAGTTACAGCACCACCTGTGGAAAAGTGGGGAGACGCTAGTTATTGTCAAATTCTGTGTATGGCCGGTCAGGCGGCAGTCCTGTCTGACTGATCGGTCAAGGGTTCGCCGTCCTTGAACTGGACGTTGTTCACGACCAGCTCCAGCTTGTTGAACCCCTTGATCCGCTTCCAGCGCTTCTGGGCGCTCTGAAGCAGCTTGAAGACCATCGCCAGGGTCGTCGCTCTGGAGCCGCAGTTCCGGCTGCGCTTGCTCCGCAGGCGGACCGTGGCGAAGGTCGACTCGATCGGGTTGGTGGTGCGGATATGCACCCAGTGTTCTGCCGGGTAGTCATAGAACGCCAGCAGCTCCTCCCGATCCTTGGCCAGGCACTCCATGGCTCTGGGGTACTTGGCCTCGAAGCGTTTCACCGTGCGATCGAAAGCCTTGTGCGCCTCATCGCGGGTCTCGGCCATCCAGATCTCATGGAGGTCGGCCTTGACCTTGGGCTGCACGGATTTCGGCAGTTTATTCAATACGTTGGCAGTCTTGTGGACCCAGCAGCGCTGGTGCTCGGTCTCTGGATAGACCTTGCTCAACGCCGCCCAGAAGCCCATGGCGCCGTCGCCAACCGCTAGCTTGGGGGCCGTCGTCAGCCCGCGCTCGCGTAGCCCCGTGAGCAGCTCTTTCCAGCTGGCCTCTGACTCACGCTGCCCATCCTCGACGACGACCAACTCCTTGCGGCCCTGCTCAGTGACGCCGATGATCACCAGCAGACACAGACGGTCATCCATGCGCACGTTGCTGTACACGCCGTCAGCCCACCAGTAGACGTAACGCTGGTCTGCCAGGTCGCGCTTCTGCCAGTCGGTATGCTCGTCCTCCCACTGCTTCTTGAGACGCGACACGGTGTTGGCCGAGAGTCCCTTGGCCTGGTCACCCAGCAGGGCCGACAGGGCCTCCTGGTAGTCGCCGGTAGAGACTCCCTTCAGGTAGAGCCAGGGGATCAGCTCCTCGATGCTGCGGGCCCGCTTCAGGTAGGGCGGCAACAGCGCGCTGCTGAAGGTCACCCCGTCGCCACTGCGGTCACGGACGCGGGGCACCTTGATCTCGACGTCGCCGATACCGGTTTGCACGGTGCGCTCCGGCAGGTAGCCGTTGCGGAC
>DPVW01000002.1 GCA_003529325.1 Candidatus Latescibacterota bacterium | reverse complement strand
CGGGCTTCCCACAACCCCCGCCGACCGCCAAACTCACGCCATCATACCTGCAACCGGAACACCCTCAACCCGACAATGGGCGCGCAACGTAACAACTGGGGACGAGGACCGTGGTCAGGACATCTACGACAATCCACCCCCGTTCAAACCGGTCTTCGACTACAGTCATGACGGCATCATGCGGTCCTTTGAAGAAAGTCTGCAGCGTCTGCAGTTGGATCGGGTGGATGTATTGCACATCCACGACCTGGATGATCACTAGGAGGTGGCCATTCGTGACGCCTATCCAGCGATCGCCAAACTGCGCGAACAGAGCCTGATCTCGGGGGTGAGCGCTGGCATGAACCAGTGGGAGATGCTGGCTGACTTCGGCCATGATGGCGACTTCGACTGCTTCCTGCTCGCAGGTCGCTACAGCCTGCTGGAACAGGAAGCCCTCGATGAACTGTTTCCCCTGTGTCAGGAAAAGAATATCGGCATTCTCGCCAAGGGTGCCGCCCAGGGCGCTAAGTTCAACTACCTGGACGCGCCGACGGAGGTGATCGACAAGGCACGGCGTCTCGAACAGGTGAGTGAGCGGCATGGATCCGATATCAAGGCCGCTGCCTCGCAATTCGCTCTCGCCCATCCGGTGGTGACCGCCCTCATCCCCGGCACGCGGCAGCCCGCACGGGTGCGCGAAAACTTCGAGCTGCTGAAAGTGGCGATCCCCGGTGACTATTGGGCGGAACTGAAAGCAGACGGACTGCTACGTAATGACGCACCGGTGCCGGACTGCCCCGACAGGACTGGGACTAGGGTGGATTGACGCCAACGACGTAGGTGTCCGGATCGGGTCGGTGCCAGAGTATGGGAAAGCGTTCCGCCGCTGACTGCAGGGCGGGCACCAGGAAACGACCGGTGTGGGAATAACCGAGTTGCTCCACGATCGCATAATCGACGCCGTGTGCGTCGAAACCGGCGACCACCGCCTCCGGCTCCTTGAAGGCGTAGACGATGGTGCGGCGACCGGAGACCACGTGCATCCAGAAAGCCTTCCGGCAGGTGACGATCGCTTCCTCCGGCGCGTTGGCCCGCAACCACAAACCGGCCTCCATGTAGTTGCGCCATTCGGGCCGGTAGTCGGCACGACTCGCCGCAGCTAGCTGCACAAGGGATGTCGATCTGTCGAGCCGCCGTGACAAACCGCCCCGCACGTTGCCGACCAACGCCATGCCCAGCAGGACGGCGGCAAGAACGAAGGCGGTTGGCCCCGCACCTTTTGATCGCAGCCAGAGGACACCCTCGCCGATAGCGGTTACACCGCTCAATAACAACACCGGGACCAGGGGAAGGATGAAACGATCCCCCGGCCAAGGCCACAGCACGACGGTGCCAAGAAAGAAACCCATGTAGATCAGCAGCAGCTGGTGACGCCGCTGTTGCACGCTATGCCAGACAAAACCTGCCAGCAACGCCAGCATCACCACCGACCCGGGCGTGAGGGCCGAATCCGTAGGCTCGAAACTCGGCCACAGGGTGCCCGTAAGCCCCTGGGCGAGGTAAAAGTGGATGTGCCCGGCAACCCGCTCCCACAAGCCGCCGAAATCGAGCAGCCCCTCATCGGGAAAATAGGGATTCACCTGGAGCAGTTGCTTGAGGTAGACGCTGCTCCCGCCGGCGGCGCTGTTGCGTAATGCCCAGGGCAGCATTGCGGCGAAACTGATGCCACCGACAAACCCCGCCCGCTGCCAATCACGACGCAACAGCAAGAGCGCAATGGGGGTGCCGATCAAGACGATGCCGACGCTGCGGATATAGTAGGCGACAATGGCGGCAGCGATCCCGGCCCAGAGCCATCGATTGTGCCGCCAGCCTTCGCGCTCGATGCCACGCTGCAGACACCACAGTGCCAACAGAGAGGGCGCTAGAAATGGTACTTCCGACATGACCTGATGGCTGTAGTCAACGGTGAGGGGGTTCGTTATGGCCAACGCCGTTGCCGCTACGCCGCCAAGACCACCGGCGACCTGGCGAGCCAGCAGGTAAAACACAGACATGCCGGCAGCAAAACTCAGGACCACCAGCCACTTCATGGCAACCCAGTCCGGCGTGCCCGTGCCGGGGCCCGCCCAGCCGTCGAACATAGCCGCCAGCGGTGCCAGTAGGAGAGGAAATCCCAAAGGATATTTCGTCGCCGTGCGTGGCTCGGGGAGATTGGTGTAGGTCAAACCCTCCCCGTTGGCGAGGGATCGCGCCAGTGTCACAAACTCCGTGTTGTCACCGCTGATGCTGAGCTTGGCATCGAAGGTCGAGCCGCTGATCAACAGTGCTAACAAAGCCGCCACCAGTGGCCCACCCCAGCGCGCACTTGGGTGGTCGAACCAGGTGGTGAGTCGCGTTAGAATTTCAGGCGTCGCCGGCGGCGTAATGATCTCGGTCTTGCTGCGCTTACTCATGGTCATCTGCCCCAGTCGCTGGCTGCGCCGCGTAATGCGTCAACAACGTGTCGAGGGCGGCGTGGTGCGCCCGCACCCGCTGTGCCATCGGCCATGCCGTCGAGGTTTCCGTCGTCAGTTTGTGCGGCGTGTGATCGCGCAGCAACACGAGGGGAAATCCATCGCCTCGATCCATGCGCTCTTGGCTTGAACTGGCCAACACGACGCCGTCCTGCGCTGGCCAGCCTTCGATCTGGGCATCTCGATTGATCGCACAGATTGGCTCGATGGCGGCGATCATTTTGGGGCCGGCAGCGACCACGCCGAGTCGATGTTCATAGAGGTAAAATCCTTCCGTCTCCCAGTCTTCGTGGAAGTCGAGTATGAACCGATAGCGCCGCCCGCGGAGAAATTCCCGCAGCAGTTCGATCTCGGGCACGTCGGTCCGGTCCCAGGACCAGTTGATGTCGACGCCCTGGGCGGTCTCGCGGATGTTGCGCACATAGCCACTGGGATTGGTGCAGGGCAACACGTCGAGTCCAAATCCGCGGGCCCAGGCGACGCTGTCCCGCTCCAACACCTGCAGCGCCGCTTCCACCGTCGCCGGTTCATCCCCATGGGTGCCGGCAATAAGCAATACGTCCGGTTCGGTGGCACCGATTCTGGCCAATAACAGTGGCATGCCCTCTACCTCTCCCAATTCCCGCAGGGCATGAGAAGTGGTACGCACGCGCTTCACGATCGCGGCAAAATCACGCACGACCGGGGTTGGACTCACGCGAAGGCTGGTTCCGCATTGTCCTGCGGTTCATATCCCAGCACGCGCCGGGTCTCGGTCAGGTCATAGATGTTGCGAGTGTTGTCGCTGGTCGCATAGGCGACGAAGAAACCCAAGGGCATCGTCAACGCCTGGCGGAAGATCTGCACACAGTCGCGATGGCTGAGCCACACGGCCCGCATGTAATCGGCTGCGCGCGTACCCTGCAGGCTGCCCGGATCGTCGTCGGCCGTGATCCAGCCGATGCGCATGGCGACAAACTCGATGCCGTAGCGTTCGTTGTAGAGCTTGCCCAGATGCTCACCGAACAGTTTCGACACGGCATACAATGAATCGGGGTTCGGCGGATCCTTCCCCTTCATGGCCAGTTGTTTGCTCGGATCGAGGGTTTCCGGCGTCGTCAACACGGCGTTGCCGTGCATGACATGGTTCGTCGAGGCAAAGATCACGCGACCCACGCCGGCGCGCCGACACTCCTCCATGACTTGGAAGGTCGCCTCCACATTGTTGTCGCGCACGCTCTGCCAGTCAGCATTGGGACTGGGGTCAGCCGCCAGATGGATGACGGCTTGCAGTCCTTCGAATACGCCCTGCACGTCGGCGGCATTGTCAAATCTCACGGCCGCAACGTCTTCACGCTCCGTGCGGTCAAAGCGCACCAGGTCGTGTTCACCATCAAGGCCGGAATGAAGTACCGTGCCGACAGTGCCGGCGCCACCTGTGATCCCGATGCGCATGTGTCGTCTCTGTCTCCCACAGGGGTGAATGCTGTGATGGGGCCAATGAAACCCAGGACTTGAGAACTTGCAAGAATGCCCCCTCGTCCTCCTGCTTGTTGCGGGCCCGCCACCTGCCTACCCTTGCCATCCAACCAGCAAGGATAAATCATGAACGAGCGACCCAACCTTCTCTACCTGCACTCCGACCAGCACAGCCCTTTCGTTATGGGTGCGTATGGGGATCCTCTGGTGCAGACACCAAACCTCGACCAGTTGGCACAGGACGGCGTCACCCTGGACGGCTGCTATTGCCCATCGCCAATCTGTGTGCCCTCGCGAATGTCATCCCTCACCGGTCGATACCCGCACGAGAATCGGGTCTGGACGAACAGTCACATCCTCGACTCCGCCATCCCCACGTTGGCTCATGCCATGGGCGCCGGAGGGTATCGTCCCGCGTTGGTGGGCCGCATGCACGCCGTCGGCCCGGACCAACTGCACGGATATGCCGAGCGTCTTGTCGGTGACCACGGCCCCAACCAGCCAGGTGGTCGCGGCGCCGATCACGGCGACTTGAGCGGCACGGCGGGACCGGCTCGCGTCAGTCTGACCAAGTCGGGTCCGGGACAGTCCGCCTACCAGGTCCACGACGAGGACGTCACTGCCGCCGCCGTGCATTGGCTCGACCGCTACGGCGTGCGCCACCGTGCCGGCCAGGAAAGTACGCCCTTCTCCCTGTCGGTGGGTTTCATGCTCCCCCACCAGCCCTTCGTGGCCCGTCAGCAGGACTACGCCCTCTACGAGGGGCGCATGACGATGCCGAGGACGCCTGAACCATTTTCTAACGATCTACACCCGCACATCCGCGCCTGGCGCGAAGGCTGTGGCATTGTCGATGTCCCCGAGGACGAGATCCTGCGGGCCCGCACCGCGTACTGGGCACTCGTGACCTGCATGGATCGACTCATCGGTCAAATCCTCGAGGCGCTGCGAGCCAATGGTCTGGAAGACAACACACTGGTGGTGTATACCTCCGACCACGGCGAACAGGTGGGCGAACATGGTCTCTGGTGGAAGCAGACTTTCTACGAGGACTCGGTGCGAGTACCGGCCATCCTGAAGTGGCCAGGCCGGTTGTCGCCAAATGTGCGCAGCGATCGCGTCTGCAGTGGCCTCGACCTGAATGCCACCATGCTCGACGCGTTGGGCTGTCCACCATTGCCACAATCTCGCGGTCGCAGTCTGCTGCCGCTGCTGCAGTCACCGAAGACAGCACCCTGGGAGGACATCGCCTTTTCGGAGTTCTGTCTGGACGGTGCCGGCGCTGGTGGTCCGACGGGCGAACACGGCATCGTCCAACGCATGGTGCGTCGCGGCGATTGGAAGCTGAACTACTACGACACTCAGCCCAGTCAGCTGTTCCACCTGGCCGAGGACCCGCGCGAACTCAACGACCGCATCGCCGACCCCCACTGCGCCACCATTCGAAACGAGTTGCTGGCGCTGGTGCTCGATGGTTGGGATCCCGCCCTGGTTCGCCAGGAGATGGCCCGCCACCGCGCCGACTTGCCAATCCTGAGGGGATGGGCGAAACATGTGCAGCCCGCTGATACCTGTCGCTGGAATCTACGACCCGAAATGGACTATCTCGATACCGGAGGGCAATGATGGCTCTGCAAGTTTTCGATTACCACAACGACATCCGCAATGTCTTTGTCTCGCCCCAGATCCGCTCGCGCTTTCTGCGTATGGAGCCAGGCACGGTGGCTGATCGCCACAGCCATGACCTGGGGCACGAGATCTTCCTCATTCTGGAGGGTAAGGCGCGCTTCGAGATCTCTGGCGAGGTAGCGGTTTTGGAACCGGGGCAGATGTGTGTTGCGCGTATCGACGAACCACACCAGGTAAGTGTCATCGGTGACGAGGCGATGACGATGTATCTTTCCGTCACGCCTCATATCCAGCCTACCCACACGAGGCGTGGCGACGAGGGTGAGCGTCTGCCGATCCGCTTCATGGCCTCCTCTGCATACGATCAAGAAGAGTCCCGCATCCCCATCGATGAGGAGATCGACAACTTCGTCGAACTGGCCGAGTCGGCAGCGTCCATAGCGAAGACCGCCGCCGAGGAAGCGCGCATGGCCGGTGCCCGCCTGTCACGTGCACTCGGTTCACGCAGCACCGATGGCACCGATCGCCAGCGCGAGATCATGTGGTTCGGTCTCTACCGCACCTTTGACAAGCTCTTCGAGATGGCTGATCAGTGGAACAAACTGGCGCCACGCACGGGAACTACGGGATGACGAGTAGAATTCGTATCGGCGTCGTCGGCTGCGGCGCCATCGCCCAGATCCAGCACCTGCCGAATCTGGCCTTTCTGAGCGACGAATTTGATGTCGTCGGCCTCTGCGATGTGTCGACGACTCTCGCCCGTGGTGCCGCCGAAGAGTATGGCGTCAGCGCCTGGCACACCGAACTCGGCGCCTTGCTCGACAGTTCCGCTCTCGACGCTGTGTTGTTGTGCCAGACCGACCCCAAGGTTGATGTCGCTTTGCAGGTGCTCGAGTCCGGTCGTCACCTGTTTATCGAGAAACCTGTCGCCTTCGTGCCAGAGGATGTAGACCGCATGGCCACCGCCGCCAAGCAGGCCGATGTCGTGGCGCAGGCGGGATACATGAAGCTCTTCGACCCCGCCTTTGTCTTGGTGGAACGGGAGGTCGCCGGCATGCGCGACGAGCTTTGTTTTGTCCAGATCAACCACCTGCACACCAACAACAGCCATCATCTGGCCCACTTCCGCCTGCGGGCAGCCGACGACCTGCCCTCGACTGGCGGCGCTGAACTCGGCCTCCGACGCCGAGCCGACGCCGATCGTGCCCTCGGTGATGTCCCCGACGATGTGCGCTCAGCTTTTTTCCATCTCGCGGGTAGTATGATCCACGATCTTTACGGTCTGAGACAACTCTTTGGTCCCCCTGACAAAGTGGCTGGCACGGAAATCTGGAACGACGGTCTGGGCATTACCACGGTGCTGGGCTGGGACGACGGCCCACGCTGCGCGGCGACGTGGGTGGAGTTGGAACGGATCCGGCATTTCCACGAAACGCTGGAGATCTACAGCGCCGACCGTGGCGTCATTCTGTCGTACCCTACGGGATTTTCGCGCGGACAGCTGAGCGAGGTCACAGTGCGCGGGGTGGACGACGGAGGGCAATCCTTCGAGCAACGGCCCGCGGTGGACTGGGAGAACCCCTTCGTCTCCGAGTTGCGCCACTTCCATGCGTGTATCACTCAGGGCGAAGCCTGTCGAACGCCACTGGCAGCGGCACGCCACGACGTCCAACTCGTTGTCGATATCACCCGCGCCGCGTTGGCTGCCTCTACCTGAAGAAGAATCTCTCCGCCGTCTTCTGCAGAATCTGCTCTCGTTCGGCGGCGCTCAGAAAGTCCAAACCCTCTTCCATCAGGGCCACACTCGCCGCGTAGGTGTGTTCTGCCTGTACCTGATACGGTGCATCACTGGCCCACATCAGTCGCTCCGGTCCGAAGGCATCGACGACGCGGCGAATCAGACCACTCAGATCGTGATAGGGTGGGCTCTTGGCGCCCAGGGCGTAGAAGGCGGAGACCTTCACCATCACATTTCCATACTGCGCCATGCCGCACAGAGCCTCGACATCCTCCTGCTGAATTGGACCAGCGGCGCCGATGAGACAGAGGTGGTCGATGATGACGGGTGTTTCGGGAAATTCCTCGCAGCGACGGGCCAGCGACGGCAGTCCATCGGGACCGATGAGGGGACAGAGCGCCAGCTGGTGTGTGGTCCCGGCGGCAAACATCCGCGTAAAACCTGGACCATCACACCAGGTCGCCGCTGCTGTGTCTCGCCCATAGACGCGAAAACCATACACACCCTTTGCGGCGAGTTGTTCCATGTCGGCCTCGGGCGTGGGACCTGTGCAGTCAACGATACCGATTCCAGCAAATACGCCTGGATGGTCCTTCATGACTTTCAGCATGTATCGATTGTCGGCGGCGTAGTAGCTCATCTGCACCAGCACGACACGATCGACACCGCAGGGATTGGCATGGCCGAGGATCTCTTCGGGGAAGAACGTGCGCGGCACCGCCTGCTCTGGATCATGGCCTTCAGCGAATGGATAGGTGGACAGATCGTCGGTCCAAACGTGTACGTGCGCGTCGATGTGACCCATGGTCTCCCCTCAGCCTCTTTTCAGTGTCCGATGAAGGCGGGCTTGTCCGCAGCCTCACGAGTGCCGCCCACGGGGCGTAGCTGACCACCACCGGTAACATCCCACAGACGACCGTCCCGCTCACCCCCGGCGCCGTGCAGATGAAACCAATCGGTCAGCACACCGTGCAACTCCTTGCGGCGCGCCTTGGCGCCGGCGTCATCGATCAGATTGGTACGTTCGTCAGGGTCCTCGGCCAGGTGATAGAGTTCACCAGGCAGGTCCTGACCACGATCGACATACTTCCATGTTTCTGTACGCACCATTCGCGACGCACCATACTCGGCATAACGGGACACGCCATCGACAATTACGCTCTCGTTGCCGCTGGCGTCGGCGGATCCGGTTAATAGATTCGCAAAACTTCTGCCCGGTCTCTGGCCACCTTCAGGTTCGGGAAGTCCCAGATATTGCAGCAACGTCGGGAAGAAGTCACAGGCCCCATACAGACCGGAAGCGACAACGCCTTCTGGCACGTGACCGGGGTGGCTGACAAGGAATGGCACGGTCACCGAGTTCTCGTACATGTTCAGCGGAAACGTCCCGTTGCCCTTGCCCCAGAAGCCGTGGTGACCACAGCTGAAGCCGTTGTCACTGACAAATACGACAAGCGTGTCGTCCCTCAACCCGAGAGTTTCCAGGCGGTCGAGGAGACGGACGACATCGAGATCCATCGCCGTGACGGCGGCGAAATATCCCTGCAACATGTCGCGCTTCCCCAGACAATTCTCGCTGAGTCCGTGGCCCTTGGCCCATGGATGGATCGGCTCTTGAGGGCAGGATTCGAAGGCACAATCGGCATAAGAATCGACGATATCCTGCGGGTGGCCTGTCCACGGCGAGTGGGGTGCAGTGTAGTGCACGCCCAGATAGAAGGGTGTAGCCTCTTGCGTCTGGTCTGTTGCTTGTCGGTCAAGAAAGTCGAGGGCATCGTCAGTGATTCGGTTCGTCACGTATCCGGGTTCGTCAATCAGTTTCCCCTCTCGGATCATCGGCGCGTCGTTGTAATCACCACCACCACGCTGATGTACATACCAGTGGGAATAGCCATTCTGCACCAGTTGACTGTTGCCCAGATGCCACTTTCCTGACAGACCCACGTTGTAGCCATGGGTGGCGAGCACGTCCGTGTACGTCACTTCATCTTCCAGATAGGTCGCCGCATCCGGGCCCGTGTTGCCCTCACGGATCCAGTCGTGGACACCGTGTTGTGAGGGCATACGACCCGTGAGAAAACTCGCACGACTGGGTGAACAGACCGGGGATGCGCACAAAAAATGCTCGAAACGAATACCCGTCGCGGCGATGCGGTCGATCCCTGGGGTACGGATCTCGTCGTTGCCGGAACAACCCGTCGCCCAGGGGCCCTGATCGTCGGTGAGAATGAAAAGAACGTTGGGAGAGCTCATAGGTGGCCGCTATGACTCGTCGTCAACGCCCTCAACAGAGACAAACGTTTTCGTCGTCGTAACCGACTCGCGGAGTTCCTTCCACGGTTTGTACTCTGAACTCGACATGAAGCTGTCCAGCGCCTCCTGGCTGGGCCACCTGAAAATCACGACTCGGCTCGGATGCCAATCCCCGACCACCACATCTACTTTGCCATCCCTTGTCAGATATTGGCCGCCAGCGGCTTCGACCATCGGTTTCACCGCTGTCTTGTACCGTTCATAGGCCTCGGCATCGTGAATTTCATTGTCCAGGATTAGGTAGATCGACATCTCTTCCCCCGATCTTTAGCAGACTATGGATCCAAATTTTCAAGAAGGTCACTGTCCATATCAAGCCGACGATAATAGCAGTCTCTGGCCATGCCTTGCGAGTTCTTCGTGTGACAGATGCCCTGGCCTTTTGGGCGCACGAGATAGAGTAGAGAATTCTGCTCGCAGTTGACTCTTATCTCGATGAGATCAAAGGAATTTCCGGACTCTTCGCCCTTGATCCAGAGTTCATTTCGAGAGGTGCTCCAGAATGTGGCGATGCGAGTGCGCCTGCTCCTCTGCAGCGCTTCCCTGTTCGCGTAGGCCACCAGAATGACCTCCCTGGAGTCGGCATGCTGAACGGCCACCGGAATCACTTCAGCGCCTCGCGCCGCAATGGTGGCCAGCTTGTGGAAGTCGAGTTGTAGCTCTGTGCCCTCCTCGAGCTCGTGTGCTGCTGATCCACTATCTGTCATTCTTGCTTCGTCTCATTCTCTTCGGAGGAGTCTGACGCGAGATTTCACCGAGGCCCATCTCAGTCCTTCCACACCTCCACTGCCACACGCTGGCCGCCATTCGACGACTCCACTGCGGCATCGGCTACAGCCTGGACGCGGTATCCCGTCACGCCATCACAGACCGGTTCTCTGCCTTCGCGTGCCGCCGCTGCAAGATCCTCCAGCATGGGCTGGTCGAAGTAGGGTGCCTCCAGGGGTGTCACCGGAACCTGCTCGCGCCCCGCCTCGGTATCCACTTCGATCGATTCGCCCCCGAACTCCAGACCATCGATGACGATGCGACCCTCCGTTCCATCTACCTGTGCGGTATCCCGTCGCGGTTTCGAGGTCAGAATCGTCGAATGCACGCCAATGGTACCATCGGCAAAACGCAATAGCAGCGCATCGGAGTCATCCACTTCAAACTCCTTATGATGCACGGTATCCACCAGACCACAGACCTCCATCGGTTCGCTGTCGGCCAGATTCAGCAACACTTCAATCCGGTGTACCGCCATCTCCATCAGCGCCCCCCCAATACCGGGCTGTCGCTGCCAGGCGTTACCGAAACCACCGCCACCGCTGTAATGTGAACGAGTGCACACCTTGGGACCAATCTCCCCGGCGGCGATGCGCCGCTTCGCTTCCAATACCTGAGGGAACAGGCGTCGGCGATAGGCGACACCCAGTGACACTCCGGCGGCGCGACAGGCTTCGATCATGCGACGGGATTCGTGTCGATCGAGAGCCATGGGCTTTTCGCACAGCACATGTTTGCCCGCTGCAGCCGCTGCCAGCGTGTATTCACAATGGGTATCGGATGGTGTCGACACGACGACGGCTTCGACGCTGTCGTCCGCGAGCAATTCCTGGGCCGAACCGTAGTGCGCACATCCTCCGAACTTGTCGGCAAACTCCTTGGCTTTTTCGGCGTCACGACGACATACGGCGACCAGATCCAGCACATTGGAATGGACCAGACTGGGCGCGAAGGAGTTTGCGGCGATGGAGCCACAGCCGATGATACCGAATCTCATGGTGGGATCCCCCTGTCAGGGTCAATATGTTGATGAGTGTAGTGCTACTCGTAGAAAAGGAACGCCTCGTGCCCAACATTCTCGTACTGCGTCACTCCGCCGGCTTCGAGCACAGTTATCTGCCCGACTGTGAAGTCGTCTTCAAACAACTCGGCATCGAACATGGCTGGAACGTCACCACGACGCATCGTCTCGACAAGGTCACGCCCGAGTCGCTCGCCAAACTCGACCTGCTCGTCTTCGCCACGACGGGTAACCTCGATTTCTCCGCTGAGCAGAAGACAGCCATCATCGACTTCGTGCATGACGGCAAAGCCTTTTTCGGCGTGCACAATGCCACCGACACCGGCTATGACTGGCCGCAGTATGGTGCCATGCTCGGTGGCTGGTTCGATGGTCATCCCTGGCACCAGCAGGTGGGAATCATCGTCGAAAACACCGACCACCCCGCCACACGCATGTTGGGCGAACGCTTCGAAGTCACCGACGAAATCTACACCTTCAAGGACTGGGACCGGTCGAAGACCAACGTCTTGATGCGGATCGACAACGACAGTGTCGATCTGGCCAAAGGCAATCGCGAAGATCACGACTACGCCATGGGCTGGTATCACAACTTCGGCAGCGGGCGTGTCATCTACACCGGCCTCGGTCATCCCGATGCGTTATGGTACGAAGATTGGTTCCGTCAGCACATCACGGGCTGCGTCAACTGGGCCCTGGGTCAGGATTGAGCTACACGGGGTGCACATGGGG
>DPVW01000299.1:3426-15538 GCA_003529325.1 Candidatus Latescibacterota bacterium | reverse complement strand
TTCAAACTGGACGGCGAGACATTGCAGTTGGCCATCAACGCCCCACCGAATCATATCCACGGCGGCGAAGGTGGTTTTCATCGGGCTCTGTGGCGCGGCGAACCAGAGGAGGTACCCGAAGGGGTCGCCGTCCGTTTCAGCTACACCAGCGCCGATGGCGAAGACGGTTACCCCGGTGAATTGTCCTGCGAGATTCTGTATACACTGACACGAGCCAATGGCCTGCGCATCGATTATCTTGCCCGCACCAACCGACCGACGCCGATCAACCTTACCAACCACTCCTATTTCAATCTTGCCACGCACGATGCTGGCAGCATTCTCGACCACGTCATTCGCATCAAGGCTCAGAGGTACACCGAGCGCGACAGCACCGGCATCCCAACGGGTGCGATATTGCCTGTCGCCGACACACCCCTTGATCTGCGCGACTCACGGGCTGTGAGTGATGGCCTCAACGAACTGCAGCAAAGCGGTGGTTACGACCACAATTTTGTTATCGATCGTTGGGACGGTGAGACCTGTCGGTTTATCGCGGAGGTCATCGAACCCCGCCGTGGACGGCGCATGGAAGTGCACACGACACAGCCAGGGGTGCAATTCTACACGGGCAACTTTCTCAGTGGCCTTCAAGGCAAGGGTGGCGCCGTCTACAACCGTCACGCCGGTCTCTGTCTCGAGACCCAGCATTTTCCAGATTCGGTAAATCATGCTGAATTTCCGTCGACGATCCTGCGCCCGGAACAGAGCTGGCAACAGACCACCGAATACCGATTCTCAACGTTGTAAAATTGACCGCCGCTCTGCCGGCCTTCTCATCCGGCGTTGTCTGCAGCCAGTTGATCACTACATTCCCGGTCGCACCGGTGCGAACAGGAATGTCAGCCCATGAAGATTCGCTGTCACAGCATTCTCGGTATTCTGCTGGGGGTGGCTGTGCAGGTCACAGCTGAAACCGTGACGCTGTCCGCCACACACGACGCTACGTTGTTCGAACAGGATCAGGGCACCCTCGCCGATGGCTCAGGTCAGTACTTGTTTGTCGGTCGGACCGGGGGGCCCGCAACGCGCCGCGCCTTGCTCACATTTGACGTCACGACACACATACCCGCAGATGCGACCATCACCTCTGTGACACTCACATTGAACCTGTCACGGACGATCTCGACGGCACGCACTGCTCCACAAACTGTGGAGCGACTGGGGAGAGGGATCCTCCGACGCTGGCGGCCAGGAAGGCAAGGGCACCACGGCGGCAACTGGTGATGCGACCTGGGTGCACTCGTTTTACGACACACATACCTGGTCGACTGTCGGTGGTGATTTCGAGGCTGATGCCAGCGCCAGTCGCTCGGTCAGCGCTGCCGGCTCGTACACGTGGAGTTCTGCCGGCATGGTCGCCGATGTGCAGGCCAGGCTCGAGACACCCGCGACGGACTTCGGCTGGATGATCCGTGGCGACGAATCAGCAAGCAAGACAGCCAAGCGCTTCGACAGTCGGCAACACTCGACGGTGGCGAATCGACCGCTGTTGACGATTGAATTTGACCTGCCAGCGACGCATCAGGCACCGGTTGTTGTGACAGTCCCTGATGACATTCGCAGCTATGTGGGTTCTGCCGGCACCATACTGCTGTTCGACGCAATATTCGAAGACCCAGATGGCGATCTGCTGAGTTTCACAGTTCAGGCCGCTACTGCCGACATCGTCACCCTCGCCACCGAGGCGGACTCGGTCGCCCTCGGCACGATCGGCGTGGGGCAGACCGTCTTCACAATGATCGCCACCGACCCGGATGGCGCCTCCACGAGTATCGACTTCCTCGTGGAGGGCCTACGCTGGCCCGGCGACTTCGACGACTTCTTTGCCTTCGCCGACGTCTTTGGCACGTCCGTGAATGACGTGAGTCCCTGACGGCATGGCAATTCTGCCCGTGGCTCGCCTGAAACTGCTTGCTGGCATCCTCCTCGCCCTCTTCCTCGTCGGCGGTATCGTCGCCCGAGCCGGTCTGACCCGCCGTTGGGTCGTCGGCCTTGGTCTTGAGCAGACCCGGGGGGTCGAACTCCGTGTATGGGACTGGTGGAGCGCCTCCACCAACGAGGAGTATGGCGACTACTTCGCCGCCATCGAAGCCGAGTTCGAGGCGCGCAACCCGGACATCGATATCGTCTACCAGGTCGTGCCATTCGGCAACTACGTGCAGAAGTTGTCCACGGCCATGGTCGGTGACACACCGCCGGATGTATTCCAGTCCTCGGTTTATTGGGCCGAAGGTTTCCACCACCGGGGCATGTTGCGTCCTCTAAATGATCTGCTCGACGCCGATCCAGCTGTCCCCGGCACCCCCTCCTATGTCGGCGAATCCGCCTACCTGCCATCCGCCTGGCGGCACAATCACACACAGGGCAGAGGGGGAAAACCGCCTGTCGTTTATGGCATCCCACAGATCATCGACGCCTCCTGCCTGCTGTGGAATCTCGATATACTGCAGGCTGCTGCAGTCGAAGACGAAGAGATCCGGGCGCTGTTCCAGCGCCGCGACGATGACGGTGCCGAAGGCGACATCGACTGGACGCGCATTCGCTGGGACGCCATCGAGAGTTGGGACCACTTCCGCCGTCTCACCCGCAAACTGACGGTGCGCGACGAAGAGGGGGAGATCACGCAGGCGGGGTTCGTGCTCTCTTCTTCCAGCGGCGCCGGTCTGTTTTCACCCTGGTTGGCCGCCAATGGTGGGCGCTTTCAGGATGCTGCCGGTACGCGGTCGATGTTCGCCAGTCCCAATGGCATCGAGACGGTGGAGTTCATCGCCCGCCTCTATTGGGTGGATCGCGTCTGCCCTCCCTTTCGCCGGCAGATGACCGATTCGGAGCTGTTCAAGGAGCGCCATGCCGCCGTCGTCGCCGCCGGCACCTGGTCCGGCAAGGACATCACCCGCGACACGATGGGTTGGACCCACTTCGGCAAGACCGCCTTCCCTCCCGGGCCCAGCGGCGATGGACCCTCGACTGTGACGTGGGGCAACATGCTCGTCATCACCCAGCGCTGCGAAAATGTGGATGCCGCCTGGCGTTACGTGAAGTTTGTCGGTGGTCTGGAGGGGAGTCTGCTGCGCTCCCTTCATCTGGGATACAATGGCCCACGGTTTGATTTTTACGCCACAGAGCGCTGGCAACAGGCATTGCGACAACGGCCGTATCTGTCGAATGTCAAACAGATCTGTCTCGCCGGTGACAAACTCCGGCATACGGAGATCATCGCCGTCGATCATCAAGCCAACCCCATCGTCGAATCGGTGCTGCTGCATTATCCGGAGATCATCGATGGGCAGGGACCCTACCCGTCGGTTGAAGTCGCCATGAAGACGGCGGCGGCGAATGTTGACAATGTCTATCGCCGTTACAATGAACAGGTCGAAAGCTGGCTCGCCCTTCGCGAACAGGCACGGGACTGATGGCATCGCGAGCGTTGTGGGCCCAGCGCCTGCTTCCTTACCTCTATATCGGCCCAGCCCTCACCGTGGCCTGCGTCTTCAGCTTCGTCAGCATGGGCATCAGCATGTGGGTAAGTCTGCACGACTTTGATGCCTTTGCCGGGGCCTCGGAATTTGTCGGCTTCGACAATTACCATAGAGCATTGTACTCCGACGACAGCTACTTCTGGCTCGCCATGCGGCATACCGCCGTCTATGTCGTACTCAGCGTCTGTGGCACCCTGCTCACCGCGTTGCCTCTCGCCTTGTTGTGTCTGCGGGCAAAAGTCGGCCAGGCATTGTTCCGCACCCTCTACTTTCTCCCTTCCATCACGCCCGGCGTCGTTCTCGCCCTCGTGTTCTACCACATCTTCGGCAATTACGGACAGCTGTTGGACAACTCCTGGACGGCTCTGCCAGCGCTGTCGTTGTTGGGTGTGTGGGCCGGTGCTGGGTACAACATGGTGATCTTCCTGGCAGGGCTGACCGAGATCCCGCAGCTGTTGTATGACGCCGCCGTCGTCGATGGCGCCAACCGCTGGCAACAGTTCCGCCACATCACCCTGCCCATGTTGCGCAACACCCTCGTCTTCGTCACGGTGATGACGATCATCGGTTCCTTTCAGGTCTTCACCTCGGTTTACATCATGACCAGTGGCGGGCCTGAGCGCAGTACCGAGGTCATCGCCTACTCGATCTTCGTCAACGCTTTCGCCGTCGCCGGACAGATGGGCTACGCCTCGGCATTGGCATGGCTGTTGTTTGCCGTCATTTTCGTTTTCGTCTTTCTGCAGATGCGCGTCTTCCGTTCACGCCGGATTTATGACTGACGGCGTGCAAACTGATTCTTTGTCGACGGTAACTCAACGCCGTCCGGGCCGAGATCGCAGGATCATCCATTGAAGGGCAGCAGACGAATCGCGCTGGTCGCCATGACATTGGGTGCCCTGGTCATGGTGTATCCTTATGCCTACATGGTGGGTTCGTCGATGAAGACGCGGAAGGAATTCGCCGAAGATCGACGGAGTCTGATCCCCTCGCGGTATCAGATCGGCGAACAGCTGGCGCACTTCCAGGGCGAACCGAGTGCCCTCGATTGGCCGGGTGCCGACTGGTCGATGTGGCGCAACTATGTAGATGCCATTCGTTATGGCGGGATCGACCGCTATCTGGGCAACAGCTTCATCTACGCCGTCGTCATCACCTCGATCCAACTGTTCTTCAACATCCTGGCAGCTTATGCCTTTGCGCGCATGCGCTTTTTCGGCCGCGACCTGCTCTTCGGCATGCTGCTGGCAACGATGATGGTGCCACCGGCGGTACTGCTGATTCCCAACTTTCTCGTCATCCGTGAACTCGGCCTCGTCGATACGCTGTGGGGTGTCATCATCCCCGGATTCGCCGGCGCCTTCGGTATCTTTTTGTTGCGCCAGGCCTTTCTCAACATCCCCGCCGAACTTGAACATGCCGCCCGCATCGACGGCTGCGGCTCGTGGGGCATCCTGACAAATGTCGTGTTGCCCCTGTCGAAGCCGGCGATCATCACCCTGGGCCTGTTCACCTTCATGGGGGCCTGGAATATGTTCGAGTGGCCTTTGGTCGTGTTGAGCAACCAGGACTACTACCCGCTCACCGTGGGCTTGAGTCTGTTCCGCTCGGAAACCACCGCCGACTGGCCGCGGGTATTCGCCGCCTCCGTGATGGGTGCGGCGCCGCTGATTGTATTGTTCCTGGTGGCACAACGTTATCTGGTGGGCGGCATCAGCCTGAGTGGCATGAAGACCTGAAGCTCGACGGAGAGAAGAAAAAAAGCCCCGGTTCGCGCTTGGCGAGCCGGGGCTTTTGTCGATTACTGTGTATGCAGATCAGTTCGTGCGACTCGTGATCTCCAGCAGGTGGTAGCCGAATTGGGTCTGGACCGGTCCGTGGACGACGTTGAGCTCCTCGTTGAACACGACCTTGTCAAACTCAGGTACCATCATTCCCGGCGAAAACTCGCCGAGTGAGCCACCTTCACTGCCGGAGGGACAAGAGGAGTGTTCCTTGGCCATATCGGCGAAATCAGAACCAGCCTCGATCTTGTCCTTGATCTCCTGACATGTGTCTTCGCTCTTCACCAGGATGTGGCGGGCAGTTGCCTTTGCCATTGTCGTCCTTGTGGTTTTGGGGTATCAGATGATTGTAATGCAGGGTAGAAGATAACGATTCGATTGGATGCCGCGACCCCGCTGAAAATGCTGCGTCAGAGCAGATCGGGACGCCCTCGGTGGACTTCCACGGCAGATCCTCTGTCGGCTGAAAATGCGCTCTTGAGGGATTCATAGGCACGCCAGGGGGCGACACTGTCGCCGCAGGTGAAGATGTCGACAGCGGCATACAGATGCTCGGGCCAGGTGTGGATGGACAGATGGCTCTCCTGGATCGACACGGTGCCGGTGACACCACATGGCGAAAAGCTGTGGAACAGGGCGTCGATGACGGTGGCACCGGCATGCTCTGCGGCGGCGAGCAGGGACTGGCGAACATAGGTCTCGTCGTCGAGCTGATCCCGATCACAGCCATAGAGATCGACCAGGAGTTGGCGACCCAGGGCGGTGCTGATTGGCGTGTCAACGGCTGTTGGGCGGGGTGTGCTCATCGTTTGTTTCAGACCTCGGGACGTTGCTCAGCAATGACGGCCAGTCGATCGCCCGTTGCAAAGGCGTAGTCGCCGGGTGGATTCACGATCAGCGTTTCACCCGCTGGTTCGACGGCGACGAGCAGCACGTCGAGACTCTCTTTGGCGATGGGCAGCATCTCATCGAAACGTCTTCCCTGCCACTCAGGGGGCAATGCGATAAGGTAGATCTCACACTGTTCTTCGATCTGCACCAGGCTGGAGATCGCCCGCGAGCTACCCGGGTCGAGGACGGCCCGACTCAGCAGCCCGCTTGAGAGAGCGCCGACAACGACGACTTCGTCGGCACCGCAGACATCGGCGTGCTGGGTGGAATTTGGATCGAATAGCTGGATGCAGACGTAGATACTCGACTCGTACTCCTTCACCGTCAGCGCCCCTATCAATGTCTTGGCATCCCGACCCGCGACGTCCTCGATATCCTGGTGTCCGAGGATCACGGCGCCGGCGCAGTCTCTGGCGCAAGCTCGATCCAGGCTTTCGGCTGCAACTGACCCGCTGACAAAATCCACCCGACCCGCTTCCCCTGCCACTGGCATGGGGTGAAAGGGCAGATCGGCGAGGACGACGACGTTCACATGGAGGCGGTCGCCGAGGATATTGCGGACCAACTCCTCCCCCGTCTCGTTCCAGCCGCAGACCAGGACGTGTCCACTTGTCTTCACGCTCTTGATCCCCCTGTCTTTCTTGCTCCGGTGCGCGATGATAAAAGTTGCCAGTTCGGCAGTGAAACCACCGAGGACGCCGATGCCGAGGACCATGAGAATGGCGCCGACTACGCGCCCTCCCGCGGAAACGGGGTAGAGGTCCCCATAACCGACGGTCGTCGTCGTCACAACTGCCCACCACAGACCATCACCGAGGGGGTGGTCCTCGAGAATGGAGAACAACACACCCCCGACGATGATGAGTGACGCCGACAGCAGAGAGATCCAGACCAACGAATAGCGCTTGACAACTCGGCGCCAGGCGCGCATCAGGGGAAGCCAGATGATCACAATATCTCGGGTTGGGCGCATCCTGCCGTGCGAGATCTCTCGCAGGAAGACCCTGTTGTTAGAATACCCAGACGACGAGCATGCTGCCGCCAACGTATCCGAAGGCCTCCAACAGACCGGCGCCGATACGTGGTGATTCCTGGCTCTGTTGAGCCGCCAGGCTGACACCCGGCGCCAGCAGGACGTCGGTCAATCGTTTGATGATCAGCAGGATGAGAAGGCCAAAGGCGACATCGGCGCCAAAGGTGATCAGCGAGTCCCGCCATCCGACAAAGTCGCCGGCTACAGCAATACTGATGATGTTGCCCATGCCCACCAGCACCCCCGCAAAAGCGAGCCCCACAGCGGCATTGTCACGCTCGAGTTCGTCGTGAATGCTATGAGGGGTGGCCTTTTCGTATAACAGCCCGAGGATCAGCAGCACCGCTTGTGCCATCGCCCAGAACACGACACCCACCCACCAGGCGCCGGCGCCCTGCTGGATAGCCAACAGGATGAGGCCATTGGCGATGTGAACTCCGGCTTCGACGAATGCCGTGCCCAGATTCTGATCCTCGACGACCTCTTTGGTGTTGTTGAAGCGGGGCAACAGGACCTTTTCGCACAACCAACTGGCAACCAGCATCATTGCGATGGTCATGAGCCCAAAAAGACCGGTTGCCTGGAGATCGGCCTGCCAGCCAGCGGAGGGCCCGGCGAGGACCCCACCCAGGGCGATGACGATACCGAAGAGGAATCCCCCCAGCGACACGGCCAGTGCGACATTGCCCTTGGTGAACAATTCCTCTTTGAAGTCCACCCGACGGTAGAGACCGGTGTAGGCCCATTTGGCGATGACGAGCAATACGAAGGCCTCGAGCAGGTACATGGCTGCCCTGCCCATGGGCATCAACATGGTCTGTTCCACTGATCTACCTTCCTCTCACCTTCCGGCGCTACTCGAGGTTCACTTGCCGAAACGGCTGGTGCCGCCGCTGCGAGTATTGGACCGCGATGTGAAGCCCCGTCCACTTGCTGTTCGTTGACGGTGGCGCCGGTAGAAGTTGGGTTTGGTTTTTTGCGTCTGTGTCCCGGCGGTGCCAAATGTCTTTCGCCCGTTACTGACGGGGCCGTAATGTGGCCGTCCTCGCTCACGATTGCGCCGGTAGTCGTCGTAGTCACCACGGCCGACGCGGTGACCGCCCATCATGGCGCTCATGAAGGCGTATTGGCCATAGAACTGCCAGAAACCACCACCACCACCCCAATGACCATACTGGGAGTTGCCCACATACTGATACCCCGCCGGATGCGCCTGACCCGGTGTCGAGCGCTTGCCATCGCGGGACTTGCTCGCCACCACCATGCCCAGATAGTGCTCATATCGGGCAAAGACCCGCTCCGTTACCTCTTGCCAGTTCGTGACCTTTTCTTCGAATACCAGCGTGTCCTTACCGGCCTGACGCTGACCACCGGCCATCGTCAGGCGCAGACGCAGGAAGTAGTCGGGAAAGAATGCCTCCTCCACCTTCAGATCTTCGATGACGACGGAATATTCCGGATACCGTTCCAGATCGCGACTCACCTGCTGTACCGGATCGGGTGCCCGTCCGCACGCGGTGGTCAATGCCAGGACCAGCAGAGCAATTCGGGCGTGACTCACCGCTCTCCTCCGGGCAGAATATCGGTGAAGGAATACTCCTGGACGGATTCCCCTTCGTAGACGCGGAACCGTTGCTCCCCCCACTGTACGAGAAAGAGAACACGCTCGTCCTCAGACGCGAAACTCCAACTGACGAACTCCCGTCCCGCACCCTCGCGCGTCGAACCATCAGGACCGACATCGAACTGCATTCCGGAATCGGACTCCACACCCTTGTATCCCCGACTCTCGAAGTGGACGAGGTCCGGAGGGTCCTCGTCAGCGCCGATGGCGGCGATGACATCCGGCTGTATCTCATCGATGTCGATACTCCGCGTCAGCGTCCATTCGGTGCGGCCATCTTCTTCGGCACGCTCCAGAAAGCGCACGTCATCGCCGGCACTCAGCTGCCACTCCTGCGTCGGGAAACCGTCGTAATCATAGACGCATCGGTTGGTGACCTCCCAGGTCTTGAGATCGTAATCGACGAGGTCACCCAGACGCATGCCGTCCAGTTGCAGGTCGGCGAGACCATCCGTATCGCCATCGGAGTCCTTGCCCCCGAACCATTTCTTACCCAGGCTGATCATCGAATGCCGCTACCAACGGCTCCAATCTTCTCGGTACTGCCGCGCCAGCATGGGTCGGTCAAGACGGTTGACGACGACCTCGTCGGGGCGACTCATGTCGATGGGAAAGCTCTGCATCTGCCGAAATAGCTCCGCTGTCATGTAGCGCAGATCGGGCACATCGAAATTCACCTCTGCCAACTCTCGACCACTGCCATTGCTGCCGACGACAAACCCCCACTCGCCAAAAGAGGGCACCAACGTGTGATAAGGTACTACAATCAACCCCGATGCGGCCATCGTCGCCGCAATGCTCCAAAAGGAGACCCTTGCATAGTAGGGACTGGAGGCCTGCGTGACCACCACCCCTCCTGGTGACAGATGACGGGCACAGAGACGATAGGCCTCGACGGAATACAGCTTCGACAGCGCCTCATCTCGTGGATCCGGCAGATCGATGATGATGACACCGTAGTCCTGGTGCGCTCGCTCGAGGAAGGTGAAACCGTCCTCGTTAAAGATATGCACTTTCGGCCGACTGAGGGCGTTGTTATTGAGGCGTGTCAGCCGCAAGTCTCGACGAGCCAGATCCGTAACCGCCCGGTCCAGGTCTACGACATCGACGCGTTCGATATCGCCATGGCGCAATACCTCACGCACCGAGAGTCCGTCGCCACCACCGATAATCAGCACCCGCTGTGGGTGGTGGGCGAGGGCCATGGCAGGGTGTACGAGGGATTCGTGGTAGCGATACTCGTCGGCGGAGGAAAACTGCAGATGGCGGTCCAGGTAGAGTCGAACCTCGTCCTGCCACTGGGTCAGTACGATCTGCTGATACTGCGAGCGCTCGCTATAGATGATCTGGTCGGTATACAGATCACTTTCCAGCCGCTCCCGGATGGGGTCGGCGACGACCAGCATCGTGCCCAACCCACAGAAGACGAAAACGCCGAATCCGACCAACCGACTTCGCACGCCCGGCATCAGTTGTGACCAGAAGCAGCGCAGTAGAACAAGACCGACGCCGACATTGAGCAGCCCGGTGGCAAGGGAGGTATTAAAAGCGCCCAGCAGAGGCAGCAGTAGATAAGGGAAGAGCAGGGCTGCCACCAGCGAACCGAGGTAGTCGATGGAGAGTACGTTGGAGAGCACTGTGCGCAGACCACCGAAGTGCTGCAGCATACGGGTCAGCAGTGGCAACTCGAGGCCCACGAGGGCGCCCACCGAGATGATGAGCAGAATCATGGCATAACGGAAGTGACCCGTGTACAGATAGACGAAGTAGAGCACCGGCACCGAACACCCACCGACGGCGGCGAGCCACATCTCGAATGCGATAAATCGCTCCAGCAGACGATCGACGACGGCCCGCGACAGCCAGGATCCCAGGCCCATGGAGGCGAGAAAGAGACCGATGGTGACGGAGAACTGTTGTACGCTGTCCCCGAGGAAATACGCCGACGTGCTGCCGATGAGAAGCTCATAGATGATGGCACACGCCGACGCCGAGAAGATGGCAGCCAGCAGTAGAGCAGCCCGCCAGAAGTGGCGGCCATCCTCTGGCAACGGGGACTCAGCCATGGGAGACTCGGAGGGGCTCATGGCATGCCATGGAGGGATGTCGTGTAGGGCATGTCCAGCTCATGGAGACAATGCTCAGCAGCGGCGATGCCGGCGAAGAGGGCCTCCTCGAAGAGGGGCAATCCACCGGCGTCGCTGGAGGCAAAGGTGATGGACCCAAAGGGCTGCCGCCGCAGAGCGGCCTGTGGACCCCAGATGACACCCGGCGACGGCCGCACCATGCCATGTCCCCAACGGCAGATGTCGATCCCTTCCACCAGATCGGGAAGCTGGGGATGGACACGCGTGAGATCTGCCATCACCCTGTTCGCCCACGGCTGTGGATCATCCACCAGTAGCTGTTTTCTCGCCATCGCCGGATCGCCGACCAGGGGCAGATAGTAGACGAGCACCTCACCACCGTGCTGCAGTGTCTGTGGACTCTGATGCCGACCGGAGATATAACCGACGGAGGGGCTGTCCATCAACACATTGTCCCACGCCAGGCCCACATCAGCCAGTTCTTCGGACAGTCTCACAGCCGCTACGATCCAGGGAACGTAGGTCAGTTGTGCCATCGCCTGACGTTGGGCCGTGGGCAGACCCGAGACCACATGCGGCGCCGTGTGCAGTTTGCCGGCGTAGACGACAGAACCCGCCCGTACCCGCAACCGCTCTCCCGTGGGGGCGTGGATACACAGGGCCTCCACTGCTGCGCCCTCGGCGCTGAGGCCGACAACCGCGGTTTGCAGCCATTGTTCTTCGCTCGTCAGTTCGCGTGCCAGACCGTCGACGAGGAACTGGTTGCCACCGGGCCAGGTCAGTGTGTCGGTGGGGTACTCATCTCGCAACCGTCGGTCGTAGTAGCGACAGGCGAAGTAGTGGATCCCCGCCCAGGCGGAGATATCACCGGCGAGACCACCGTAATCATCCTTGCAGGCCTGATCGATCATCCAGCAGAGATGCGGGCTGCTCCATCCCTGTCTTGTCGCGTATTCTGCCATGGTCAGACCGTCCAACTCGCGCACGTCAGCATCTGCGGTACTATAGGCCAGGGGCATGGCAAATGCCCGACGACCATCCTGCCCACGATGCAGGGTCCAGTGCAGCATGTCGTCTTCGAAGGCCCGCAGCTGATCCGAATCCCCGCCACCGCCGGCGAATGGATTCAGCCCCTCCACCCAGTCGCCCTCCGCCCACAGCCTCTCGGCGGG
>DPVW01000299.1:0-3079 GCA_003529325.1 Candidatus Latescibacterota bacterium | reverse complement strand
GGGATGGACGACGGGCCGTCCCGCCGCATCGTATCCGGTGATGACCTCGAGGTCGGACAACACCTCGTGCACACAGTCGGCTTCCACTGGCGGCACGTTGATGTAGTGGGCACCCAGGGGAAAGACGAAACCATCCGTCTCACCTGCCGTCGCATCCCCACCCAGACCGTCGGCGAGTTCGACCAGCAACAGACGCTGCACCCCTGCCTGCCGCAACTTCCAGCAGGCCGCCACTCCTGAGACCCCGCCGCCGATGACGAGGACATCGACGGTGGCCTCTGTTGCTGTGCTGAATTGGGTAGGATCGACGGGCTGCCGCAGCAGATGACCCCGCGTCGGCGACACGGCGTCGGTGAAGCGCGCATCAACATGACGTGCGGAGCCCGATGCCGGGCGTTCTGTACAGGCGAGAGGCAGAGCTGCTGAACCAGCCAGCAGCGTCTTGAGGAAACTCCTGCGACCTACAGGGCCCATGAACCTCGCGTCAACTGATACCCATCTTCGACTTGAGCTGCGCCAGGGAGTCCTCGGCCTTGCCACCACTGCCGCTGCCAAGGGCCTTGTCGATTTCGCTGTCGATGGAGCCGCCACTGTCGGCCATGTCGCCATACGCCTCGGCCAGCGCCTCTTCTTCGGAGACCTTGTCCTTCATGCGCTCCAACAGAGCGACCGTACCCTTCGAGTCGACGTTGGACAGACGCTGGTTGATCTTGCGTGTCGCATTGGCCGTCCGCGCCCGCGCCTTGAGCATGACCAGATCGTTCTCGTAGGAGGCGACCTTCGATTTGAGATCGTTGACGTTGTTCTGCAAAGTCGTAACCATCTGCTGCTGTGCCTGCGCCTGCTGACCGCCTTGCAAGGCGCGAGCCGCCGCCTCCTCCTTGCGGTTCAGTGCCTCCATGGCGAGTCGCTCTGCTTCGCTCGCCTCGACGTCACCGGATTGCCCCTTCTGCAACAGCAACATCGCCTTGCGCTCATAGTCGGCAGCCAGACGCTTCGCATCGTCCGCATCCTTGGTCATGCGGATGGCAAGAGACTTGACCTCCGCCAGACTTCTCAGACTCTCCTGCAGATCTTTGCGCAGGTCACGCACCGCCTGCTCACTCATCTTGATGGGATCTTCGAGCTTGTCCACGAGGGCGTGGGCCTCGGACTCACCGGCCTTGAAGAGGCGATGAAAAATACCAGCCATATGGGCCTTCCTTTTATTTGGCGACGAAGCCGAGGAGCTCGTCGCCGTGCTCGGCCAGGCCCAGACTGAGGGCATTGATGGTCGCCTCGAGTTCGTTCGGGTCGAGATTGTCAAGGGCGAGGGTGTTTCGATAGAGGAGGGTGTCCCCCTCTTCGTTGAGGACGAAAGCGCCGAATACCAGATTACGGTTCATCTGCAGGATGCGACGATAGACGGCTGCACTCGCCTCGCCATCGAGCTTGAGGATGAGTTGCTCCAACACCACCAGGTCATTCTCGCAATCGATGACGAGTTCGTGAATCCCACGATCCTCGTCGTTGATGACAACGATTTCGTCTTCAGGAATCTCATCGTCAATTGAGAATCCCAGGTCGAGTATGTATTCCTTGACGCGCTCGAAATGGTCTGCCATGCGGTCCCCGTGTGTCTACGTTTTTGTGGTGTCAGCCTGAACCAACGCCTGATATGCACGCGTCAGTTCGGCAGTGAGTTCACCGGCGATTCTCCGCTTTTCCGGATCCTCGCCGTGGAGGTCAGGGTGGTACTTCTTCATCATCTGTTTCCAGGCGGCCCGCACCGTCTCCTGATCCGACCCGTAAGGAATCTCCAGATTGGCGTAGTAGCCGGCCAATCCATCGTTTTTTTCGTGCGCTTCCCGTGGCGGAGAGGCATCGTCCCGGGACCGAGAAGCATCCCCCGGTCGACTGTATTCGGAAGCCCGCGCACGAGGGGGTGATTCCGACCGGTAGCCGACGTGGGCGCGGGTGAACTGGAAGAGTCGATGCAGGAGGTCGACCGTCACGGGTTCCGACTGGGTTCGAGCGAATTTCTGGCCGAAGTGAGATGAGTTGCGAATGTACAAGGCATTGTAGACGCGGTCCAGCACGGACGGTTCCCCTTTCATCGACGCAGGGACTACGCCTCAATGGGCTTGATTCGTCTCGTCATAATAGTTGTTGGGTTGTTGGTCGCGGAAATTGTGACCCCAGGTTCCGCGGAAAGCGGTCTGCCGTTTGGGTGACATGGCAGCGACGACCTCGTGGGGCAGATTGAGCTTGTGCCACTGCGTCAGATAGCTGCAATAACAATTGAAGATCGCCAGACGGGCCGCCTCATCCGGCCACTCTGTGCCCACATGCCAGCAGCTCTCCGAGAAGATGATCACGGATCCGGCAGGGCACTCGTATTCCTCATAGACTGCACGATCGAACTGGTGAAAGCGCTCGGGCACGGGAAAGGCCGCCTTGTGCGAACCGGAGAGGATCGGCGTCCCACCCCCTTTGTGCACCGGGCTCAGTTCCCACACAACCCGCGTCAGTCCTGACCAGATCGTGCCATTGCCCATATTGCGATAGGCCATGGGCCCGACCAGTGGGCCACAGTGCGGCGCCGAACCACTGGACCCCTGCTCGCGGACCATGGGAAAGCTGCTCTCGCAACGAAATCCCCATGAATCCTCTGATGGATCGGGTGCCAGAATCTCGCGCAGAATGCCGGTGATCGCCGGATGATCGACCAGTTCGGCTCCGGGACCGGCGAGGGAGTAGCGCTCGAACTCTGGCAGGGATTCAGGCTCGCCGCGCAGCTTGCGGACATGTTCGCGACAGGCCTGCAGTAGATCCTGCTCGAGTACCGCCGGCAACAGAATCCAGCCCTTGAGATCAAAGAGGAATTTCTGCTCCTCCGACATCGGAACAGGATCGGCGGTGCTGGGCACGGTGGTCATCTGAGACCCTCCTACAATGTTGGTCGTCGTCTGTGCGGGCTGGGCGACGCCATCTACGTTCATAATTGTAGCACGTGGTGACCACGCTGCCCATGGCGGAAAACTATATATAACCTCAACAAAAATTTAGTCTTATGTAAGTTTACACCATGTAACATCGT
>DPVW01000375.1:10569-10780 GCA_003529325.1 Candidatus Latescibacterota bacterium | reverse complement strand
CCTGTTGCCGTTAGCGGACGCATCACAAGTCATGAATACCGACCGCTAACCGACCAGACCATCGATCCCATGATGATCGAGCCAGCTGTCAGTTCCGAATTGAAAGCAGCGAAGATCTTCTGCCTGTAGGACAACTGCAGGGGGCCACCTCTCGGTAGCGACGGCGACTTAGGCTAGGAATAAGGCTACAAGTTTGTAACCTGTTGTTTTT
>DPVW01000375.1:0-10198 GCA_003529325.1 Candidatus Latescibacterota bacterium | reverse complement strand
ACCCGTCGGTCCCGCCACAAGAAGAAAGCTGCGTCGTGGGTGGCTTGCGCGGCGACGGTCGTGTCAGTCAGCGCCGGAGAGGAACAGGCGCAACATATCGCACTCCTCGCAGACGTAGACGTCGACCATCGCACCAACATCCTGGAGAAAAGTACGCTGCCCCCCTGAACGACAGCACTCATGAGGGCGGTCTTTATCTCGCCATTTGTGACGCGGACGAAGGACGCGTTGCCGCAGTTCTCGCAAGGATTCCTGATCCAGCTTGTACAATATCACGACGTGCGGTTCGATCTCCAGCAGGGCCGTGGCATTACGTGCCGTGAGCACGGCGATGCGCGCCAACTCCTCGGCATCCGGCTCGACGACGACAGCCGCGTCGTCGAGTGGTTGGCGCCGGCGACCATGGCATCCGCCCGGTCTTCGGCGACCATCATGGCCCCGAAGAACAGGGGTCTGCGCACCAGCCGCAGGGCCATGCCATGGCTGACGCCATCACGACGGCTGGCGTAGGCAGTCGCAAAGGCCTCCAGGACCTCGGGGTCGGTGGGGTCGACGATCTCTACCCCGTCGAGACTTGCGCCGCCAGCGAGTGCGGCGACCTCCTGCCGCCGCCCGAGCAGCACCGGCTGCGCGATCCCCTCGCCGGCCAGGCGAGCGGCGCCGCGTACGACGGCCTCATCCCCTCCCTCCGGTAGAACAATGCGCCGGCTCAGCGGCCGGGCACGTTCGCAGAAGCGCTCAATCCATCCCATTCCGTCATCTCTTTTTTGCGCGACTCTACGCGTGGGGCGTTGGTAAAACCTGGCCGGCGCCAAACGCCAGGGATCAGTCGGTTACCGATGAGATCACCCGTCTCTGTGAGGGCCTGCTTGCACAACTGGTATCCCAGTTCGCGGTAGGCTTCAAACTGGCGTTCGTCGAACCATTGATCGCCGGTTGACTGACCTGTAGGGCAGCGCGGGTGATGGCTTCGTTACCGAATACGCGGAGGCTCCGGAGGCAGACGTCGTCATCAACAGGACAAGGGCCCTGGTGATGACGAGGGTTGTGCTATCATAGTTTTTCTTGACTCATCTCTGGTGCGGCTGATTCTATCACATCGGCCGGTCAGCTTCAACCGCGACGCTGACTTGCGTCACCTCCGGCAGATGTGGTTCTTGGCGGCACACACCGATTCGTATCGATTCTGATGCCTACATCCCTGTTTCTGTCGACCCCCGACCTGCCCGTCAGAGGCTCTCATCGAGCCGGGCATACGCCGATGGCGCCCAAGGGCCGTTGCGCTAGACAGTCATGCCGTCAATAGCCCTTGGCGTGGCCTGGATGGCCTGCTTCTCCTGCTTGGCCGCTCTCGGGGTCGAGCCCATCGCCACCTTCTTCTTCGGCTTCGCCTGGACGGGATTGATCTTCACTTTCGATCGGCTCATCGCCAGGTCTGAGGGCCGCTCGCTGATCGCCCGACTCGGTGCTGCCCCCTTCGTTTGCCTCATGTTGTGGTCAGCCGTCAACTGGTTCCTCTACGAGTTGGCCAACTTGCGTCTGCACAACTGGTACTACGTGCTGGTCACCGATCACGACGTCGCCCGCTGCGTGGGCACGGTGCTGGCCTTCGGTACCGTGCTGCCCGGCGTGTTCTGGATCGACCACTGGCTTGGGACGCAAGGTGTGCTGACGTCGATTCGGACGCGACCGATAGCACTCTCTGCGGCCAGACTCACCGGTCTGCAACTGATAGGCGTGGTCTTTCTCGCGCTCTGCCTCATCGACCCGGATCACTTCTATCCGCTGATCTGGGGAGTTACCGCCCTGATGCTGGCGCCGGCCAACTATCGACGCGGTATCGACGGCTGGCTCAGCCACTGGCAGCGGGGTGAATTGGGACCCACGCTGCGAATGTTATTGGCCGGCGTCATCGCTGGAGGATTCTGGGAATTCTTCAACTTCTGGGCTCGTGGAAGATGGATCTACACCGTCCCCGGCTTCGATGAGTGGAAGATTTTCGAAATGCCCGTGCTAGGTTTTATCGGCTTTCCGGCCTTTGCACTCGAGTGCGCCTGCGCCTACAGGCTGCTGGTCTGGTACGGCTTGGCACCCGCCTTCGGCGCATTCAGGCAGCAGGGCCCTGCACGCCGGCCACGAACGCTCATCGTCACTGTCACCATCGCCATGTTGATCGCCACGTCGGGATATATCGCCGTCGACCGCGTCATCGTCACCTCACGCACACCACGAGTAGCCGACGTGGCACCATTGTCGCAGAGACAGCAAGACGCACTCGAAGGCGCACGCATCACACACTTGACACAGCTTTTGGGTTGGGGCAGCACCGAGCGCTGGCAGAAACTGCGTTCAGTGCTGGAGGCAAAGGAGGCGGAGGCACTCGGACTGGTCGTCGACCTGTACCTGCATCAGGGCATCGGCACGATCTACGGCAACCGCCTGGCCGCCGCCGGCATCACGAGCCTGGACCAGTTGCAGGACAGAACGATCGACGAGTTGTGGCACGCCCTGCAGACAGTCGATTCGCCGGGTCGAGTGCCGACCCGAGCGCAAGTGAAGGTGTGGTTGCGCCGGTTGCCGGCGCAATAGTTCCCGCCTCTGACGATGAATATCGTGCCACACCGAATTCGCTCTCCGCCGTGAGTGTTCCCCCCAGCAGATATACCCGGAAAAGAGTTGGCGCGAACAGAGGTCTCGCCAAGAAAGATCAGGGGCAGCTGCCCTCGACGATCGACCGGGAGCGAATGGCGGTGTTGGCAATACTGTTCTCGTCGGTGACTGCCACTTCCAGACCCCAGCCATGGAGCGTCTCGTACCGACCATCGGGCTTCATGTCCATGTCGGCACAGTCGCAATTGCCAGGCCCCCAGGACCAGGCCAACCAGCCAATGCCGAGTCGCTTGGTCTCAGCCAGCAAGTGTTGGTAGGGGATTTCCCCTCTGCAACCCACCTGTACCGGAGAACTCGCCGATGATCAGCGGGATCTCCCCCTTCGCCGCCAACTCCAACGCCTCGGTGTCCCACGCGTGCCAGGAGAACAGCACGTCTGTCTGCGGATCCTGCTGCACGAGCCGCGGCGCCGCCGCCAGCAGTTGCTCGACATTGCGCCCCCAACCGGCGGCATCCACCACGAGAGGCGCCCTGATACCCGCCGCCCGCATTCGCTGAATCGCCCGCGTGTAGCGTCGATGAACTGGGCTTCGGTTACCTTGTGCGTACCCACCTCATTGCCAATGTTGATGAGGCTGTGGCCCTCGTGCCTGGCCAGCGCCGCAACCGTCGACGGATTGATCCAGTAGTCGACGAGTGCCTCGAGACCGTCCCAGTTACCCGTCGCGTCGTGGAGTTCGATAATAGGGATGAGCCCCTGGGCGACGGCATTCCTCAGCGTTCCACACCACCATCTTGTTGACGCCACGCAATACCACGGGTTCACCGCATCGATCGTGGAGATTTCGACCCTCGACATAAAAATGGTCAGACACTTCGCCTCTGCCACAGCTGACGACGAGAATGTGAACAAGGGCGAGGCAGATGCGGTAGTTGGACAACATGGCAGCAGTCTCCCAACGAAACTCAACTTGGATTGAAAGAAATGACAATGACTGAACGCCCCAAAGTTCTGATCACAGGAGGCGCCGGCCTCATCGGTTCCATCATGGTGAAGAATCTGTCCGATGAATACGAGTTCACCTCGTTCGACCTGAAGCAAGCAGAGGGCATTCCCTCGATCGTTGGCGATCTGCACGACCTCTCTGCAGTGGAAGAGGCTGTCGCCGGTCACGATGCGGTGGTACATCTGGCAGCCGATACCAGGGTCGAAGCGGACTGGGAATCGACGCTGAAGAATAACTTCATCTCCACAGACAATGTATTTGAGGCCAACAAACGAACAGGCGTCAAGCGAGTTTGTCTTTGCCAGTTCCCAACACGCCACGGGTGGATTTTACCTCGATGAGCCCTGGAAACACATCGTCGCGGGAGCATTCGACCGACTGACCCATGGTGAGTACGAACTCATCGATGAGACCTGTCGCATCCGGCCCGATGGATACTACGGAGCTTCAAAGGCTTATGGTGAGGCGCTGGGCAGCTACTATCTCGATTACCACCAGTTGAGCTCGCTACACGTGCGTATCGGCTGGTGCATGCGTGGGAACGATCCGACTTTTTCACCCTTTGCTCTCTCCCTGTGGCTCAGCCATCGAGACGCGGCGCATTTTATCGTTGCTGCCTGAAGACGGAGATTCAGTACGGCGTGTACTTCGCCACGTCGGACAACAAGTGGAAGATCTTTGACATCAGCCGTGCACAGCGTGAGCTCGATTATCAGCCCCAGGATGGGGCTGGCGAGCACTGGGTTCCAAAGAATAGAGGGTAACCATGGGGGTCCCCCGGCTGTAAGTGATTATATTGACAGCAGATGCCCCATCGCATCCACTTCGGAGACAATCGCATGGACTCACTCCGTCCCGCCTTGCCGCTAGCTTTGATCCTGCTGCTGTCGGCATCCGTCGACGCAGACCGCATCTCCTTCGACAGTCCCGAGACCTGGGCGACGTGGACCATGCCGCTGGGTGCGGTACAGATCTCCGCTGCCGGTCATGTCGATCTGGTTGCGGTGCGCAAGCAGATCGATGCCGTCGCCGATGCGCTGACCTTCGGCGGTGGCATTCGCTCGGCGGGTTCCAGCGCATCGCAGGCGATGCGGCTCATGGATGGCGATTTGTCGACCTCGTGGACACCACGAGCCAGTGACGACATCGGCGATTGGTGGGTGGAGATCGACCTGGGCCGTGTCGTCACCTCCGAGGAGATCCGCATCCGCCTCGATGAGGATGCCGATCCATTGCAGTTCGTCCGCGTATTGATATCCAACGGGGAGCCGGTGTTCACCAACGCTCTCGTGCCTGTTGAGGGCTCCCTGGTCTACGGCACGTCCCATCGCTTCGGCTTCAACACAGATCACGAGCTCGTCATCCCCCTCGAAAACGAACCGGTCCGCTTCGTCCGTATCGAAGCACTGGAAAAGACGGAGGGCGCTGGCATCGCCGAGATCAGCGTGCGCACTCCGGGAGACAACATCGCCCTGGGTATGATCGACCGCGGTGGCAGCATCGAACTCAAGACCGACCAGCAGCAGATCTTGGCCGGTGCCGAACGACTCGCCGATGGCGACCTGGTGAGCTTCTGGGCGATGACGACCTATCATCAGACCGAAGACGAAGGGATCGATGTCTTCAACCGTATCATCTTTGATCTCGGCGCTCACTACTGGCTCGATCGCCTGTTCATCGTCGGTGATCCTGTGGGCGCTCCCGCAGGTCGTCGGTCCGCCTTCAACAACTTCTTCTGGTATCAGATTTTCGTTTCCGATGGATCTCTGGCGTCAGACGGTTCACTGTTGTGGGAGGAGGTCGTGTTCCAGCCTGACCTTCCGGGCAACCTGAACGAGACTCGGCGCTTCGATCACACCTTCGATCTGCGTAAGATCCGCTACGTTCGCCACTTCTTCCCCTCCAGCAGAAGTGGCCAACGGGCGCCCGGGCAGCGTTTCGGACTCGTCGGTGAATACCAGATGTACGGGGAGGGATTCCCCGCTGAGGTCTGGCTGACGTCGCCACCGACCGATCTCGGTGGCACTGCGAACGTGTCATCCGTCCTCTGGGATGGTGCACAGCCGGTGGGCACGCGCATCGAGGTGCGTAGCCGAACGGGCAACGAAATCGACGAAGAAATCCGCTACTTCGATAAGTCTGGCAAGGAAATCACCAAACGGCAACACGAGCGCACACCCACTACGCTGCGCGGTCCCCTCGAGATCACCCGTATCCCCGGCTCGGACTGGAGCACCTGGAGCGATCCCTACGTCGTATCCGGTGAGTTCTTCCGCTCTCCAGCACCGCGTCAGTTCGTGCAATTGCAGATCCGCCTGATCACCGACGATCCCGACGTGGCGCCATCCTTGTCTTCGCTTCACCTTGAGGTCGACCGACCCATGGCTGTGATCACCCAGGGCGAGATCGCCCCCGCCATCGTCGAGCCGGGGATTGAGCAGGAATTCACCTACTACCTGCGACCGTGGTTTGATGGCATCTCCCAGGGTGCCGACCGACTGCAGCTGGTCGCCTCGGTGCCGACTCAGTACGTCGGCATGCAGGTAGATGGTCGTTCGGTGGACGGCGACGTCGAGATCAACGACGACGGCTTTCTGGTGACGCTGCCGGCTGACTTGCAGTCGGAGGAACTCGTACAGCTCAACTTCCGCTCTACCATTTTCCAAAACCAGACCCGTTTCGACCTGTTTCTACGCCACACCGCACTCGGGGACAACATCCGGCAGCGCGTCGACGTCGGCGATGCCAGCGATGCCATCGACAGTGAAACCGTCTCTATCGGTTTGCCCGTTACAGCCGATCTGTTGGGAAATATGATGCTGTCATCACGAGTATTTACACCGAATGGCGATGGCATCGGTGATCGATTGGACATCGCCTTCGACCTCTTGAAGGTGATGGCCCCTCGTCGTGTGGAAGCAGCGATCTATGATCTGGTGGGCCGCAGGATGCAACTTCTCGAACTACCCCAAGCCACTGCGGGCCACCATACGATATCCTGGGACGGTCGCGATGGTTCCGGCAGACTGGTGCCACCGGGTTCGTATCTGTTGCGCGTTGCCGTAGACGGAGACTCGGGTACGCAGGTATTCGAGCGGCTCGTCGCCGTCGCATTTTGAAGCCTACGGACGGCCACCGGCAACCCGCAGATTTGCGCCAGCGACAAATCCCGCACTTTCTGACGCAAGCCAGAGGATCGCCTCGGCCACTTCCTCAGGCTCCCCGGCGCGACCCATAGGTACGACGGAGGCCGCCCGCTGCAGGGCTTCTTCCGTGGGCATGTCGGTGTGGATCGGGCCCGGGCTTACGGCGTTGACGCGAATCCCTTCACCGGCGACTTCCTGCGACAGTCCCACGGTAAAACTGTTCACCGCGCCTTTGGTCATGGCATACTGGACACCCATTCCAGGATTGCCGTAGTGTGCGGCGCCGGAGGAGATGTTGACGATGGCGCCCCCTGCGCCGCCGTGTCGTGTCGACATGCGGCGCACCGCATGCTGGGCGCACAACATAAGCCCCAGCACATTCACTTTGAGCACACCCTCGATGTCCTCTGCGCGCAACTCCTCCACCCGCACCCGTGGCCCCATGATGGCGGCATTGTTGACCAGCAGAGCAAGCGTGCCCAGTTCGGCATCCACCCTGTCGAAAAGAAGCTGTAGGTCACCAGGCTCACCAACGTCAGCCTGCACACTGATCGCACGGCCCCCCGTTGCCTCAATGGCGGTCACCACCTGTTCGGCGCGCTCTGCTTCGGCACGGTAGTTCACACACACCTGCCAGCCGTGTTCTGCCAGTAGACGAGCCGTGGCGGCGCCGATTCCACGACTGGCTCCGGTAACAACAGCAATCTTGCTCATAAGGGATCAAGCCTCGTAGTCGGGGTACATAGCGTAAGTGTGGGCGTAATGCTCGAATCGGGCTCTACATCATAGGGCTGCACACTGTCACGGTAAAATCCGAGTATGCACTCTGCGTCCTCGATCCAAACAGACGCCGTCACCAATTAAAGAATTGGCTACCAGTTGGGAGACCTTGGCCCCAAACTTCTGGCCCCGTATGTAGAAGGCGGCATACTTCCTCGCACTGCGTCTGGCGCCAGATCAAGAAATCGGCGATCTGCCAACCGATCGCCATGACATACGCCGCGGACAGCCCCATGATCCCGATTCAGCTGACCGCAGTCGCAACCGAACCCGACCTTGGTGTCACCGCCTAGATTCTGGGTCACGAACGCGTCGTTTTCGGCGGCGATGTCAAGGCCTACGCACAAGCCAAGACGGAGGGGCGGTTATCATCGATTGCGGAACGGGTCGAAAGAGCTGGTCTTTTTGCCGACAGCTTTCGTCGATGACCTGCTGGCAGTCGTCATCACGCCATTGCGCGAAACACAGGCGCTCTTCAGCGAGTACGGCACACTCACCAGGTTGTATACAACCCTGTCAGCAAGCGAGATGACACGGGATCCAGTCTTCGATTTTAATCCCGACCTGCCGCAGGTGAGCAATCTGCGTACGGCGGCGGCACGCTGGGAGTGCGAGGTCGACGATCCTGATTCGGTTGCCCTTGAGCAGTTCCTTCTCGTCGTCACTCTGAAAGACGGTCGCGAGATTCGCTCTCGGCCATTCGAGGATCTTGGCGAGCCCCGTCCACTGCCACTCGGTGTGCAGGCCGCGGCGGTGATCGAACAGATGGACACCGCCGGGGAGCCGGTACCGATTCGCCGACTCACTGCGGTCACACAGAACGTCGAAGGCGCACTGCCCGCCAGCTATGATCTCGAAGCGGCATATCCGAATCCCTTCAACGCTGCCGTCCTGCTGCCCTTCCGCGTCCCACAGGGCCTCACGACAGCCGATTTGACATTGAGGGTTTACAATCTACTTGGGCAACCGGTGCGCTACATTGGCGCAGGGTAAGCAACCGCCTGGGCGTCACCTGGCACGCTGGGATGGTCGAGATGAACGGGGTATGGCGGTCTCTGGAGGCGTCTACTTCGTGCGCCTGGAGACATCTGGTGTGGCGATTTCACGCAAACTGCTCTACCTGCAATAACTCACGCCGTATTCTGCCGGTGCAGGTCCTCCAATAGTTTGGTCCGAATCGTCTCGAGTGTGTCGTAGTTGACGATTTTTCGGCCTTCTCCGTCGACGACGTAAAATGCATCGCTCACGCGGTCCACGACGGTATTGATGATGGCCATGTGGATATCCAGGCCGAAATCTCCCAGGCTGTGCGTCAGGGTGTATAACAGGCCCACCCCGTCGGTGGCCTCCACGTCGACCACCGTGTACCGGTCGGATACCTTGTTTTCGAAAAGGACCTCCGGTTCCCGCACCGGTTGCTCGGTTCTTTTCCCCCAATTCGAACTGTATTTGTCGAACAGTGCCGCCACCTCGACATCTCCAGCGATAACATCGGGCAGCGTGGCGATGACACGATCCTTCTTCCACTGCGGCAGTGCGGGTGTGCCATCGATGTCGGTTACCTGAAATGTGTCGATGACGATATCGTCGTCGCGAGTCTGCACATCGGCGCGCAGGATGTTGATGTCATTCACCGCCAGCACGCCGCAGATCTTGCCCAGCAGATGGCCCTGGTCTTGAGCCCCCACGACCAGTTCGGTGTGGTCGGCGTGCTCGATGAACTCGAGCTCAATGCCACCTTCAGCGAGACACCGCACGTAACTCAAGTGGCGCTCCACCTGGGTCAGATCGTACGTCACCAGATATCGGGGCGGCAGTTGTCGGACGTGCTCGTCGAAGGCCTCGACCTGCTGCGGTGACCACAACCCTTTCATCGACGTGAGATGCGCATCGGCGATTTGACGTGCGTGCTGACGATCCTCCATCGCCTTCAGGCCCGACTCGAGCTGCTCCTTTGTCTTGTGGTAGAGTTCCCACAACAACGCGCCCTGCCATTCGGTCCAGGCATCGGCGGCGACGGAGGACAGATCACCATACGACAGCAGATAGAGGGCCTTCAGCCATTCGGTGTTGGCAAACCGGCCGGCGAAATCGGCAATCATCTTGTAGTCGTCGAGATCCCGTCGCTGGGAGATGATGACCATCTCCTGATGATTCTCGATGAGGAAGAGCACAAAGCGGGTGTCGACCTCGCTGAGACTCAGCCGCGCGCAGAGAGAACGCCCCATCGCCAGACCTTCGCTGATATGTTCAGTCCGGCGCGACTTGCCGACATCGTGGAGCAGCATGCCAAGAAAGAGCAGATCCTTGCGTTCCAACTCATCATACATCCCTCGCATGCTGCTGGATGGGTCCGCTCCGTGCAGACCTTCGAGCTTTTCCAGGCCTACGAGTGTATGCTCGTCCACCGTATACACATGGTAGATGTCGTACTGGACCAGACAAGTGGTCTCGCCAAACTCGGGTAGATAAGCACCCAGAACACCGAGCTCGTGCATCGCACGCAGTGTGTCAGCCGCCCGCTGCTGGCGTTTGAGGATCTGCAGAAAAAGATCGCTTGCCATGGGACTGCGGCGCATGTCGTCGTCGATGAGATGCACCGACTGCCGCACGAGACGTGCCGCCGGCTCGCTCAGCGCGAGACGCCTGGCCTGG
>DPVW01000200.1 GCA_003529325.1 Candidatus Latescibacterota bacterium | reverse complement strand
GTCGCCCAGGCGGCCTGCGACAATGGCTGGGCGGGGCTGCTGACTTTGGCGCCATTCGCGACAGTCAGGCCATTGCGGTATCGATATCGGCTTGCAGGCACTCGGCACGATCCCGTTGCGCAGCATCAAGGCGGGCGTCTGACAGCACGATTTACCTCCGCTTCGCCGGAGTCGCCCTTGTCCAGGGTCATCACGTGTATTGCGACGACGACGGCATCATCCCTCGCCCCCCGCAACATCCTCTCTTAAGAGCCTGTCTCCTACCCCTGCAGTGCACCGACAAATTCGGCGCTTGTCGATGTATAGCCGATGACATGCTCGAAGTTGCGAAACATGATCTTGCGCAACCAGCCCCCCTCCTCTAGGGATTCGTCGACCGTGTCGGGATACTCCGAAGACTGCGTGCAGTCCCGTAACAGCACGACCCGATAATTGTGCTCCACCGCACCGGCACACGTCTGATAGAGACAGGCCCGTTGGGAAAAGCCCACGGCGATCAGTGTCTTGATATCGTGACAGCGCAGATGATAGTCCACATGCGTCTCATGAAAACCGGACCACTCCCGCTTGGGAAAATCCGGCTCATGTGCCAGCGGTTGGATCGACGACGAGTAGTTCGGTACGACGGGCCTACGTGCAGGGGCTGGCCTTGTGGCAGCCTCCACATTCCCCCACCGAGTCCCATGAATCTCCCGCTTGATACTGCCAGGCTCATCGGCAAGGGAGAAATCATTGTGGATAAAGATCACATGCATACCCGCCGCCCGCGCCGCCGCCAACGCGGGCGCGATCCCATCCTCGACATAAGAATTGCCCTCCCCACAATCAGAATCCACAATCATGAACGCCGTCTGCTCCAACACCAACGCCAGATCATCAAACACATGCCCCGCACCCCCATACCACCGCACCGGCAACCTCAACTCAGCCATGTCCACACTCCCAAACGGGTGAACCACCTCTGATTTCCGCTTCCTTCAGTCCCCCAAATTCGAGGAACCCCGAAGGAGCCGAAGCCTTTTTTAGTTTTCTCTCCGCTCCATGGGGAATGGCGGCTTCTGGCGAAGGCCCGACCCAGAACAACCGCCTTAGCCAAACACCGCAGGCCGTGGCGTCGCCGGCGGCCAGTATCCCCCAGGGTCCTCATTCCATTCTGCACCACACATCCGCGAAATCACCTTCCATTCCGCCGCCGTCAAATGTGCGTGATTGTGGAACAGGAACCGCTGCAACCCCGCCTCCTCCGAGGCCACCAGAATCCGGTATAGATCCCCAGCCGTCATCGGATCCCCGGCGTGTGGCATTCTGCCTGTATCCACCCAGGGAAGGATCTTCTGCGGATCTTTCACCGCCGCCAGGGCGCGCGCTGTCTCCTCTTTGACGACCTCGTCGAAGAAGGCCTGTGGAAAACCCAGCTCCATGTCAGCAAGGGATTCCACCTGGGGCAGGTGGACGCCGAGCCAGGCGCGGGCGACGGTGAAACATTCGGTCTCTGAGAGACCAGGATTCCACCGCTGGATCTGCTGCACCCAACGCGCCACCGTACCATAGAGGCCGTCGAAGCCACGGTGCCAGAAGTAGTGTTTCACCTGAAAAATGTCTATGACCTCGTCCCAGGCCAGATAATCGATGGCCGTCATGCCACTGAATACCGCCGAGCGCAGGCCGTTGCCCAGTAGCAGCTTCCGTGGCAACTTGTCAAGTTCACCGCGGAAAGCGCGGGCCGTCGCCAGACCGTCATCGCGCCGCCAGCGTAACCAGTAGAGGGCGTCTTCCGTCAGATCAAACAGGTTGATGCCCTGGAGAAACCCGTGATCGCCGTAGTACTGGACCTGCCTCGAGCTGAAATTCTGAAAGCGCGTGTGCAGCTGTGCGCGGCCGGCGTCGAGGCGCTGCGCATCCCAGCCACGTGCATCGGCGGTGCTCTTCTCGTTGTCATTCATCTCACGGAAGACGGCGTTGCCGTGATGGTAGATGAGTTCGTAGGCAGACTCCGTCCAGCCATCCATCAAGCCACCATCGGCTTGCGGAAAGGCGCTGAACACGTCTTCCCAGATCGCCGCCTGCAGTTGCGCTCCGTGGGGGTCCTCGGTAACGGGCAATCCCGTCGCCCGATGTGTGCCCTGACCCGGGCAGAAGATCAGCACCCCCCAGCCACGACGCTTGGCGTCATCGAGCATCTGCTGCAGACGCTTCTCCTTGTCGGCGTTCAGCGGTGCGTCCGTCGCCTCCAGTTCGATCCCCCGTCGGCGGAAGATCTCCGGATCTGATCGATACGCCGGCACCGTGAAACCACCGTTGTCATCAGCAAACAGCAGGCGCCCGAAGACGAGGCCGGCAATTCCGCCCGCCTGCCAGGCATCGAAGATGCGCTCGTAGTCATCGACCACATCCTCCAGGGGCTGGCCGATTCGAATCCATGGTTGTAGCATGACGCTCCTGTTCATCGATCAAAAACGGGACGCACAGTCGTGCATCTACGGTTCGGCGTCGGTACCACCGAGTTCCGACTCGAGTGACTCCCAGTCATCATCGATCGGCATGGGAAATTCGTTCAACAAATCCATCTGCGCCGCATCCAACGCCTCCTCCCGCCGCACTCGCGCCAGACGTACGCGCTCGAGTTCAAGACGTTGCTCAGGGGTCAGGATGCCTTCAAAGGCAAATCGGAATTCTTCCAGCAGTCGTCGATAGTCCCCGGTAGAGAGCGTCTCTCCTTCGGAACGCAACCTTCGCACCTGGTCCCGCTGCCGAGCCAGCAGCGCCAGCCAGTGGCGACGTTGCAGGTCATCCAGTTCGAGAGCGTCGGCCAGTCGTTGTGGCACATCCGGCTTGGGTTGGCCCTCGTAAAGGGCCAGATCGAACAGGTGGATACGAGCACGTGCAAGCAGTTGCAGCTGCTCAAATGTGAGTACCGAATCGAGGGTGACCCGATACATGTCGATCACGTCCCCGTAACGCAACCGGCCCTCTTGGGACAGAATATCCCCAACCGCCACCTGGTCACGTAATACCTGGATGTCCTGCTGCAGATATTCGCGCAGTTGGCGCAGCGTGTCCTGCTGCCCCGGTGTGAGATCGAGGGCCTGCAGCAGACGCAATCGGAAATCTTCTCGGTCGCTCACAACCGGCTCCGCCGACCATTGTCCGTGGAGCGGCATGGCGACCAACTGTGCGGCACAGATGAGGAGGATGATCATCATGGGTTGTCACACACGATACACACGTTTGGCCCTGTCCTCCCCCTCTTCCTCTCCTTTGCCCTCCATGATGACCTGGCTCATCTTGTCGATCTCTGCCCGCTCCTCATGCGACAGGCCGGGATACATGCTGTTGAGACGCCGCCGTAAGAACTGATTGACGCGGTTGCGACCCTCCCGTTCGTCGGTGGATCCGTCGAACATGCTCTTCATTTTTGAACCGATGAGCAATCGGCGCAACTCCTTGTGGAAAGCGCTTGTCGAATTCAGCAGGTTGGTCAACAGGGCGACCATGCACTTGATATCCGCCGCTGCCTTGACGCGTACCTCCGTGTCTTCCGAATTGAGCCTCTCTGACAACTCCTCATGGCTCAGCTCGCGCAGGTCGTCGACGAACTTGGCATCGACGGTCAACTTGCCAATCGTCTGATCCGGCGTAGATGTGTCGATAAGGCGGCATATTCGCCGCTATCATACGCATCTCGGGATCCTTTCGCTCCATCAGCAGACCGAGCTGCTCAAGCAATGCGTCGTCCTCGCTCAGCGTATGGGTGACGATACTCAGATTGACGTCTTGATCCTCAGCAGGGGCGACCTGATTCTTGTGACGAATCAACATGCTGAGAGCTACGTCTCGATCCTGCGGCAAACGTCGTAACGCTTCGAAAACGGTGATATAACGCACCGAGTTGCTCACCGCCTCGCGCAGGCGGCTCTGCAGTTTCTCCCGCACGACATCGGAAATTTCACTGCGCAGGCGATTCGCTTCCTCGTCGTCGATATCGCCATCGGCGAGGCGCTTGTCGATCCCATACAACTTCTTGAGGTCGGCGACCTCCTCCTCGTTCAGCAGCTTCTGCTGCATATAGGCGTCGAGATTGCGTGGCGCTCGGTGGATCTCCTCACCTGCCAGTTCCTCAGCACGCGCACGATCCTCCTCGACCCGCTGGGCCTGTTCTTCTTCGGTGGGCTCAGGCTCGTATGCTGAGGGCTCCGCCGCCTCGACCACCGGCTCCTTTATGCTTGTCTGACTGACACCCGCCATCGACACACCACGACGCATCCGACGTTTGCGCTCCTCCGGCCGCACCGGCGGTGCACTCAGCTTCTTGCCTTCGGTGACCCGAATGATCGCCTGTTCGACTGTATCGTTGAGCGTTCGTTCATCGACGTCGATCCCGAGGCCTTCCAGCCATGCGGCGGTGCGCCCCTCCTTGACCATGCTCACGATCATCTCACGCGCCGCACGAGCAGGATTTGCAGAACGAATCGACGGCATTATTGATTCCGGCACTCAGGTATGTGTGCGGATGCTTCTCGTTGACCTGCACGATCATCTCGAGGAGTCGAACTTTCGCCACATGGTCGGGTGCGACCCCGACAAAGACGGCGAAAATCACGCACCATGCCCTTGAAGAACTGCTCGTTGGTGATCAGCACTTCACCGTTGCGCAAGCGCCGATCCACACGCTTCCACAGCTCCACTTTGAGGGCGCTGGGCAATTCGATGGCGGAGCTCTGTTGGGCGGGGCAGTCGTCATCACATCAGCAATATAGCCAAAAATCCAGCCATTCAAGCACCCCGTTCAGGTCGCCGGACCCGCCGCCTCGAGCAGTCGCTGCAGGCTCGAGCCAAGGATCTTCGACCGGTCCTGTTCAGGGATGAAGGTACAGTGGGTACGAAACGCCTCGAGGGCATGCTGGTGGGTCATGTGCGTGCGCACCACCGGATAGTCAGACCCCCAGCAGAGACGATCGGCGCCAAAGGCATCGTATAACCCACGCACGACGTCATGGGTGTCGTGGTAGGGATACTCCCAGGTCGCCGGCGCCGCATAGTGGAAACCTGACATCTTGATGTAGATGTTGGGCACGGCGGCGGAGGCCGTGATCCGCGCCAGCCGTTCGTCGTCACCGACCCGCGCCCCCGCCATGTGATGGCAGAGGAAGGGCACCGTTGGGAATCGTCGCGCCAACTCCTGCAGGGCCGGTTGCCACGCCGGCCCCAGAGCGAGACTGGCGATCAGCTTCAACTCTGCCGCCATTTCGAAGAAGGCCAGTCCCTCGTCGGAAGCAAACCACTCGGTGTCGGCCTTCAGATAATGGGTGAACCCCTTCAGTTCGTAGCGTTCGGCAGCCTGGCGCAGCCGTGCAGCCGCCCCAGGGGTGTGATAGGTGTCGGACCAGGAGCAATCGACATCGGCGAACTGGATGAATCGGTCCGGATGCCGACGGATCACATCGTGCACGTACTCATTATTCTCCGGATTGTGCTCGATGCGGGCGCAGACCAGTACCGCCTGATCGACACCATTGCGGTCCATCTCCCACAACATCAACTCCGCCAGACCCCGGCTGTTGTGATCTGGAACGGGAGGTTCGTATGGCCAGAACTCCCAGGCGTGTGAGTGCGAATCGATGATCATCGTGGCTTCTCTCTATTAAGGAGCGGTTGCTGAAACGATTGGCTCACAGAGGGCCACCGTCAAGCCCTGTTGGCGGTGGGCGCTACTGACCATGTTGCTGCACATACCGACCAGATAATTGTCATCTGAAACGTAACTTGCTGTACATAAACTGGTTAGGCGATGTATATGGATCTTGGCGACCAAACTGTTGTCAGTTTTGGTCTGAGCCATATGACATTCTCTTCGAAGTCCTGCCTATCAAATAGTTCAACCAGTTAGGCTACTTTCTCAAGCGACGTCATCGGTTTGGCACGCCCCTTGCAATAGGGCATGGTGAAACGCTTCGAACTTGCCGCAACGAGCGGGTTCTGCCCTCCCGTTCCGCGCACGAGGTGAGCAACAAGATCACACTCCCCGACTAGGTCGAATTGCGCGGTGCGGATGTGGTTGCGGGTTTTCTCGTTACGAAGTCTCGCTGAATTCGAG
>DPVW01000020.1:4479-14067 GCA_003529325.1 Candidatus Latescibacterota bacterium | reverse complement strand
GCACGCCTTCCGGTGGCACGTCGACGGTCACCTTCACCGTTCCACTCGTCGGGTCGACGCCGGGGCTGATCATGCGAACGGTCCCGGAAAAGACGCGCCCAGGGACGGGATCGACGGTGATCCGAGCTGCTTGTTGTGGTCGCAGTTGGGACATGCGCTTTTCGGGAACACGGATTCGCGCCTGCAGTGGTTCGAGGTCGGCAACGACAAACACCGCATCGTTGGTGCGCACCAGGTCCCCCCGTTCCACATTGCGCATCATGACGACGCCGTCGATGGGTGCGCGAATATCGGCGTAATCGAGGCGTAGCTGGGCCTCGCGCAGCGCCACTGCCGTGTTCTCCTGCTGGTTGCGGGCGTTCTCAAACTCCTCTTGGCTCACCAGCTGGCGCTCGTGGAGTGTCTGGGTGCGCTCGAAAGTTGACTGCGCCTGACTGACGGCCACCTTCGCCTGCTCCATCTGCAGCAGCAGTTCCTCCTTCTCCAGCTGTACCAGGATCTGTCCGGCCCGTACCTGATCCCCCTCCTCGGCGGCCAACCGCTGGGCCAGCCCCTGGGCCCGCGACACGACTTCCACCCAGCGCTCAGCCTCGAGGCGGGAGTGGGTCTCGATGAAACGGGTGATCTCGCCCTTGGTGACGGCCTCGGTCTTGACGGGAAGGGCAGCTTCCTTGCGCTCCCCACCGCCCCAATTTCCTGCTCCACCTCCGCCGGTGCCGTCCGCTGCTTCGTCGTCGCCACAGCCCAGCAGCAATCCTGCCAACGCGACCAGGGGGACTTTACTCCAACCCTTCACGTGCTCTCTCCTCGTTCGACTGAACGCTGTTTCGATCTGACTGACTGGTCAGTCATTTCTTGGTTGATGCTATTGCCGCTTTCGGACACTGTCAATTCGGACACCATAATATAAGGGGTATAACGACACCTCAGGCAGACACACCCGGTCGATCTGGACTGGCAGGCTGTCGAAACTCAGGTGGGGGCTGCCTCGGACTGGCCATTTTCAGCAGGCGGCTGAAATTGAGGTTCTACCTCGTCGCTCAGAAAGACGGCCCCGTCCTTCAGCAGTAGACGGCAGTTACGGGCGCGTTCAAAATCGAGTTCGAGTGTATCCTGGTGAGGATCGCCATCGCCGATATAACTGTAGGTCAGACTCATCTTGTTCTCGCTGCTGCCTGCGGCGCAGGCAACATTGCAGTCCCCTATTTTTTCCGCAACGATACGGCTGCCCACGACGCGGAACTTCCACCGGGGATATTCGATCTGGAAATACTGCTTCAGTTGACCGCCAACACTGAGCACCATCGGCGCACCGGCAAGACGATCGACGACGTTCTGTACGGATTCCCTGAGCAATGGCTTGAGACTCGACGTCGGCAGGGTCGAAGTGCCTGGCTTCATGGCGACCTGGTGCTCCCGTCCCTCGACAGTCACGTAAACCTCGACTCTGAATGGGACGTCCTCCAGCGAGTTCATCAGAATGGCCTGCGCCGAACTCTCGCGTTGCGGTCGCTGTGCCCCCTCGATAGCACGCAGCTTGTCGAGACCGCTCTGCGCCTGCCTGAAAAAGCCGGGATCACTGGTGGCCTCGAAGACGACAAAGGCGTCTTCGTTGGTTCCCTCGATACAAGCCAGGTCGTGGACGACATCGACATTTCGGGTATTCGGGTACCTTCCAGGCGCCCACTTAGCAGGTTGCCCACCTTGGCGCTGTAGGCGCCAAAGACCTGACCGCTGAGTGATCCCAGCACCGTCATCGGTCGCGGATTTGCGATGCGCAGGATGCTGCCCGCTTCGATATCTCCAAGCGTATGGAAGGCGATCTGCGCAATATGGTGGATCTGCCCGTATTGCCACAGGTCTATCAGCGGATCGTCGAACTGGACAAGAACCCGGAGATCTGGAGGAATCAGCGCTGGCAACACTGCGGGAGAGGGACCTCGTCAGCAAGCTTGCCATCGATCCCAAAGAGGATCCCTTTGTCTCGGGTGTCATGCACGACATCGGCAAGGTCGCCATCGCTCACGGCTACCCGGGGCTGTTTTCGCTGATCGTCAAAGAGATGGTGGACGGCGGCTGGGCCAGCCCCATGCGCGCCGCCGAGGAAGTGCTGGCTGGGGGCGCCGATCACACCCTCGCCGGGGGCATCATCGCTGGCGGGATCTATCCCTTTCCAGAACAGGCAGAAGCACCGACAAAGGGCCTGTTTGCTGCCGAGGGCCCGGAATTGGATGAGGACCTGGAAAAACGCCTGCAGCCCTTCCTGTCGGAATTTCTGCTACCTCAGTACGAAATTTCCCTCGATGATGTCATCGCTGTTGGTCGTGCCATCGAACCGACGGTCCGCAAACTGGTGGAGAACCTGCGCAGCAGTGCCTGACCGTTGCGGGCGCCTCAGAATCTGACGACGAGTTGCATCCACGTCTTGAACGCCGGGTCCTCGCCACCACTGCGAAATTTCATGCCATTGCCGGGCACGAAGATCGAACCACCCCAGTGATATTTGGTGACCTCATTGTAGTCCCAGGTGACGACAACATCTGCTTCCTGACCGAGAGCTTTGTCCCCCAGCCGGTCCTCCACAAGAACAAAGTTGTGCAGATGCAGACCGACGCGCACCCTCTCTGAGGACGACATCTCTCCCACGAGGCGAACATCCATCAGACCGCCGTCATCCGTGTCGTTGGGAAAACTTTTGAACAGGTCCATCAGTCCGAAGAACGAATGTCGGGCGGCGAACAGATTGTCGAAGGCTTCCCGATCCCCATCGGCGGCTGTGGCATCCCCGGAATACATATCGAAACCGAGTCGAATCTCCGGCTGTGTCCATGAGGGACCGTGGTAGCGCACGGTGGCGGTGCCCATCCAGGCGAAGACATCCTCGAATCCGACCTCCCCGGTCTGCAGGGCCGCTTCGACATCGTAACCGAAAAGGTGACCGGTCGTGCCTGTCGTTGAGCCGGTGAAGCGAGTCCCCCCGGTGAGCCGCAGCAAGCGCTCAGGACCGCTATTTTTGTCCTGTTCCACCAGCAGATACGGGCCGGCATCGTGGCCTTGTGCGACACGCAGGCTGCTCCACAGACCAAAGAGGTTATGGTCCCTCACCCCTTTCTCGTCCAGCTTCGCCGTAAAACCATCGACCCAGTTGGCGTCGCCCAACCGCAGAACGAGTGCGTCATAAGCCCGCGGTGTATTACCCCAGGCGCCGCGCCCGAGCAACCGTTGACTGCCGTAGACGAGCTCCTGGCGACCGAGGCGCAGACGCAACGGTTTGCCAAAAACCTCCTGCAATTCGGCGTAGGCGAGGTGCAGATCGATCTGGTCGCCGCTGGCATCGAAGGTGTTGAACTCCGAGCCCCAGATACGACTGTCCTGCAATTCCACCACAACCTGCGTATCATGTCGCGGGTTGCCGGTAACACGCACCTTCGTACGCAGCAACTGGCGCACGTCCGCATCCCCGGCGACAAAGTCGATGTCCCCCCATTCCAGGCGTGTCCGGGTACTGCCCTGGACCTCGAATCTGGCGTCCTCGGCTGTGAGCCGCCCACGGGCCATCGCCTGGCGCAGGCGATCGATCTCATCGCGAAGAATGCGCAGCTCTGCCGCCAGCTCCTCGGCTGTCATGCCACCGATAGAACCATCGGCCAACTCCATCAATTCATCACGGGGTTCCTCGCCGAGTACATCTTTCAACAGACGCAGTTCGCGGCGCAGCTCAGCCTTCTTGCGGTCCACTTCCTTGCGCAACTCCTGCAATTCCTTCAGTTGCTCGACCGTGTTGTCCTGCGCCGGCGCCGCCGTGGGTACCGACAACGAGAATAACCCGAGGGCGATGACCAGCATCTTGGTAACCCGCAAAAAGCGTATCACAATTATTCGTCCTGTTCGCTTCAACCAGTTGATTTTATTGAAGGTTGGGCCCAAACTACGAAAAAAGCGCCCACCTCGAAAGGTGGGCGCCTCTGTCGAACAGGCGGTGTGGATCGGCGTTTGAGTTAACGGGTCAACGTCATACGCCGAGTTACGGCAAGGCCGGCTGCGGGCATTTCCAGATTGTAGAGATACGTGCCGCTGGCAATGTTGTGGCCAGCGTTGTGTCTTTGCCATCCCAGGTCACGTCATAGATGCCGGCACGATGCGTGCCATCCGCAAGAGAGCGCACCAGGCTCAACGCCCTCTTCCCCACAAAGGAAAGACAAACGCCCCATCGGCGGCAGTGAACAATTCACGAAATATTGGCCGTGATCAGTTATACTGTTGCCTGTGGGTCGCCACGGGTGGCTCACTTCCTCTTGCGCAGGAGGTCCTAAAACGGTGCACGTCGTCATTATCGGCAATGGAATCACCGGAGCGACGGCGGCGCTTGAACTGCGCCAGCTGGACCACGACTGCAAGATCACGATGATCTCAGGGGAATCAAAGTATCACTACGCCCGCCCGGCGCTGATGTACATCTTCATGGGGCACATGTCCTATCAGGATACGAAACCGCACGCGGATCACATCTGGGAGGAGCAGCGCATCGATCTGGTGCGTGATTGGATCACCGGCATCGATACCGATGCCAAGCAGCTAGCACTGCACAAGGGGGGTGATCTCGGTTATGACAAGCTGCTCATCGCCACGGGCGCCAAATCAAACAAGTTTGGCTGGCCCGGTCAGGATCTTGAGGGTGTCCAGGGCCTGTACGACCTGCCCGATCTGCAGCGTCTGCACGAAACCGTGCAAAGGACACGCCAGGCCGTTATCGTCGGTGGCGGTCTGATCGGCATCGAATTGGCGGAGATGCTGCACAGTTGCGGTCTGCCAGTCACTTTCCTGGTGCGCGAGGATTCCTACTGGAACAACATCCTGCCCGCCGAAGAGTCCCGAATGGTCAGTCGCCTGATCCGTGAAGCCGGCTTTGGCCTGAAGCTCGAAACGGGTCTAAAAGAAATCGAAGGGGACGACAGTGGCCGTGCGTGTGCGGTCATCACCGACACCGACGAACGGATCGAGTGCCAACTGGTCGGTCTCACCGCCGGCGTCAGCCCCAACACCGACCTGGTCAAGGACACGGCCATCGACACGGGCCGTGGCGTTTTCGTCGACTGGAGTCTGCGCACCAACGTGCCCGATGTGCTGGCCGCCGGCGACTGCGCCGAAATCGTCACCGAGGGGGATGCACGCAACCTGCTGCAGCAAGTCTGGTACACCGGCAAGCGCCAGGCGCGCATCGCCGCTCAGGTACTGGCCGGCAGAGAGGCGATCTACGATCCAGGCATCTGGTACAACTCGGCCAAATTCCTTGACCTCGAATATCACACCTACGGCCAGGTCAACCTCTGCGTACCGGATGAGCAGAACCTGTATTGGGAACATGCGAATGGAAATCACAGTATCCGCATCGTCTACCTGCAGGATCGGGTGATCGGCATCAACACCATGGGCGTCCGCTTCCACCATCGGGTCTGCGAAGCGTGGATCGCCGAACAACGACCCCTCGACTACGTGCTCGAGCATCTCGCTGACGCCAACTTCGACCCCGAGTTCTTCCGTCGCTTCGAAGCCCACGCGACGGCTCAGTTCAAGGAGGCCCTGGTCTGATGTCCCTTTCCGCAGATACCCTGAGCTACGAGTTCGACGAAGAAGAGATCGGTTTCGGCAAACCGCAGGTCGCCCAGACCGCACACGCTCAGCCGCTGTCCGGCGGCTTGAAATTCTCGCTCGCCATGGTCGCGGTGGGGTTGCTGTCGCTGATCGTGCAGACCGCCGGTGGCCTCCTCGCCGGCAGTTGGTTAGGGCTGGCCCTGTCGCTGGGGCTCCTCGCTGTGGGGGCGGCCCTCGCGTTCTGGCTCCAGCACCGCGGTAGCGTTGCCGGCATCAAACATGACGGCATCTACTTCAGTGGTCTGTTGGCCCGTGGCGGTGCGGCGTGGATCGCCGGTATCGGCATGACGGCCCTCTACGTGTTGCTCTACTGGTTCCCGCAGGTTCTTGGCCAGCCCGTCGATGGCGCCGGCCCCACCGGTCTGATCCGGGTCGTCGACCCCCTGGCGCGCGTCATGACCGGGTATCCCGCCGAGAAGTGGTTCCTTTACGGTGTGCTCTATACGGGGGCGATCCTGGTCTTCGGTGTGCGCATGATGATGAAGTACCGACACGATCGGTATCAACAGATCCGCACGGCGAGTGTCGCCTTTTTCCAGCTGATCTTCGCCTGGTTCCTGCCCAACCTGCTCGTGCGTTTCCGCCAGCCCTACATGGAATTCAACGGCGTCTGGCCACTAAAACAAGATTATCTGTGGCCGGAAAAAGTGGCTGGACAGTTCCTCGGCGCCGGTCCCTTTGGCCTCTTCCTGCTCGGCTTTGCCATCGCCATGGTGATCGCGACGCCGATCCTCACCTACTTCTTCGGCAAGCGCTGGTATTGCTCGTGGGTCTGCGGTTGTGGTGGCCTCGCCGAAACCCTCGGCGACCCTTTCCGCCAGTTGTCGAGCAAGTCCACCTCAGCCTGGAAAATCGAACGCTGGCTGGTCCACTCGGTGCTCATCGCCGTCCTTGCCGTCACCGCGTCGTTGTGGATCGACTATAAGATGACGGGAAATCTTTATGGCAGCTGGGCGGGGCCCTTGCGTCAGTGGTATGGCTTCTTTATCGGCGCCGTCTTCTCCGGTGTCGTCGGCGTCGGTTTCTACCCACTGCTCGGCAGTCGTGTCTGGTGTCGCTTCGGTTGCCCACAAGCGGCAATCCTCGGTCTGGTGCAGCGCTTCTTCAGTCGTTTCCGCATTACCACCAATGGTGGTCAATGCATGTCCTGCGGCAACTGCTCGACGTATTGCGAGATGGGCATCGATGTGCGCGCCTACGCCGAAAAAGGCGAAAATATCGTGCGCGCTTCCTGCGTCGGCTGCGGTGTCTGTGCCGCCGTCTGTCCACGGGGTGTGCTCAAGCTCGAGAATGGCGCCACCCACGCCGATCGTTACCATGGCGCCGAGCGTCCGATCAGCGCCTTGTTCGACGCCCTGGAACATTCGCCAAAGTTGACCATGCCACGGAACGAGTAGGGGTCACGGATCGGTTTGCGGCATACCCGGTTGCACCGGCAGGCTGACCTGTGCCGGCGCCAGGCACTGTGCGTCGTTGCAGGCCTGAAACTGCAGGGACACCGACAGTGCCTCGACGGATCCCGGCTCGGCGTCGGCGTCGAGACGCAGCGTCGCCCGGATGACGACGCTGTCGGTATACACGGACAACGAATCGTCGGCAAATCCCGGCTTGAATACGCCTGCCGGTGGGTAGTCGATGGAAAGCCTCTCCAAGGGCAACTCCGAGATCGTCTTCAGCGTCGTCGGGATCAGAAAATCATAACTCGCGGGATGGGCGTTGATATGCCAACCGGGGGCCACCAGCAGACGGGCGGCGACCGCAAAATCACTGCCCGGCAACAGCGTATCCACCGACACGAAGGCCTCGATCTGCACGTGGTCGCGACTATCGGGCAGCGTCACGGCACCCGTCTGTGACGACGTCAGACCCGCGAGAATGCCTGCGAGCCGAGGAGGCTGCGACCTGGACGGGGAGCTCTCGTCATAACCATTCAAGTTGTGATGCACCGCCAGCAGCATTCGCGAGAACCCCCCGGCGCTGCGGTCCATGGCGCCGGCGAAGGCTTTCAGCGTTTCGCTGGCTCTCGTGCTGTAGGCAGCCTTGCCGGTGATCGACGCAAGTGTGAGCAGCACATTGGCAGCCTCGGAGTTACCAGAGGGGATGGCGCCATCGTAGGGATGTTTCGATTGCGCGATCAGCTGCTCCGACCGGTCCGTGGTGAAATATCCGCCCCTTTCGGCATCCCAGAACAACCGGTCCATATCGGCGACCAGTTGCTCCGCCTGGTGCAGATACCGCTGCTCTTGTGTCGCCCCATAGAGCGCCAGCAGCCCGCGCGCGAGGAAGGCGTAATCCTCCTGAAATGCATTATGGCTGACCGTGCCATCGCGGAAGCTGCGCTGCAATCGGCCCTCTTCATTTCGCAGCCGTTGCCAGACAAAAGCCGCCCCTTGCCGGGCCGTCGTCAGATACGCCTCGTCCCCAAGGATCTGATAGGCGTAGGCGTAGGCGTCGATCATCATCCCATTCCAGGCGCTGAGGATTTTTGTGTCCAACAGGGGCCGTGGCCGTTGCTGGCGAACCCGCAGCAGGCGTTGCCGCAGCGGCGCCAACTGTGCGTCCAGCTGCTGCGACTCCATGTCCCGCTCGGCGGCGACCTCGGCCAGAGATCGCGGTATATAGATGACCCCCCGGTCACCCTCGGGCATGGGCGCCAGATCGTATAGCACAAAAAACAACCCCGCATCAGCTCCGAGAGTCTCCTCGATCTGTGCCTTCGTCCACAGATAATAGAGGCCCTCGACACCATGCGTTTCTGAATCCAGGGCCGAGTAGAAGCCACTGTCCGGCATGCGCAGGACCCGCTCGGTGAACACAAAGATGTCCCGCGCTGCATCGCGCAGTTCTTCGGCCCCCGTCAACTGATAGGCGTGCAGATAGGCCCTGGCCAGTGGCGCCTGGTTGTAGAGCATCTTCTCGAAGTGGGGGATCCGCCAGCGGGCGTCGGTGGCATATCGGTGAAATCCACCCCCGAGGTGGTCGTGGATACCACCGCGGGCCATCTGTTCGAGCGTGTACGTTACCAGGTGCAGTAGTTCCGGATCTTTCGTGCGCTCGTATTGCACCATCAGCAACTCGAGATCCATGTCCGGGGGAAACTTCGGCGCGTCACCGAAGCCGCCATTCGTCTCGTCGAAGCGGCCTTGCAGGCGATGGATGGCACCATCGACCAGACTCTGGCTCAGCAGGGCGGCGTCTCCCGCCGCTGTGCGTGCCTCCTGACTCTGTTTGATAGCTTGTGTCAGCTGCTCCGCCTGCTGGTCGACCTGCTCCCGTTGTTGCTCCCACGCCTGGTGCAGACCGGTAAGCACCTGCGGAAACCCCGGTCTGCCATACTTGCCCTCCGGTGGAAAGTAGGTGCCGGCATAAAATGGCTTCAGCTCCGGTGTCATGAAAACGGAGTTCGGCCAGCCACCACCACCGGTCAGCAATTGGGTCGCTGCCATGTAGATACCGTCGAGATCGGGACGCTCCTCGCGATCGACCTTGATATTGACGAACCACTGGTTCATCAAAGCGGCGATCTCCGGGTTGGAGAACACCTCGCGTTCCATGACGTGACACCAGTAGCAGGTGGAGTACCCCACGGACAGAAAGATCGGTTTGTCCTCGGCACGAGCCCGCTGCAGCGCTTGCGGGCCCCAGGGGTACCAGTCCACAGGGTTGTGTGCGTGCAGCAGTAGATATGGGCTGGTCTCACCAGCGAGTGCGTTGGTGTAGGTCCACGAACCGTCAGCGTTGCGGTGGTCGGCGAAAACCGCGCCACCGGTTGCGTCAAGAGACTGTGAACCACGCCAGGGGACGAAGGTGGCGACGAAAGCCAGCACGCCCACCACCAGCAGCAGACTTACGGCGATGGCGCCACGGGAACGGGATTGCCCTGCACTCTCAGGCATCAGCCCCCGACTCGGTGTCCTGGCTGCCGGCGACCAGCCG
>DPVW01000020.1:0-4146 GCA_003529325.1 Candidatus Latescibacterota bacterium | reverse complement strand
CCGCAGTGCGATAGACCCGGCACGCCTTAACGTCACTTGCCGTATCCGACCCGGCAACATCGACACCGTCCACAAGGATCGTGGGCGAACCGTACTTCTGGGCGTGGACGGGGCTCGCCGCATCGGAGCGATCCCACTCCCGCCATTCTGCGACGATCCCGACTTGGGCACAGGCCTGGCGCAGAACCCCGCGCGCAGACTCGGTGTTGGGACAGTCCGGATCGTAGATCAGTTCGATCGTCGCCATCAGGCAGGGGTTCACCCGGCGGCGATGGCGACTGAGCGCACCATCTCACGCGTAACGTCCAGCACGTAGGCGACATCTTGCTGGCTGGCGTGCCGATTGGTCACCAACCGCACGCCATGAGGTGGGCGCGGATTGCACTTGATGCCCGCTGCCGCCCAACGCTCGACCAGGTCCGTCGTTGTCCAACCCAAGTCGGCGACATTGACCATGATGATATTCGTCGGCCGAGGGGCCCGTGTGGCAGTGATGCCATCGATGGCGCCCAGCCCTTCGGCCAGCAGTCGCGCCGTCTCGTGGTCCTCTGCCAGACGATCTACCATGTTCTCCAGAGCGACGACCCCCGCGGCGGCGATCACGCCAGCCTCGCGCATGGCACCGCCGAGTCGCTTGCGGGCCCGATGCGCTTCGTCGATAAACTGGCGTGTACCGCACAACAACGACCCCACGGGCGCGCTCAGTCCCTTCGACACGCAGAACATGACGGAATCTACCGTGGCCGTGATCTGTTTGACATCGACGCCAAGGGTCGTGGCGGCGTTGAACACACGGGCGCCATCGAGATGGACATTCAGCCCATTGTTGCGAGCGACGTCGGTGACAGCAGCCATCTCGTCGACACTCCACACGGCGCCGGCTGCGTTGTTGTGCGAGTTTTCCAGGCACAACAAGGTCGTGCGAGGAAAATGCGCATTGGCTGGTCGCAGCACCTCTTCGAACTGCTGTGGGGTAAAGATGCCCTGGTCACCCTGCACCGAGCGTACCGTCAGCCCCGCGATGTTTGCATACGTTCCCGCCTCCCAGCAGTAGATGTGGGCGAGTTCTTCGGCGATCATCTCCTCACCGGGATGGGTGTGGGCAAGCATGGCCGCCGTATTGCCCATGGTCCCACTGGGCACATAGAGGGCCGCCTCCATTCCTACTTTGTGCGCCGCCAGTTCCTGCAAGCGGGTCACCGTGGGATCCTCGCCGTAAACGTCGTCACCGACTTCGGCGTGGTGCATAGCATCCCACATGGCTTCGGTCGGTCGCGTCAGCGTGTCGCTGCGCAGATCTACGATGCGGTCCATGCTGTTGGCTCCATTTGGTGTCCTTCCTTTATTAGGCGCGAACTTAACCGCACCGGAGAACTCTGTCGAATGGCCTTTCCCGCATACGGACTCACTCATCGCGCCACCGCTACCGGCCGCCGGGGTATGGTCGCTTCCGGCCATCCCCTGGCCTCGCTGGCGGGGGTACGCATCCTGTTGGATGGCGGCAACGCCATCGATGCCGCCGTCGCCACCGCCGCCGCACTCAATGTCGTCGAACCATATATGTCCGGCATCGGCGGTGTCGGCTATATGCACATCTACTCCGCGCGCCAGAAAGAACACAAGATCTGCGACTACGTCGGTCTGACTCCGGCGGCAACCGATATCGACATGTACGTGGAAGAGTCTCAGCAGGACCGCGGCCCCATGTCCCCCCTCGTGCCTGCCGCTTGCGCCGGTTGGATGGAATCGTTGCGCCGTTACGGCACGATGGATGCCGCCGACGTTTTCGCCCCGGCCATCGAGCTTGCCGAGGGTGGTTTTGCCCTCACCGTCAAGAACTCTTCGTTCTTCGCCGGCAGTGTCAACGACCTGCGCAAGTATCCCTCGTCAGCCAGCACCTACCTGGTGGACGGTCGTTGCCCCGAGCCGGGTGAGGTGCTCATCCAGCAGGACCTGGCCGAGACCTATCGTGCCGTCGCCGCGGATGGTCCCGACGTGTTTTACGGTGGCGCCATCGGCGACGTTATCGCCGCCTTCATGGCCGAGATGGGCGGTCTGCTGACAAAGCAGGATCTGATCGACAACAAGCCGCAATGGCTGGATCCACTGGGTGTCGATTACCGCGACTTCACCATCTGGGCGCCACCAGCGCCGTGCCAGGCGATTCAATACCTCGAAACCCTCAAGTTGCTGGAGGGCTTCGATATCGCCGGCATGGGCCACAACACGGCCGACACATTGCACACCTTTATCGAAGCGGTAAAACTGGCCTGCATCGACCGCATCCAGTACGCCACGCTGCCCGATAGCCCGACTGCGGGGTTGCTCTCCGATGGCTATTGTCAGCAACGGCGCACGCTCATCGGCGAGACCGCGGCAGTGTCGATGGGTGACACCTTCCGCACCGAACAGCAGAAAGGTGAAGTCGCGCCCGGTGATCCGGAACCGTGGATGAAAAACGAATGCACCACCCACTTTGACACCATCGACGCCGAGGGCAATGCCGTCGCTTGCACGCAGAGCCTCGGCTCCGGCTTCGGCTCGGCCATGGTCGTCCCTGGCACGGGTATCACACTGAACAACTTCATGCGCTGGTTCGACAATGTGGATGGCAGCCCCAATGCCATCGGCCCATCGAAGAAAAACGAGATGTGCGTCTCGCCGGCGCAGGTCTGGGACAAGGATGGCCTGCGCTTGCTGATCGGCACGCCGGGGTCCTACGGCATCCTGCAGACGACGCCGCAGATGATCATGAATGTGTTGGACCATGGGATGAACGTGCAGGCCGCCATCGAAGCGCCACGTCTCAAGGCAACACGCAATCACAACGTCGATATCGAAACCCGCATCCCCGCCGACGTACGTGGCGAACTCGAGCGTCGTGGCCACCAGTTATCAGAACTCGGCGACTGGTCCGCCGGCGTGGGTGGTGGCCAGGGCATTCACGTCGATCCAGACTCCGGCGCCTTCATGGGCGGCGGCGATCCACGACGTGACGGCTACGCCCTGGGGTGCTGAATGGAAATCGACGCCGGCTTTCATCGTGCAACGGACAGATCGACCGTCGATGTATGGGGCGAGGACTGCGTACGCGGCCTCGGCGAGCGTATCGATCCCGGTTCCATCGACGTTGTCGTCACCTCGCCACCGTACAACCTTGGCACACGCTACAAACGCTACGACGACACCCTCGAGCGGCAGGATTATGTGGCGTGGATGGGGGCCTGGGGTGAAGCCGTCCACGGTGCTCTCGCGGATGGCGGGTCACTCTTTCTCAACATCGGTGGCAAACCCTCCGACCCGTGGGGGCCATTCGAAGTGCTGATGAGACTGCGCCAACGCTTCGAACTGCAGAACGTCATCCACTGGGTCAAGTCGATCGCCATTCAGAAGGAAGACGTCGGCCGCTACCCCGGCATCACCGGCAATGTTTCGGTGGGCCATTACAAACCGATCAACAGTCCGCGCTACATCAATGATTGCCACGAATATATCTTCCACCTCACCAAGGCGGGGGACGTGCCGTTGGATCGCCTCGCCGTGGGGGTGGAATACCAGGACAAGTCGAATGTTGCACGTTGGAATGGCGCCCGAGAGGACCGTCGTTGCCGTGGCAATACCTGGTTCGTCCCCTACCGCACCATTCAGAGTCGCGACAAACAACGGCCACACCCGGCGACCTTCCCGGTGAAGATTCCCGAGATGTGTGTCCGCCTCCACGGCCTGGAGCGCACCCGCCGGGTCGTCGACCCATTCCTCGGCATCGGCTCCTCGGCAGTCGCGTGTGTGCAGTTGGGGGTCGACTTCATAGGGTTCGAGACGGATGCCGACTACTGGGCCCAGGCCGAGGTCGCCGTCGATGAGGCACTCGCAGCGCGTACGGAGGCGACATGATTGAGTTCCATACGGCGGATCTGTGTGACGAGCACGAGGCGATCGTCGATGTGGCGGAGCCCATGTTCCACAACTATGGCGGTCGCCGATCCTTCTGTGGGCGATCGTGACACTGAAGGTCTTCGAAGACAATACCTTCGTCGCCCAGACCGTCGCCGCTGCCGGTGAGGTCGCGTCCTCGTCGTCGACGCCGGTGGTTCCCTGCGCTGCTCCATGGTTGGCGACAATGTCGCCCAGGCGGCCTGCGACAAT
>DPVW01000073.1 GCA_003529325.1 Candidatus Latescibacterota bacterium | reverse complement strand
TGTACGGATGGATCACCCGCGCCCGGTCATTTTCCGGCGTCGCGTAGTAGAAGCTGAGAACCATGATCGGCAGATGGTAGGCTACCAATCCCGTCGTCGGCAGCGCGCAGGCGACCATCATCATCCCATAGATCAGCAGCCACTCAGGCCGATGGCAACGGCCCGCCATCGTACGCCATGCCTCCGGTTCCCTGTGGTCATCGCCGCCATCCAACGCTCCGTGACAGATCTGTTCCGATGCCGCGAAACGGTACCGCTTTGCCGGAGCTCCCTCAACGATGATCTTCACGGCTCCCATGTCCTACAACCACGGTAATCCAAGCAGGAGGGCTCTGTGATACGATTCGAGATGAGTGCCGCCGAGTTGGAACAGCGCGGCCAGTTTCGCGGTGTCCGCTACGACAGCGACGGTACGATCACCCTGGATGACCGGGAATTGATCGAGGACGACGCACCCGCCATCGGCCAACCCGAGGGTGCCACCGACCGCTCGTGGTTCGAGAGACTGAGTCGGGGGGTGCACCTGCGCAAAGACCTGGTGCTGCACGATCCGAGGGCGAGGGCGGCCTATCTGGTGTTCAACGGGCGAGAGACGGAGAACAACGATCAACCCCTGCGCATCTGCCTGAATGACGTCGAGATCGTGCGGCCACCGACCCGCTACGCCCATCCTTCTGCGCGGCAGTATTACACCACCGATTGGGGCGGGTCGCACTTTGACAACTGGTTTGTCGTGCAGGTCCCCGTGGGTGCCCTGCGTCAGGGCGAGAATCAGATCGTGTTATGGTCCGAGTCAGAGGAGACCAGCTGGGAGGTCATGGTCGCCGCCGATAGGGAGTACTGGCGTGGGTCGGAGACCCGCTTGCAACATCCCAATCGCAGTGCCAAGAGCCGCGACGGGGGCAAACATTGGGACTTCGATCGACTGGGCTGGAAGGACGAAATTGACGGTGAGTACTGTGTGCGCCTGAGTCTGCACCGGCACGTGTCTGGAGGAAGGTATGTTTCGCCCGTGATTGACCTGGCTGGCGAGGAAGGGATCCGCCATCTGCTGTCGCTGTCCGAGTGTCGCGTCTGCTGGGACATAGATGCCCCGAAGGGCACCCGCGCCGTGGTGCGCGTGCGGTTTGGCCGCCATCCCACACCGGATGCGGAGGGGTGGTCGGAGGCTCAGCAGCTGGACGGCTTCGAAGGGACGTGGCATGACCTCGAGGGTCGCTACCTGCAATTCGAGGTGGACATGGACACGGAAGATCCCCTGCGGACGCCGGTTCTGAAGGGCATGACGGTCGCCACCAGGGTCGCCGGCGCCGGCCGCCAGCGGGACCTGTTCACCCGCCTTCAACGGCTGGACAACGGCCGCGTGATCCGCTCTTCCGTGGACTATGTGTACGAGGATCCTGACCAGCTGAAGGATCTGCGCGAGGCCTTCGAACTCGATGCCGTGGTGGCCGGTGCGGCCTCTGAGTTCGACGCCCAGCTACGGCTGATGCGTTGGGCGTACCGAGTGCCGTTGGGAGAGTTGGACCGCTACGCCTGGACCTACCGCGACCTGCTTCACCCTCAGCGGGACTCCGACGGCCGCATCCTGCTGCACGGCGCCTACGCCAAGCGTCGGCGCGACGGCCACTGCCTGTATTGCAACCTGGCCCTGGTCGCGGCCCTCGTGGCCATGGGCCATCCGGCGCGCTGGGTCAACATCTCGACAAAGCACACCTACGGCCACGAGGTGACCGAGGTGTGGTCGAACGACTTTGACAAGTGGGTCTTCCTGGATTCCACCCGCGACTATTACATCTATGATCCCGACACCGGGATTCCGCTAAGCCTGGTGGAGATCGGTCACCGGCTGGCCGAGGTCATGCCGGGGCCGGCCACGTGGGAGTTCCCCGTGCAGTGGCAGTTACCCGAAAAGTCCATGCTCGACGGCGTCCGCATCGCCTACCGCGAGGGTGACAACGAGCATACGGTGCTCTCGGAGGACGAGATCGAAGGGCAGGAGTTGTTGACCTTCAAGGGTCACGTGCAGATGCCCCTACGCAATGACTTCGCCAGTCGCCCCCATCCTCTGCCTTGGCGAATCTCGAGCAATTGGGGCTCCCACCAGTTCTACTGCCACTACAGCGAGATGTTTCCGCGCAAGGAGGAGTACCAGCATCACACCAACCGCTGGCAGGACTTCAATCCCACCCTCCATCAGGCGGAACTGACCCTGAGCGAGACGGCCGGCCCCGGTGTGCTGCGCGTCGACGTGGACACGGAGACGCCGCACTTCGATGTCTTCCTGGCCCGCGTGGACAGCGGTGATTGGCGCCCGTACCCGACAACAGGGTTCGAATGGAGACTGCACGAAGGGCTCAATCGATTGTGCGTCAAGACGCGCAACCGGGCGGGGGTTTGCGGACCGGAAAGCCGCGCGTCGATCGTAGCAAATCGTTGACCGACGAGTGCGAAGGAGGTCAAATCTCCTCGCCCCCCCGCATGCGACAACGGCAAGATCGCTATATCGGTGAACCGAGAATATGGGCGAGGAAGGCCACTCGATTTGGTGATCAGAAGAGGCATTTAACTGTGGAACGACTTTGTATTGGAGGGCGACCCAAATAAAGGGGACGGGCGTCGCTGGTGGTTGCTTCACTGATGACCCTCTACCGGAGCCATCAATGACCATTGCTAAAGGAGACCATGTATACGAATGGGTCAAGTTGCCCGATCACTGGGATCGCACAGAACCAGAGGATTAAAGGAAAAATTGACAAGGGGTGGGCTTGTAGAAAAGAAGTAGTGCGGTACAAACGATCTGAATAGTAATTGTTCGAGACCATACTATCTCCGTCACCCACAGGTAGGGCGGGCCCTTGCTGTCACTATCGTGCGACAGGCATCGGTGTTTCTTTACAGACGGTTTCTTTCTACGTATACCCATCCATCGCAGGAAAATCGTGCAAAACCCCAAACCGGTCACAATCGAAAGAGGACGGAATGAGTGAAATTAATATTGCTGTTGTAAAAGGTGTCTATGACTGCTTGCATGCTGGTGATATAAACGGATTACTGGAGTTTTTTGCGGAAGATATTACATGGGATCATCGCGGGATTGGTGCTCCCGACAGTCCGAACGCTTAGTGAGGATAAAGGGTATATTTGTTAGTGAGTCAAGGCAGC
>DPVW01000326.1:3130-3545 GCA_003529325.1 Candidatus Latescibacterota bacterium | reverse complement strand
CTGTATGGAAGGTTACCGCTGTGGCCGAGGGCGGTGATGAAGAGATGATCGTTGGCGAAATATTATTTCAGAATCTGGACCCGGATAAAGGCCTGAGTACAATTATTGGATTTCACGAACACATTGCCTGTAGACGATGTGCTTCTTTTTACGTTAAAGTGGGCCGTAAAGATCCGGTTGTGGACTCACCTGCCACAACTGCAATTGTTGGCGTATCAGGAAGAGTTAACTGCCCTGATTGTTCTTGCGACCTGTACAACATTACCCGTCAGGTCGATTCGATTTTCTTTGAAACTGGTCCAGGGACAGAGCCTGATTTTGTAGGAGCGAAACCATAGAAGTTTCTGTAGAATAAACTCGTCATAGCTTAACCTGACATTGTCCCGATCTTAGTTGAAACAGCACAGGCTCCCAT
>DPVW01000326.1:730-2782 GCA_003529325.1 Candidatus Latescibacterota bacterium | reverse complement strand
TGGAGGAAGTCTCGTACTGGGTAACAAAAAAGGAGCCTGCAGATGGCCGAGTTAGCAGCACGAAGAAAGCGTGTCAAACGGACTGTGAGAATCGGTCTTCGATGTGACCGTGTTCGACAACGACGACCGGGCCGCCTCGCTGGTTGTGTCAGACCATCGACCTGTCTGGGCTACGTTTCGGATGGATCTAGTCGACGACGATCCGGTCAGCGAGTGAAATTCGACGAAAGGGCTACCTTAGTGGCGAAGATTGAAAAGGTGAGTATCTCCGATCCCAAGTAGAGGCTCTATGGAACCTACCCTGATCGGCCACTGGCGACTCGCCGGTGATGCCGAAGATGCTTCCGGCAACGGCCATCACGGCCAGAACTGGGGCGCCGACCTGCAGGCGCCCGGTCTCGCTGGCCAGGCCAATGGCGCTGCGGCCTTCGATGGCCGGGCGAGTTGCATTGTCGTCCCGCACCGCCCCTCGCTGCAGCTGGGCACGGACGACTTCTCCCTCTCGGTCAACGTCTACAGCGAAGAGCACGTCGATGATTCGATCGGCGATATTGCGGCGAAGTTCGACTCGCAGCAGCGCAACGGCTTCAACTTCGGCGTCAAACGCCACGGCGCCGCCTGCAACAGTCTCGCCAACCAGCAGAACCTCCAATTCGGCATCGACGATGGAGAGATCGATCCGGCGTGGACCGATTGCGGTCGGCCGGGCAACGCGGTCTTTGTGATGTCGCTAGTGGTGCACGAGGGCGAGCTCTACGCCGGGACCTTCGAAACGGGAGCGGATGAGACCGGCCGCGTCTTCCGCTACGCCGGGGGTGCGGAATGGGAGGATCTCGGCGCGCCCGATGCGGCCAATGCGGTGATGACCCTGGCCTCGTTCGGGGGCCAGCTCTACGCGGGTACGGGCCGCCTCAAAGCGCTGGGCTCGTCGTTGCCTCCCTCGCCCAACGTCCACGAAGGCGGGCGGGTCTTCCGCCGCGAAGGCAGAGACTGGATCGACTGCGGCAAGCTGGGCGGTGCTAAGGGCGACTACGCCGAATACACGCACGATACCGTCCATGCTCTGGAGGTATTCCAGGGCCAACTCTACGGCTTGCCCCTATATACGCAGGGTCTCTTCCGCTACGATGGCCACGAGAGCTGGATCGACTGCGGCAGCCACGGCAGCCGCGCGATGACGCTCGGGGTCTTTCGCGACCAGCTCTACGTCCTCGAAAACGGCAATGGAGTGATTCGCTTCGAAGGCGGCGCCGACTGGACCCGCTGGACCCGCGTGACCGAACTGCCGGGTGCGAGCCAGGTCTACTCAATGGCCGTCTACGAGGGGCGGATGGTGGTCGGCACCTGGCCGGAAGCTGCGGTCTTTCGCTGGGAAAAGGACGGCAGCTGGACGAATATGGGCCGCCTGGGTGACGAGCTGGAAGTGATGGGCATGGCCGTCTACAACGGCAAGCTCTACGCCGGCACGCTACCGCTGGCTCAAGTATATCGCTACGACGGGGACGGGCGCTGGACCTGTACCGGCCAGCTGGACACGACGCCGGAGGTCCGTTATCGCCGGGCGTGGTCGACGGCGGTATTCCAGGGCAAACTTTTCTTCGGGACCTTGCCGTCGGGTAGAGTGCATTCGTTGGAAGCGGGCAGGAACGCGACCTGCGACCGCCAGTTGGCGCCGGGGTGGCGGCATCTGGCCGCGGTGCGCAGCGGCGGTGTCCTGCGCCTCTATATCGATGGCGCGGAGGTGGGGGTCTCTACCGCCTTCGATCCCGCCGCCTACGATTTGTCCAACCAGGAGCCGTTGCAGATCGGCTTCGGGCAGCACGACTATTTTCGTGGCCGCCTCTGCGATCTGCGGCTTTATCGCGGTGCGCTGAGCGCGGCGGAAATCGCCGTACTGGGCCAGAGCGGATAACGGTCGCTAACGGTCTGCGGGATCGAGGATATCGCCGTCGACTCCGGTCTTCTGCCGAAAGCAAGCGCCGCTTCGCTGAGAAATTCCGCCGGCTTTACGAGCAGGGGGCCGACAGCATGCGCCTCTGGCGGTATGCGGAG
>DPVW01000326.1:0-374 GCA_003529325.1 Candidatus Latescibacterota bacterium | reverse complement strand
ATACGACAATTGCGGATGCTGGGTATCGTGGGGTTCCCAATCCCGAGATACGATGCCCAGACCGGCGACTTATAGCAGCAGGGTAGCGAAAAGGCTCGTGCCCTGCTTTATGCTGCTACTCTCCCATGACTGATACCTCACACCCGCCCCTCCGCATCCTCCTGCCAACGACTATCTACGCACCATCTACTCCTCCCCTAGTAGACCCTCTAACCCAATCCCACACCGGCGAGGACGCCTGGATCTCACAGGAGAAGTTTATCTTAGCAGCAACAGCTTCCGCGTCTGCAGCATCCGATCACCAGTCATAGCCGGTGCCTTGCAGGTACTTTCGGATGGCGCCTGGCTCTGTGAGCTCAAAGTGGAACACGCGC
>DPVW01000300.1:955-10532 GCA_003529325.1 Candidatus Latescibacterota bacterium | reverse complement strand
ATATGCAACGATTGGAGCCTGTGCCGTTTCAACTAACTTCGGGACAATGCCCAAGGCTCTGCGATATGCGTATCCCCTTGACTTTTAGTCTAGAGGATTGTGCCCTCGTCGGTTCGATCATAGTCCAGTGTTTGGTTGCAGAGCGGGTGAATAGTGGGGTAGAGTGAGGTTAAATCGATCTGGGCTTGGAATGGTCGCGACAAGAAGCGTTTTTTTCTGCATGATCTGTGTTTTGAGGATTGGAGCTAGGGACATTGGCTATTAACTACCTGAAGCAAGCGAAAAAGACCTTGCCAGGAGATCGACAGGCCATTGGCGCACAGGTAAAACGATGTTGGAAGAAATCGAGCGGGGCGGTGACCAGGTGGCGCTCGGATACGCCCGGAGTTTAGATCAATGGGAGGGGCCGGTACAGGTGTCTCCCGAAACTGTCCATAAGGCTAAAAGCGTCGTACCCGACCAAGTTCGGCACGACATTCAACTAGCACATTGCAATATAAGCCGCTTTGCAAAAGCCCAGCTTGATACGATCGGTGAGATGGAGATTGAGCTGGTTGCAGGCTTGGTTGCGGGCCAGAAGCAGATTCCGGTAGGTACGGCCGGTTGTTACGTGCCAGGGGGCCGATACAGTCATATTGCTTCGGCGATTATGACGGTTACTACGGCAAAGGTGGCGGGAGTACAGAACATCATTGCCTGCTCGCCGCCAAAACCTGGCAGTGGGATTCCACCGGCTATGCTCTACGCTCTCGATTTGTGCGGCGCCGATACGATCCTCAATCTGGGTGGTGTCCAGGGATTAGCGGCAATGGCCTTTGGTCTGTTTGGCTTGCAGCGAGCCGATATTTTGGTCGGGCCTGGCAACCCATTCGTCGTTGAAGCCAAGCGCATGCTCTTTGGTCGGGTTGGGATCGACATGTTTGCAGGCCCCACCGAAACCCTGGTGATTGCCGACGCCAACGCCGACCCAATATTAGTCGCCTGGGATCTGATCGGGCAGGCAGAACACGGGCCCGATTCGCCGGTGTGGCTGATTGCCTTGGATCGGGGGTTGGCTGAAAAGGTGATGGAACTGGCGCCTAAACTGGCCGAAAGTCTTCCGGGGATAAACGGCGAAAGCGCTAGCGCGGCATGGGAGGCTTATGCCGAAGTAGTGCTGGTCGATAGGCGCACCGAAGCCGTTGCGCTAGCCGACGAGTACGCTCCCGAACACCTACAGGTGCAGTGCGCCGATTTAGATTGGTGGTTGGCAAGATTGCGTAACTACGGGTCGCTTTTTTTGGGCGAAGAAACCACGGTTGCTTTTGGTGATAAGCTAAGTGGCCCCAACCATGTGTTGCCAACAAAGGGCGCGGCACGATACACCGGGGGGCTTGCGGTGGGCAAATTTCTCAAAACCGTAACCTGGCAGCGAATGACCCGGGAGGCTAGCCGCCAGCTAGCTCCTGCCTGTGGACGTATTTCTCGCTTGGAAGGTATGGAAGGGCACGGCCGCAGCGTTGACGTGCGGCTTGAAAGGCTACTTCGGAAGGACTTTGATCGGGCTGAAGGCTGAAGAAGGAGATACAGGTTCTGCTCGCTGCAGTATTGGCGGCAAATAGGTTATCACCCGGTTTGCTCATGTCAGATGGCCGCGAAGCATTAGGTCGAATTTGATCAGGCAGTTTAGGATTGGGTAGCCCTTTAAGGGGTAGACAGATGGCGGTCAGCAAAATCCAAGTACTGGGCCCAGTCGTATTCAGTCAAGTCGTGGCCGCCACTGCGGATGTGGTAGCCGATCTGGTCCATAACGGGCTGATCGACGCCAGGGAACTGGTCTGTGGGTAACCCGTCAAATCCGAGCAGTTGGTAAACTGGGTTGGCGGCGAGGGCGGCAAGGAATTCGCCGCGGGGGTCGCACGAGCGGTCTTCAAGGGCGCTGGCGACGTAGAGGGGGCGCGGGGCAATGAGCCCTAGCAGCATGTGCTGATCGAGGGGCAGGTCGTTTTCGTGGTGGTTGTACTGGCGAAAATTGTCGCAAAACCAGTGGGGGAAGGCCTGGTTGATATGGGCGACGGTTTCGCCATAACGCCGCCGGGAGAGAGCGGCACCGCCGCAGCCGGATTCGTTGGAGATGACTAAGGCGAAACGCTGGTCGCAGGCACCGGCCCACAGGGCTGTTTTACCTAAGCGCGAAAGGCCTAGTACGGCGACGCGGTCGGGATCGATGTCGGCGTCAGTCTGCAGGTAGTCCATGGCGCGGCTCAAGCCCCAAGCCCAAGCGCCGATGGCACCCCACTCGTCGGCTGCGGGGTGGTCTTGATTCTTTTTGTAAAACAAGGGATGGATGCCGTTTTGGTAGCCGTCGTCGAAATCAGGATCGAGGTCGCCGTAGTAGGCGGTGGCTAGACCGTAGCCACGGGCGAGAATATTGGTGATGGGCCAGCGTTGGGTCAGGCAGCCGCGAGATTGGTTTGTCGCGCGGTTGTCGACGATGCCGTTTTCGGCTTCGGGGCGCATCCACTGAGTCGATAGGACAATGGCAGGGTCGGGTTCGATGGTGTGGTTTCCGAAGAAGTTTAGCCCTAAGAAGACCGGCACGGGGCCAGGGGCTGCTGCTGGTAGGTAAAGCAGGAGGTCCATATAGGGACCGTCAGCGCTAAAATGGACCCTGATTTGGCGGCGCCGGGCACGGCCTTCGAGGGCTTCGCCCTCTTCGGTGATCGAGTAGCGCATATCGGGCAGAGGGCCAGGCATTTGGCCGTAGACGTGGGTTTTAAAAAGTTGGAGAATTTCTGGGCGGCGCTTCTTGTCCCAGGCTGCTGGATTGGTAACGAGTTCGCCGTTGGCCGCAATTAGCGGGTCGGGCAACTCGTATTGGGGGATTTTGCCTTCGTCGTAATTGGCTTTTGCAGGCGTCATGGGCAACCGTAGAGAATAGGGTGGGCTGGCCGGTAATAATATACTTCACTTGGGATGCCGTGATAGCCGAGGTATCCCCGAACAACGCTACCCAACCACTTTCCCTGCTCTGGAATGGGCAGGTGCATGCGATGACGCCACCGGTGATCGCTCCCTCGGGGCGGAACAGGGTGACCTGGATCGAGCCACCTGCCCAGGACTGATCGGCATCCGTCAGCTGCAGGGGGCCAGTGAGTTTGCCCGCAGGCTCACCATCGGCGAAACCCCCCGGTGGAAGAGAGCGTGACATTTGCGGGCAGAGGGGACGTGTCCTGTCCTGTGAAACCAAGGATGTTCATGCGTCCGGCAACCGGCGCATACGCAGACCGCCGCCGCCTGGGACGATCTCGCCCCGACGCACGGTCGCCGCCGCCACGAGCAACTCGTCACCGATGCGCGTGCCGTCATAACTGTCCTCGAACAGGAAGCGACCCTCGCGCCGCTCGAGGACGGCAATGTCAGCGATCGAACCGACGCGCAGTGTTCCCAACGCCTCTTCCAACTTGAGGACTTTTGCCGGCCGAGTCGTTGACATGTCGACCACGTCTTCCAGCGACACACCGAGCATGAGAAACTTGCTCATCGTCGTCGGCATGTCGTACACGGGGCCGTGTAGATTGGCAGTGTGCAGGTCGGTGCTGATCGTCGTCGGTGGCAAGCCCTGATCCAGGCAGGCTTCCGCTGTCTCCCACAGAAACGAGCCGGATCCGTGGCCGACATCGAAGATCACGCCCCGCTCGGCGGCAGCCGCCACAGCTTCAAATACCTTCTTGTTCTCATCGATGATCCGCGTACTACCACTCTTGAAGCAGTGCGTGATGCAGTCCCCCGGTGCCAGATGTTCCAGCATTTCGGGGATCGACATGGGACACTCGCCGATGTGCACCATCAACCACGTGCCGGAGTCTCGTGCCGCCTGTACGGCCTGTCGGAAGTGATCCCACCCCTGTTCGCCATCCCCGATTAGATGTTTGCCGGCACGAATCTTCACCCCCACTGCCACGCCTGGATGTTCTTCGATCGTGCGCACCACGCCCTCCGGGTCGGCATAGCGGGGGTCGAGCAGTTCACCTAAATTGCGCGCCTGCAGACCCATGCAGGAGAGGTTGACGAGCCCGAGGATCTGCGTCCGGGCACGATCGATAACCTCCCGACGAAAGTGCCCGAACTGGTACGAACCTGCCGTGCCGGTATCGACCATCGTTGTCACACCGCCGGCGGGACAGAGTGGATCGGCGTCGAGTCCGAAGGGAGAGACTGGGTAGACGTGCACATGCAGGTCGATCAGTCCGGGCATGACGAGCAGTCCCCGGGCGTCGATTGTATGCTCTGCCGTCACCCCTTGCGCCGACTCGACGACCGCCGTGATACGGTCACCCGTGACCAGCACATCGCGCACACCACGTAAGTTCTGTGATGGGTCGATGACCTCGCCGCCCTGGATCAGCACATCACATTCCATTCTTCACCTCCCTTTCAGACCGTCAGGAACTGCTCATGGACCTCCACAAGAAGTACCATCTACGACGAGTGATCAACGCCTGCGGCAAGATGACCCACCTGGGTGGTGCCATCGTGTTGCCCGAAATAGCCGCTGCAGCCGCAGAATCGATGCACCATTTTTTCGAATTGGATGAGCTGCAGGACGCCGCTGGACGCATTATCAGCGAAGCGAGTGGCGCCGAGAGTGGCTGCGTCACCGCCTGCACAGCGGCTGGTATCACGCTGAGCGTCGCCGCCTCGATGACGGGGAACGATCTGGCCAAGGTCTATCAGTTGCCGGACACGGAAGGTATGGTCAGCCGCGTGCTGATCCAGAAGGGCCATTGCGTCAACTACGGTCAGCCCGTAACCCAGGCGATCCGCCTCGCCGGGGCCCGTCCCGTGGAAGTAGGCGTCGTCAATCGCTGTAGCGAGACGGAGCTACGACACGAACTGGAGCGCGGCCTTGTGGCTGCCATCGTGCACGTGGAGTCCCACCACACGGTGCGTTTCGGCTGGGTCCCGCTGCCCCGCGTCACGGCGCTGGCACATGAGTACGGCGTGCCCGTCATCGTCGATGGTGCCGCCCAGGACCTGCGTCTGCGCGAGCTGATCGGCGACGGTGCCGACATCGTCATCAGCAGCGCCCACAAGTTCCTCTGTTCGACCACCGGTGGCGTTGTCGCTGGTCGCAAAGATCTAATCGACGCCGTGTATCTGCAGAACCGCGGCATCGGCCGTCCCATGAAGGCTGGCAAGGAAGCCATCATCGGCGCCATGGCGGCCCTCGAATATCGTGCCCAACAGGACATGACGGCGTGGACGGCACAGCAGGATCGTAAAGTGCAGCGTATTCTCGACGACCTGTCCTCGGTTCAGGGCCTGACCCTCGGTATTGACCCCGACCCGAATGGCTGTCCCTTCTCGCGGGCGAAGCTCACACCCGACCACGACACCACAGGTCACACCGCGCAATCGCTGTCGGATGCCCTCGCCGAAGGGGACCCCACCGTCGTCGCCCGCTCCCACCATGCTGACGAGGGCTACATCTACCTCGATGCCATCGAGATGACTGACGACGACATCGACATCGCCTGCCAACGGGTGCAGGAGATCCTGCGAGCCACTTGAGCCGACACGCCGAAATCGTGTCACTCGGGCCTGGAAGGTCGATTACGCATGACGCAAACATGGTTCCTTCGCGGCGGCGAGTTTCAAAAGTGTTACTTTCGAGCCCGCCGAAATTTCCGAAGCCCCGGGGGAATGTCTTGGGGGCTTGTATTTTGCCGTTATCGAGAGGATTGAACTTGCTGAATGGAAGTTGGTTGGTGGGGACAAGCCGCGGCGTGTATGCTTCCGCCGAGGGTGGTACGTGGGAACGACTGGGAGCCTATCGGTTTCGGATCACCGCCTTTGCCCGCAGTGACCGACGCCTGCTTGCAGCGACGGGGAGCGGTCTGTGGGAATTGTCCGAGGAGCGCTGGCTCCAGCGCCACGACGAGACCTTGACGGAAGTGATGGATGTCATCGACGAGGAGCAGCGAATCGTCGCTGCATCTGCCTACGGACTCGCCCTGGGCGAGACGGAGTCGTCCGGTGCGACTCGTTGGGTCTGGCTGTCCGACGGACTGACCGTCAGCCAGCGATTCACCAACACGATCCTTCGGCTCGGTGACGATCATTTTCTCGCCGGCACGGAAGCGGGGGTGCTGATCTACGACGGCGCCAATGGCTGGCTCACGACCTCACTGCAGGATCTCCCCATTCGCAGTCTGATTCGATGGCAGGACCACTATCTCGCCGGATCCGATCGGGGCCTCTGGTACAGCGACAATGGCGTGGACTGGTCGCGCACCGGCACAGAGGACGCCGTGTATGCCCTCGCCGCCGCTGGCGACAATCTCTTAGCCGGCACCGAACAGGGCGTGTCGGTCTCGGCTGACGCTCGTGCGTGGCACAACGCCGGGCTGGAGGGCATGCGTGTCTCGGCCATTGCTGCAGACGCCCGGAGCAACGGACATTGGTATGTTGGCGGTTCACCCGGGGGACTTTGGATGACCCAGGACCATGGTCGAACCTGGGTCGGTTTCCCCGAGATTCCAGACGAGGTGGAAGCGATCAGCGCCGCGGGGGCACGGCTATGAGCTACGTCGACGAACTGGACCAGCGCCGGCAGGCGATCATCGCAGACATGGCGCCGAAGGCATCGAGCCTTTTTGGCGCGCAAGCGCTGTTTGTTGCGGACATAACCGACGCGGCCCAGCGTGCTGAGGAGATCGTCCTCAGCAACTTTGGCTCGCAGAGCGCCAGCCCTTTCGCCCTGGCACAGATGGGCTGCTTTGACACCTTCGGGGCAATGTTCCTGCTCTGCCGTTGGCAGGATGACATGACGGAACCGGCACGCCAGCACATCAAAAAGGTGATGACCGGAAACATCCACGGGCGCGGCAATACTGAAAACCACTGGCTCATGCACTACACGGCGCAGTTGCTGGCGGCGGAGCGGTTCGTGGATGTGGATGTCTGGTGGAATGGCCTGCCCCGTGAAGTTTTCCTCGCCGAGGCGAAGCGTTGGATCCTGGGCACAATCGACCGGACCGCCCGCATCGGCCACCACGAGTATGATTCCACCGACTATCACGGCTGGCATGTCTTGCCCATGATCGCCCTCGCCGACCACGCGCAGGATGAAACCATACGGCACCAGGCGGGTTCGATGGCGACGCTGCTGATTGCCGACATGGCGTTGGAGTACTTCAAGGGTGGCTGGGCCGGCGGTCACGCCCGCGAGGGCTACCGCGAGAATACGTGGACCGCCGTCGGCTGTGCGGCGGCATTGTTGTATCTGTACTTCGGTGGACCAACCTTCGGTCCTATGCAGGCACAACAGCAGATGGCACCCGCCTTAACCTCCTTCTATCAGCCACCGGCCATTCTGGCTGCCATCGCCAACGATCGCAGCAAACCCCGGGTCGTGAAAAAAACCAAGGCGCCACGCAACATCTACCGTCATGTCCATGCCGACGCGAAACCAGTTTACAAGACGACCTACACGAGCCGGTCCTTCGCCCTGGGAACGACGCAGACGGGACTGCCCGGAGCCCCGGCGGGACCGATCGACCTCGTCTCCTGGGACCTGACCTGGGAAGGACCGAAGCACGAAGCCAAGATCGTCTCCTGTCACCCCTATGTCGATCCAGGTCGATTCAGCGCTTTTCTCAGTGAACTGCCACAGGACATTGGCCGCACGGTACCGGCTGCCAAACCCTACCTCCAGTTCCCTGATCGCCTGTACGGCGCCTCCCCGTATGAACGGATGATGCAACACGAATCCTCGGCGATCATCCTCTATCGCATCCCAGTTGATGATCAGCACCCATACGTGAATGTCTATCTACCCCGCAGCACGACCTGGCGTCAGCAGGACGACCTTCTGTTTGGTGACGCGGGCGCGTTCTTCGTCACGCTTCGGCTCATCGGCGAGGCCCGCTGGGACTCCGTGCACGATGCCGACTTCATCAACGGCTGGATCCTGCGACTGCGTGGCGACAACGTTGGCCTCGTGATCGAGGCGAGCGAGAAAGAGGAGCACGACGATCTCGACGCCTTCGTCAGTGCCTGTAGCGAGGGCAGTGTGGATCTGTCGGAGTGGGCCACTGGGAACAAGGTGGGGTACACCACTCGCACCGGCGACCGACTCGAAATGACATACGACGGTGAGCACATGATCAATGGCGAACCCATCGATTATACTCGATGGAAACTGTACGAGGCGCCGGAAGCGACAGCGGAAATGGCTAGCGGCATCATCCAGTTCAACCACGCTGGCGAATCATTGACCCTCGACTTCGAGGTCGACCCAGCTCGCGAGATGATCCCCATGCGAGTCATCGGCTGAGTTCGGTCACCCAGCCCTGGACACAGAACTCGAGCCAGCGCGCACCCTCATCGGCATCCGCTTCGTCGGCATCCTCCAGCCATCGCGACAGCGGGTCGAGGGTTGCCAGGGCCGCCATTCGTACCGTGTCACCGTGAGCCGCCTGGATCAGCTGTGTTTCCCCACGACCCGCGTGATCGATAGGAATCCGTTCAGCCTCAGCGCTTGCATAAGTGGAAAAGCTGTCGACGTAGGCTACCTGGATCCAGCCAAAGATGTTTGGCGTGGGATGATCTTCGGTGCGCCCCCACCCTGTCCCCCACTTGTGCACGGTCTCCCGTACGACCTCCCCTGCTGCCCGCTTGAGGCATAAGGACTCCAGCCCGTCGGGACCCTGATGGTGCTGTAAGATGTAGATGCGACGGAAACGAAGAACACCTCCGGGTCGAAATCGATCTCCCCTTCCTCGGGACCCGCCGCCCAGGCCATAATCGGCGCCATCGCCAGTGGCGGCATCAGGACACACTCGGCTCGCCGCTCAGCCCTTTCGCAAACGGCGCTGGCAATGAGCGTGTCCGTGCCAATCGGCAGGTGTGGTCCATGGTACTCGACACAGCCTGCTGCCATCAGCACGGGAACATCACGACGAACGGCGTCCTGCACTTGTTCGGGCCGCATGTGGGTGAGAAGAGGAACGACGACGGGCCGCTGGCAGCAACCACCGGCACGCCCATAAGCAATTGGTAAAGAGTCAGGCCTGGGCGAAACTGAAGGAGAAGGTTGTGCCTTCGTTGACCCGGCTGTCGACGCGGATCGTGCTTTCGTGGGCCTCGATAATCCGCTGGCTGATCGCAAGTCCCAGACCGGTGCCTTCGAGGCTGCGACGGACGCGATAGAAGCGGTCAAAAATGTGTGGCAGTTCTTCCGGAGATATCCCGATACCATTATCGGAGACACGGACACAGATCTGATCGTCCACCGGCTCCAGTTGTATGCGGACCTGACCACTGGCCGGTGTAAAGCGCAGGGCATTTTCGATGAGATTGTCTTTCGATCATGTGAATGTCCGCCAGGACCGGCGGCAATGACTTGGGCTCCGGTGGTGTCAGATCTACCTGCACCTCGGAAGCTTAGCCACACTTGAAGTGGAACGCCTGAACTCGCGTCAGCAGCTGCTCTTCAAAGCCGAACTGCGCCGACGCCAGTTCATAGAAGTATCTGCTGTTGGCAGCCTGCTCCTCGGGCAACATGCCTCCCTCCCCTGAGCAGATCCCGGTA
>DPVW01000300.1:0-595 GCA_003529325.1 Candidatus Latescibacterota bacterium | reverse complement strand
GGCCGGTCTTCGACAGACCGTCACGAGCCAGATCATGGATCGTCTTGACGTGTGGCTCTTCAGGGGTTGGCACAGCCGCCGGTGGGCCGTTGTCTACCGGAGCGGTAACACCGGTTTCCTGGCCGTTGTCAGCCAAGGTCGCGTGGGTGCCATCACAGTAGGGCGGGTTCTTCGTGTGTTTGCACATGCACAGATGCGCTGTCTCTCCAGCTTCGGCGTCGAAGGCGACGGGAGAGAACTCCGAGCCGGTGGAACCCGTCGCAGAAGGGCTGGCTGCCGGACTTGCCACAGGCACACCAGTAGAGCTCTTCACTCGACTCAAACTGAACTTCCATCGGCTTGCGATCAGCGATCCGTGGGTTGGGCATCGGCTCCCTTTTTTCTTTCTTGAAGAACGTTGATGGGTGTGACAAAGAGGGTGTCCCCTGCCACACATTCCAGTACGGTTGCAGCGTGCCCGAAACTGATGGCGATCTGCAGGTTACCGTCCTCCTCGATGAGCCCCACCCACTCCCCCCGGTCCACGTCGTTGTAATCCTGCCCGAGCATAACCTCGATGCGATCGTCCTTGAATCGAACGGCGAAGGTCGATCCC
>DPVW01000301.1 GCA_003529325.1 Candidatus Latescibacterota bacterium | reverse complement strand
CAATGATGGGGGCTTCCGACGCGACGAAAATCAACCGCTGGATACGGATGCCTTGATCGTCGACGAGAGTTCGATGATCGATATCTCGCTGATGTATGCCCTGTTGCGTGCCATTCCCGACCATGCGCGCCTGATCCTGGTAGGAGACATCGATCAATTGCCCTCTGTGGGCCCCGGCAACGTGATGGGGGACATCATCGCCTCCGAGACTGTCGCCGTGGCGCGTCTACGGCACATCTATCGGCAGGCCGGCGACAGTCGTATCGTCGCCAATGCGCACCGTATCAACGAGGGCCAATGGCCGCAGGTAGATAACGATGCAAGGGCGGATTTCTTCTTCGTCGAGGAGGATGATCCGGATCGTGTGGCGGAGAAGATCGAAGAGCTCGTCGCCCGGCGCCTGCCCAAGGGCCGCAACCTTGACCCTCTACGCCAGATCCAGGTACTCTCCCCCATGTACAAGGGGCAGACGGGTGCCTTGCAGTTGAACCGTCGTCTGCAGGAGCGACTGAACCCGGGGCGCAAGGCGCATGTGATCGGTGATCGAGAGCTACGCGAGGGTGACCGTGTCATGCAGGTGCGCAACAACTACGACAAGGGTGTTTTCAACGGCGACCTGGGGCGTATCGGTCGTCTGCACAAGGATGAGGACGAAGCCTTCGCCGAGGTCGTATTTGAGGATGGCATCGTCCAGCGCTACGAATTTACCCAGCTGGAGCAGCTGACGCTGGCGTACGCCATCAGCATTCACCGTTCCCAGGGGTCGGAGTTTCCGGCGGTGGTGATGCCTTTGACGACCCAGCACTATCCGATGTTGCAGCGCAACCTGTTGTACACCGCAGTAACTCGGGCCCGCGAGTTGTTCGTACTCGTCGGCAGCAAACGGGCGCTGAAACGGGCGATCGACAACGATCAGCAAGCGAATCGATTCACCAGTCTGGCGGACCGGCTCCGCTGAGACGCGCCTACAACTTCAACCGCTTGAAGAGGCGCTCCGGCACAAGCCGAATGACGAGCAGCAGCCAGCGCCAGAACCAGGGTGTGTAGAGTACGTCCCGTGATTTCTCCCAGGCAGTGACGATGTCTCGAGCAACCCGCTCCGGCGGTGCCACCAGGAACATGCCCTGCTTGCCTCGTGTCATCGGCGTATCGACAAAACCCGGTTTCACGGTGAGCACGTGAATGCCCGCCGGCGCCAAGCGGTTGCGCAATCCCTGCAGGAAGGTTGCCAGTCCCGCCTTGGCCGCCCCGTAGGGATAGTTCGACTGCCGGCCCCGATCGCCGGCAACCGAACCGATGCCGATAATTCCCCCTTCACCACGGGCTTCGAAATCGTTGGCAAGGTGTGCGAGGCAGACGGCGGCGGCGGTAAAGTTGGTCGTCAAGGTTCGTACCATCTGGTTCGTGTCCAGCCGTTCCGCCTCTGCCTCTCCCATATGACCGAAGACACACACCGCCAGGTGGAATTCGCCTGCGCAAGCCCGTATCCGGTCCGCCAGTTCTGCGTGTGCGTCGAGATCGAGGGCATCGAACTCGAGTAGCTGTACGCCCTGCTCGGTGCGTAGACCTAGATCGGCGGCCACCGGTTCCAGCGTCGCGTTGTTGCGTGCTGCCAGCACCAGATCCCAGCCCTGTTGCGCCAATCGTAGGGCGACGGCCTGGGCGATGGCGGAACGCGCCCCGAGGATGACGGCGCGGCGAGGGGTGGGTCCGTCGCTCGTCACGACAGCCCCAAGCGGTCGGATTGCAGTGAACGGAAGCGGCTTTGTGGATCCACCTGCTGGCGCAGGCGGCGAAATTCGTCGAGACGTGGATACATGGCGTCGAATTGATCCCGGGTGATAACGGAGTCTTTGGCTAGGTAGACGCGACCTCCGGCGGCGATGACGTCGTCGGTGGCATCTCGCACGGCAGCCTCGATGGCCGTCGTCCGCGGGAAGTCGAGAGCGAGGGTGAAGCCGGGCAACGGGAATCCGAGGGGGCCGGTTGGGTGGTCGCCGAAGGTCTTGAGCACTGCCAGCGCGCAAGGTGCGGCCGCGTCGGTGCGGTCCAATACGGCTGCCATAAGCGCTTCGCCGCCGGCGAAGGGGACGGCGAACTGGAACTGCAGAAATCCACGCGGCCCATAGAGCCGGTTCCAGTTGTCGATGGCGTCGAGTGGATAGAAGTATGGATCGTAATGCACCGTGGTCGTGGTGCGTCGGCGGAGTTGTCGTCGATAGTTGATCATATTGAACAGGCTCAAGCCAGGGCGCAGCACGACATTGAGTGGCAGCGTGGGTGCCGTCAACCGTGGTGGGCGGTGCAGAGGCTGAAGACGATCATCTTCGGCGTGGGTGCCCAGCATGACCTGGCCACGACCTCGCCCCCGTCGCCGGAGTGTGTCGATCCAGGCCACGGAATAGGGGTACTCGTGTTGGGTGTCGCATAACACACGACAGGACTCACTCAGGTCACTGGTGCGAATGCTGACATTGTGCAGAAAAGCAGACCGCACTGGCTGCAATTGCAGCCGCACGGCATAGATGACACCCGTCAGACCCATGCCACCCAATGTCGCCCAGAATAGCTCAGGATGCTGTTTGCGGGAGCACACGACCAGGTCTCCATCGGCGAGTACGAGTTCCAGATGCTCGACGAAGGCAGACAATGAGCCGACTCTGTGATGATTCTTGCCATGCACATCGGCTGCCAGGCAACCGGCGAGTGTGGGAAATTTGGTGCCGGGGGTAACGGGGAGAAACCAACCGCGGGGGAGGGCGAAACGGATCACTTCATCCAGCGTCACCCCGCCCTGTGCGTGCAACCGCCCGGTGTCGCTGTCGAAGGCGAGCAGATGAGTCAGGGACTTTCCACAGATGACCCGCTCGGCCACGGCGGCGTCCCCATAACTTCGTCCGGCACCGCGGGGAATCGTTGCACCGCCATGGCCCTGCACGGCGGCCCGGAGAGCCTCCAGGTCACGTGGCAGATGGACTTCTGCCGCAAGCCGAGGATGACGGCCCCAGCCGTACACGATCTCCTTCACAGGTAGAGGGGGCGTGCGGTTATCAAGGGGGGTGGGTGCAGTTACCATTGCAGATAATATAATTGTCGGACAGGGCGCCGCTTGGCTCTGCACAAGGGCACCAGTACATTCTCTATCATCAGTCGCTGCAGCAACTTACTCGCAACATCGAAACCTTTCGTGAACCTGTCCAGTCTTACACTCTTGGCTCTCAGTCTCGTCGCCCTCGTCCTGGGACCGGCTGCGTACGGAGCGGCGCGAGTTGCCGGCCACATGATGGCCGCTCTCGATGGCTTCGTCTTCGTCGCCATCACCGGCCTGGTGGTGATCCACATCTTGCCGGAGAGCGTCGGACTCGCAGGTTGGCTGGCCGTTGTCGGTGTCGCCGTTGGCGTGTGGCTGCCCACGTTGATCGAGCACCGCCTGCGGCCGATGGCCCGCCAGGTTCATGTGGTGACACTGGTCTTTGGTCTCATCGCCATCGCCGTGCATGCCTTCACTGATGGTCTCGCCCTGGGCACCGACCTCGGTGATCAGGGTCGCACCCACATGTTGCCAATGGCCGTTGTCGTACACCGGTTGCCGGTGGGCCTCACCGTCTGGTTCCTGCTGCGGCCGCTCTATGGGCGACGTGTAGCGATCGCCGTGCTCGCCTTGATGGCCCTGGCGACGACGGCGGGGTTTCTCTCGGGCGCAGCGGTGTTGGCCACTCTCGAAAGTCGCGTGTGGGGCCTGTTTCAGGCCCTCGTCGCCGGCACACTGCTGCATGTCGTGTTGCATCGCTCCTACCCGGTGACCGCCACCTCCGTGCCCGTATCTACTCGTCGCTGGCAGTCTGGCCTGGGCGCCGTCGCCGGACTATTGCTGCTGGCGTCAACGACGGTGGGGCACGAGATGGGGACCACCGCAACCGAAAGCGCGCAAGTGTTCTATGTCCTGGCGCGAGAATCATCACCGGCCCTGCTGCTGGCCTACATCGGTGCCGGGCTTGTTTATGGTCTACTGCCCCGCGGTACCGTCAAGTGGATGGGGCGCGGTTCCAACCTGTCCCAGGCACTGCGCGGTATGGGTTTTGGCCTACCCCTACCAATCTGTTCTTGCGGTGTCGTGCCAATCTATCGATCCCTCGTCGTCGCCGGGGTGCCGACGACGGCGGCGATGGCTTTTCTCGTGGCCACGCCGGAACTGAGCCTGGATGCGATCCTGATCTCGTTGCCCCTGCTCGGTAGTGAATTCACCATCGTGCGCGTCATATCAGCGGCGATCGTCGCCTTGCTCGTCGGATGGATCATCGGTTCCTTTGCGCCCCTGCGCGTGTCACGACGGGACTCCGAAGCCGCACCTGAGGCGACCCAATCCCTGGTGCAGCGTGTGCGCAGCGGTCTTGCCCAGGGTCTGGGAGAAGTGGTCGACACCACAGCGCCCTGGATTCTGCTCGGTCTCGCCCTGGCAGCTGTCGCCCACGCACTGGTAGGTGGGCGCTGGAACGACTTCGTGCCCGCCGGATTCGAGGTCGAATTCTTCGCGCTCGTCGGCATGCCAATCTACGTATGTGCCTCCGGGGCGACACCGCTGGTAGCCGTCCTCATACACAACGGTGTATCTCCCGGTGCGGCTCTGGCTTTTCTGCTCACCGGCCCGGCGACCAATCTCACCACCCTGGGCGTTCTGACACGGTTGCACGGTCGGCGTACGGCATTGCTGTTCTGTGCCGGCGTCGTCGGGGTGGCGTTGCTTCTGGGGCGTGGCGTGAATGGATTGACCCAGGTAACGGGAATGGTTCCGGATTTCTCTGCCCACCACGACGAACAGTTGGGGTGGATGGATGTCACCCTCGTATTGCTGGCCGGGCTGTTTCTCGTCTCTCTCGTGCGCCAAGGCCCCCGTGCCTTCATCGGTGAACTGTTCGAAGCCGATGGCGATGGCGAAACCGATCACGATCATGACGACGACGACTGTTGTGACTCCGTCGACGACGACACCTGCGGTCATGACGACACCTGCTGTCATGAAGAGACCCCGGTGTTGGTAGCCGCCCCCTCGCGGACCGGCAACTGATGGATGATC
>DPVW01000207.1:4881-10729 GCA_003529325.1 Candidatus Latescibacterota bacterium | reverse complement strand
CCGTGTGTCATTACCCTCCCGGCACCAGCAAGTGGAACAAGATCGAGCATCGCTTGTTTTCGCACATCGCTATGAACTGGCGCGGAAAGGCGTTGACCAGCCTGGCCACCATCGTCAGTCTCATCGGCTCGACAACGACCACCACGGTCTTGCGTGTCCGTTCCGAGATTGACAAGCGATCCTATCCCAAGGGCGTCACCGTCAGCGACACGAGTTCCATGCCGATTGGAACTACACGATCCGCAAGCGCAAGGCAGACACGAATTGATCACTCATTTCCATGCGCGCCCTAAGTTGGCCGCCCGGGAATCTTTCGTACTCTTCGGGGCGCTCTTTGGTGTACTATACCTGCATGAACGTCTGACCGGGTCGCGCACGGCAGCTCTGGGCTGGCATAACGGCCCATTGTGATGTGCATCAACCTGCGCCTCGGTCCCAAGTGACTACATTTCGGGAGCGCGTCAACACTGCACGGACCCATGCTGAACCTCGAAGGATAGTTAACAATGAGTGAGACACGCCTGCTCGCCCTGCTGCCGTTCGCCGCCTGTCTTCTGCTCGCCCAGGGGGTGATGGCCGGTCCCAACCCCGACTACGTGGTCTCTGTGGACGGGCCCGTGCGCATCGATAACCCCGCGGTGGGTCAATCCATCTCCCTCGCCGTGCGCGCCAGTGGCACGACGGAGGTCAAGGGTGTCGTCGTACGTGTCCTCTTCGACCCGGCGGTCGTCGAGTTCCTCTCCTACACACTCGGCGATATCACACCGGGCGCCCTGGCCCTGCCCAAAGCACCCGATGTGCGTGAGGACGGACTGGCTGAAGTGGATGGCGGTTCGACCATCCTGGGCAAAGGTCTGACCACCGTAACCACCGGTGGATTGCTGAGCACGTTCCATTTTGAGGTCATCGGTGAGCTGACTGAGGGCGGCTCGGGAATCTGGGTGACCAGCGTCGAGTTGAACACCTCCGCCGATCCCGATGATGAGGATGTGTTCACCTACGACGATGGGGAGTTGGGCATCAGGCTGGTGCGGCGCTTCTCTAACAGGATCTTCAACGCGGAGGTGACCCGTCGATTCAACGGTGCCACCATCGCCTGGGAAAGCCGCCTGGTGGGACTCACCGATACGCTTCGTATCCGGCCCTCTGGCGATAGTGACTGGCGCATCGTCACCAGCCAGAGTGTGGACCGATTTGATACCAACGTCGTGACGGCAGCCCGCGTGCTGTTCGCTGCCGGCATCGCCATCAACGACAGCAATACCACCATCATCGACTCGAGTCTCACCGACGTCGGCCTGGGCCCGCCCTACGCCGACGACTTTTTCCCTTCTTTGCTGGAATTACGCCGGCTGCTGTTGTTGCGGCGTCACCTCGTCGCAATCGACAGCCTAACGGCTGATACGCAGTATGAATACGCAGCTCGATCGACGGAATTGGCCGGTTCGGCGTCGAACCAGCTCACAGGCCGATTCCGTACTCGCCTGGCGCCAGACCTGCGCCCCGCCGCGGCCTCCGATCTCGATGTGCAAGCGACGAGGAGGAGTGCCTCGGCGAGTTGGTTCACCAACCGTCCCGCCGACACACAACTACTGATCAACGATACCGATGGCAATCAAGTCGGCCTGGTACTGTTGGATCCTGAGGGCACCTTCGTCCACGCCGCCACCGTCGGCTTGCTCTTGCCAGACACCGAATACAGCTTCGTCGTGACCTCGCGACTGGTGGGCGCTGACAATCTCATCGCCGATGGATTGTTGACTGAAGAGGACGTAACCGTCGTCAAGATGGGCACCTTCCGAACCCGCGCAGAACGTCAGGCGGTACGGCTGTTGGCCCCGCCGACGCGTGTCGTGAGCCCGGAAACGGCGGTCATCAACTTCCAACTCAACCAGATCGCTCTGGCGACGATCGACTATGCCGAAACCACCTTTGGCGATCCGGATAGCGCCGGCACCGAACTCTACGAATTCTCCACCAGTTCGGGAGATATTCTCAACGGACACAGTGTCACCCTCTCCGACCTGTCGCCGTCGACTGCCTATCGCTTTCGCATCTCCGTCGTCACTCCGGATGGTGACAGCCTGTCCACCGACCCACGGGGGAACCAGCAGTGGAGTCGGGATCTGAGGTTCCGCACCTCCGCTGCCGGTGACACCCTGCCGCCCGTCATCGTCGAAGGGCCCTTCGTCATCGTCCGCGACGTACTCGGTGTGGTGACTTTTGTCACCGATGTCGACACCCGCGCCAGTGTGTTTTTTGGCACCAAAAATGGCACGTATGGAACGGCGGACGAATTTGAGATCGCCGACCAGACGGCAAGTGGCAGCCTGCGTCTGTCGCAGGAACACGCCATCACCATCTCCGGTCTGGACCCAGCAAGTGCCTATGACTACGGCATCATCGTCGAGGCGACCAACGGCCAGACGGCGAGCTTCGAACCCAACCTGCCAGCGAGCAAATCTGCACGCGCGGGCAAACGTCTCAAGATCCTGCAACCCCCCGGCGGCGCCGGGTCCTTTACCACGAACATCGACCCGGATACACAGTACCCGGTGATTCTTTCGGGGCCGACGATTTCGTCAAAGACACACGACACGGCCATCGTCGAGTGGCTGACAGATGAACCGGCAAACTCCGACGTGCAGTTTGGTGCCGAATCGGTGAGCGAAGGACGGACAAATTCCGGTGTCAGTCAGACAAGCCACAAGATGGTCCTGTCAAATCTGGAGCCCGGCTCCCCGTACCTCTTTCAGGTCGGTTCCACCGACGCTGCCGGCAACGGCGCCACCACGAGCGCCGAAGGGGTATTCTCAACCAACCCCGAGGTCGATCTCACGGCACCGGAGATCACCGAGGAACCAGCGGTGATTTATCAGAACGACGAAGTCGCCACGATTCAGTGGACGACGGACGAAGACGCGACGGCACAGATCGATTTTGGTACCGCAGCGGATAGTCTGCTGTTTATCCGCACATCCTCGTCAACGGGTGACGACCATGAAATCACCCTGACCAATCTGACTCCCGCCACCGAATACTTCTACCAGGTCACCTCTTCGGATCTGAGCAACAACGGGCCGACTGTGACCGACGTGTTGTCCTTCACCACCGACCCTGAACCGGACGCGACCCCCCCCGTGCTCAGCGATGTCGTCGTCACCGCCGCGGACTTCAGCGCCATCGTCACATGGCTGACGGACGAGTTGGCGGACAGTTTTGTCGATCTGGGTACGGTCTCAGGTTTGCTCGACGTAACCGTGGGTGACGCCTCCGACGTACTTGAGCACGACGTGGCTTTGACCAACCTACAGCCCGACACGGAGTACTTTCTCACCGTCGGTTCCGGCGACCGCGCCGGCAATGGCCCGACCGAATCCGTTGAAGTTTCCTTTACAACTTTGGCGGCACCCGACACGAGCGCCCCCGGGGCACCCACGGGATTGACTGGGACAGCGGGGAACGAGTCCGTCGCGCTCTCGTGGGAGACCAACTCCGAGGCCGATCTGGGTGGCTACAACCTCTACCGACGACTGACCGGCGACGGTAGCTTCGTCGCCATCGCCACACTTCTGCCAACCCCTGGTTACACCGACCTGGGCCTGGACAACGGCAGCTCGTACGAATACCAGATCACCGCCATCGATCGGGCTTCACCCGGCAACGAGTCCGACCCCGGTCTCGACCTGTCGCTGAGCCCGACCCTGTCGGCTGCACCCACGGCACCCAGCGATCTGAGTGTCGATGGAGAGGCGTTGCGACCAACATTCTCTTTCACTAACGCCGAGCCCTTCAGTAGTGGCGCCACTCTGACCTATACGATCCAGGTATCGACACAGTCTGACTTCTCCGATGTAACCGCTTCAGAATCCGGCATCACCTCCGGTTCTGCCGCCACCTCCTGGACCATCACGCGTAGCCTGGATGACGGCGCAACCTACTACTGGCGGGCCCGCGCCGTGGAAGGCGACCTGATGGGACCGTTCACGGTCACCGAGGAATTCACCGCATCCACGGGTCCGCTGCTGTTGGGTGATTTCAACGATTCTGGCGCCGTCGATTTCGACGATTTCTTCGCCTTTGTCGATGCCTTCGGCGGCAGTGCCGACGACTTTCCGGACTTTGATCTGAACGACTCCGGCGCCGGGACCTTCATCGACTTCGACGACTTTTTCCGCTTCGTCGATGCCTTCGGCACCACGGCAAGCAAAACGGCCCAGACTGTGGCCAGCACCCATCCCGTCGACGAGTCCGCGCAGATCCGCCTCATCGCCGACGCGGGTCTCGATGGCACGTCGTCACTACCGCGTGATGTGGTACAGCTGCTTGTACAGGCCGATGCACTTAACGACGTGGACGCTTATGGTCTGACCCTGACATGGGATCCGGCGGCCTTGTCCTTCACCGATGCTCAGGCTGGACCCACGGCACCCGACAACAACTGGTTCCGCATCCTCGAGCAGCGTCCAGGGCGGATCCTGCTCGGCAATGCTCGCAGCGACGGGGGCCTGATGGAAACCGGCGTGCTGGCGCAACTCACCTTCCGTCTGCGCGATCGGCAACTCGCCAATGGCACCCGCATCGAGCTTGAGCAGCTGTTGCTGGCCTCGACCTCTGGTGTGCGCCTGGCACCCCCGATTCCCTCCGCCTCGTTGCGGCCCTCTGGATTCGCTCTCGGACAGGCGTATCCGAATCCGTTCAATCCATCGACCCAGATCGACTTCGCCCTCGCCGCCGAAACTTCGGCACGGTTGGTGATATATGACGTGCTCGGGCGTGTGGTGCGCACGCTGGTCCCCGGCCAATCGATGCCCGCTGGCTTCTACTCCGTCAGCTGGGATGGCCGGGATACCGCTGGCAGAGCGGTGGGCAATGGACTGTACTTCTACCGACTCGCAACCCCCGATTTTGTCGGCACGGGTAGAATGATGATGCTGAAGTAGAGCTAAGTTATTGGACTACAGCCTCATTGCCACCCCAGTAGGTGATTTCGCCGTCGCCTGGCGTGTCGACGGTATCTACCGAATGTGGTTCGTCGATGCCGGCGGCGACACGGAGGTGGCGCCCGAAGGGACGCGGCACGATAGCGCTGCTTTTGGTGCTGGCGAGCAACTCACCGCCTACTTTGCCGGCGCCCTGCAGGACTTCGAGTTGCCCCTGCGGCCGCAGGGTACACCCTTCCAGCTGAAGGTGTGGCAGGCCCTGCAATTGTTGCCCTACGGCACCACCTCATCCTATGGTGAACTGGCGGCCAGTCTGGGGTGTCCCGGAGCGGCACGTGCCGTGGGCGGCGCCAATCACAACAATCCCTTGCCCGTCGTCATCCCCTGTCATCGCGTCGTCGGTGCTGACGGCAAACTCGGTGGGTATGCCGGTGGCGTCCGCTTCAAGCGATTCCTGCTTGACCATGAATTGCGGCACACCTTCGGCCATGAGGGTGATTGAATCCATTGATGCGCATCACTCGACTCGACATTCTCAGCGCTGACATCGGCGCCCCAGGTCAGCCTCGGATCTACCTCTTCGTTCGCCTGCAGACCGACGCGGGCATCGTCGGCTTCGGCGAACCCTCCTGTGTCGGTAAGGAACAGGCCGTCGTTGGCGCCATACGCGACCTCGAACACTTCGTGGTCGGCGCCGATCCACTTGCCATCGAACGCCTTCTCGGTGACATGACCCGAACCGTCATCTGGCGGGGTGGCAGTTGCTCGGTGGCCGTGTCCGCGAGCGCATCGAATGTTACGCCTGGATCCACGGTGGCGAACCCGCTGGTTATGCCGAGGACGCGCAGCGTCGCCTGGAGGAGGGTTTCCGCACGGTGAAGTTCACACCCATCGAGGGCACCGGC
>DPVW01000207.1:0-4625 GCA_003529325.1 Candidatus Latescibacterota bacterium | reverse complement strand
CGGCGCATCGGACGGTATGCCTTTCGTGATCTGCTCGTGCACGAAGCGGTGAACGTGATCCATAAGATTGCCGCCATGGCCGAAGCCTTTTACGTGAGTCTGGCGCCGCACAACCCGTGGAGTCCCCTGTCGACGGCGATCAGCCTGCATCTCGACGCGGTGATACCCAACTTTCTGATCCAGGAGATTCCCACCGCCGGCGCCCACGCCGACCGCGCCCGTCTGCTGCAGTAGCAGATTGAGTCCCCAAACGAAGGTTATCTCGACATCCCGAGTGTCGCCTGGCGTGCGGCGGACCGGGCTGCCGATCTGCTACCCGACATCGGTCAATACATGTCGAACAGTTTCACCTGGTATCGATTCTGGGCCCGGCCATTCGTCCCAGATATGAATGCCATCCCCGACGCCGAGCGCATTCCGTACGAAGAGATGATGCTGACGATCTTCAACAATCCCAACAACATCGACTTCGGTGCCGACGCCTTGTGGGAAATCCTCGACGTGACCAAATGCGACCGTCACTTGGAAGCCTTCGAGGCGGTCTGGGCTCCCCTCGCCGAAGCCGTCGACAGCGCCGAGAGCATGGCAACTGAGGGTGGTGGAGTCTGGACCGGCCTGCGTGACCGGTTACGCGCATTCCGCTGTTATGCGGAGACCTTACGCAACATCTGTGGCTGGATTGCGGGCGTGCACGGCTATCTCGAGGCCGAGGAGTCGATACAGAAATCGAGACGACGCGCCCAGGGACTTGACACCTGTGCACGTGAACTGGACAATTCCAGGGAAATGCTGACTCTTTGGGAGGACTCCGACATCGATTTCATGCCACTGATGGCGCACGGCGAGACAACCCACCACTATGGCATGAATCTGGGCACACTGCTGCGCCATCGTATCGACCTGATGGAACGCTTCGGTGACAGCGAACCCGCCATCGATGCTGACTACATGTGGCGCATGCCACCGGGGTCGGCGGTTACCGAACAGGACTACAAGGGCTTTTGACAATGAAGATCACGAAGTTGGAACGTTTCGTTACCGCTGTACCCCACATCCCCTCCATCGAGAAGAGCCGTCCCGGACACTATCGGGACAACCCGATCACGATCATTCGTGTCCATACCGACGAGGGCATCGTCGGGATCGGCGAGGGAGGACGTGGTGACCTGATGGAAGAGATCGAGTCCAAGTGGCTCGGCGTCGACCCATTGAGCCTGAATCTGACCTCCATGGGTGGCGCCATCGCCATGGCCTGTTTCGACATCGTCGGCAAGGCGCTGGGTGTGCCCGCCTATCGCCTCATGGGGACCAAACATTGGGATCAGGTCCCGGTGGGCTGGTGGTCTCCTCCCCTGGAGCCGGCGGAGTTCGCCGCCATGGCCGAGGAGGGAGCCAGGAAGGGTTACCGCACGCACAAGCTGAAAGCGCGACCCTGGAACATCGTCGAAACCGTCGACCTGATGACGAAGGCCGCAGGTCCCGACTACGGGATCATCGTCGATCCCAACTTCACCTTTGGTGATCTGACCACCAGCCTGCGGCTGGCGCGACAGTTGGAGGGATACAACATCCAGGCCTTCGAAGATCCTTTCCAATACCTGCCGGGGTGGCATCAATACAGCCACTTTCGCCAACATTCGATCATCCCCTTGGCGCCACATCTGCATGATCCAAAGGTGATGATGAGTGCCATCCGCGCCGATGCAGCCGACATGTTCAACATGGGGGGGACCGTCGAGGGTGTACTCGTCATGGCGGGCATGGCTGAGGCGGCGGGTCTGCCGGTATGGTTGCAGGTCGTGGGTCTTGGTCTGGGCATCTCGGGGGCGTACGGAACGCACGTACACGCCGTTGTGCGCAATGCCAAGATTCCCTCCGATTCATTGCATTTCACGCGTGAGAACGACCTGATCGGTGGCGCTCTGGAGCCGGTGAATGGCCTGGTGACGGTACCGGACGCTCCGGGGCTCGGCGTCGAGCTGGATGTTGCCGCCCTGGAGCGGTACCGAGTGGGGTGACACCCGACTCACATTCTGTCACCCAGGGCATCGGGCGCCTGGCACGCCTGTTCAACGCCCAGCGGCGCAGCGAGTCCTTGCTCCAGACCTTCAGCTGCGTGAAGAAATTTTCACGGTTGGTTCCCCAGAGCAATTCCCGTGATCGCCATCACCCAGCCGTCCCCGGCAGTGGCCTCGGCAAGTCTCACTTCGAAGGCCTGCGGATCGGTGTCGGCCAGTGACACCCACTCGCCCATGGCAGATATCAAAGCAGACCCCCCGTTCAATGTCTGTAGACCGGTCTGCTGAGACACTCGACAGCGAATGGAACATGGTCAAGTAGATACCGCCCGGCTTGCACGCAGGTGCAACAAGCAGCTATATCGATGCTTCGATAACCAACCCGTTGACGTTACGGGCAAAGTCACGGAGACCTCTGCAACCATGGTTGACCCTCTCGACACCTACCTCTTCGATCTGCGTGGCTACATCCACGTGCCTGGCGCCCTGACGGCCGACGAAGTCGGCGCCTGCAACACGGTTCTTGACGAGATTCCACGCCTGCAACCCGGCCAGTGGTATGGCCACCTGCAGGGCCACACATACGGGACCAAGGACGGCCTCAACTACCAGCAGATTTACGAAGGGGGAGAACCCTTCGAACAGCTCATCGATCACCCGTCGTGGATCGAGCGCATCAAATTTTTTGTCGGTGGCGAGGGCACCTTCGACTACCATCATGGGCCCCTTTTTATCGATGAATGCTTCGCGAATTTCAGACGCCCTGGTGAGGCCATCGGTGTGCACTCCGGTGGTCATCCACCCATTCATCGCAACCAGTTTCGCTTCCACGGTGGTCGTTTCATGTGTGGTCAGGTGAATGCGCTGATCGCACTCACCGACATCGGTCCAGGTGATGGTGGCACCATGCTGATCCCGGGCAGTCACAAGTCGAATTTCCTGCATCCCGATTTCGCCGAACATCGCATGAAACCCGAGGGTGCTACCGTGGAAGGCATCGAAGGCGCAATCGAAGTCCATATGCAGGCGGGTGACGCCATCCTCTTCGTCGATGGTCTGTCCCACGGCTCGGCACGTCGTGCCAACGAAGGGGAGCGGCGTATCTGCGTCTTCCGGTATGGGCCCTCCTGGGGCAATTTTCGCCTTGGTTATGCACCGTCAGCCGAACTGCTGGCGCGACTCACCCCCGAGCGGCGCAAGATCGTGCAACCACTTGAGCTGCTTCCCCGTCATCCGCAGGTGGAGGGGTAACCGTCATGGCCAATGATCTACTCGTGATTGGCGGCAGTGGTTTTGTCAGTGGTACGGTGGCGCGCCGCGCCGTGGCAGCGGGCTTCCGTGTCTGGGTCGTCACACGCGGACAACGGCCACTACCAGATGGCGTCACCGCCATCGTCGCGGATCGAAAAGATACGCCGTCCTTCGAAGGTGCGATCTCGGCGGCGATGCAGATGGCAAAGATCGACCACTTCGACCTGGTCGCCGACTGCATCGGATATGACGCCGTCGACGCGGTGCAGGATGTGGCCGTGTTCCGAGAACGTGCCCACCAGCTGCTATTTGTCTCCACCGACTTCGTCTTCGATCCCACGCACCGCCGGTTCCCGCAAGGGGAGCTCTCCGATCATTATCTGAGTGATGGATACGGTGGCAAGAAGCGATTGTGCGAATTGCATTTGCTCGGCACCGATACCGGAGACATGAGTTGGTCCGTCGTGCGGCCCTGCCATATCTACGGCCCCGGTTCTGAGCTGGGTTGTCTGCCGGAGCATGGTCGTGACAAGGCTTTGCTGGAGAAGTTGCGCGCCGGAGAGAAGTTGCACCTCGTTGGGGGTGGCCATTTCCTGCAGCAACCGATCCTGGCTCGCGACCTGGCGGATCTCATGCTCGGTTTCCTCGGACGGTCCGATCTGCACCGTCGCATCTTCCAGGCCGCCGGCCCCGATGTCGTCGAATCCGTCGACTACTATCGGATCATCGGTGATGTTCTCGGCGTCCCAGTCGGTATCGAGGAGATCCCCGTCGATGCCTACCTGGCCGCCAATCCGGCGTCGGCGCCCTTTCTCTGTCACCGCATCTACGACCTTTCCGGCTTGCATGCGGCTGAGTTGCCGACGCCGGCAACGCCACTCACAGTGGGTCTTGCTGAACAGATCAGCGCCCTGGACGCCTAGGTTTTCGAGCCAGCATTCGCACCACCCCCTCCTGGCGCCCATCGCCACGTGGGAACACACCCTCCTCGAAGCGGAGTAACTCCCAATCCTGGAAGGCCGACCGAACTGTCTCCGGTTCGGCCAGATGTGCAGCGCTACGCGGTCCCCAGCTCTGTTCGAGTTGTTTGGGCCCGAATGTGTGAAACAGAAAGAGTCCTCCGGGGCGTAGGGCGCGACGAATGGCGGGGAAAAAAGCGGGCTGGAGGTAGGACACCATGGTCACCAGATCCCAGCATGTCGTACCGGGCTCCCAAGACACCAGATCGGTGACGACACTTTCCACATCGACACCGCACTCACGCGCCCATCGGTTCAACCACTGCAATCCGGTGGCGGAGATATCCGTCGCCGTCACCTGCCAACCCAGCGTCGCCAGATACACGGCATTGCGCCC
>DPVW01000472.1 GCA_003529325.1 Candidatus Latescibacterota bacterium | reverse complement strand
CATCATCGAGTCTGGCGGTGTCGTACGCGGCCTCGCTACGCCGGGCGTGGCCAGCCGGCCACGATCGTTCTTCGATGGCTTGCAGGCCTTTGCCCAACAGCAGGGCGCCGCAGGATTGGCCTGGCTCGCAAGAACGTCGGACGGTTTTACCGGACCTGTCGCCAGCACCATGGGAACCGGGCTCGTCGAGCGGCTCGTGACACGACTGGCCCGCGGTCTGCCCGGATCCCCTTCTGTCATGCCGGAGGGGGCCGCACTGTTCCTGCTCGCCGGGGACAGGGCAGAGGTAACTCGTTGGGCGGGTCTGTTACGCCTGCAACTGGGGCGCCAGTTAGAGTTGGACGAATCCGAAGCCTACCGCTTCGCCTGGATTACTGACTTTCCGCTGTATGAGCTGGACCAGGAGACGAGACAGATCACCTTTTCGCACAATCCCTTCTCCATGCCCCAGGGAGGTCTCGAAGCACTGCAGTCGCTGCCACCGCTGCAGGTGCGTGCTTGGCAATACGACATCGTCTGCAATGGTGTCGAGTTGTCGAGTGGTGCCGTGCGCAACCACCGGCCCGACATCATGCGTCTCGCCTTCGAGATCGGCGGCTATGAGCCGGACCAGGTGGAGGCGGAGTTTGGCGCTCTGTTACGCGCCTTTCGCAGTGGCTGCCCACCCCATGCCGGTATCGCACCTGGTCTGGAACGCATCGTTATGCTGCTAGCGAACGTGCCAAATTTGCGCGAGGTCACGCCCTTCCCCAAGGACTCCAGGGGCCGTGACCTGATGATGGATGCGCCGTCCATGGTGGCGTCAGCACAACTACGTGATCTGGGATTGGCGCTGAAGTAGGAAGCGGGTGACCGTCATGTCGGCGGTCACCCTGCAGCCCAGTGCGGATCAACGTGGTGCATCGCGTTCGGCGAGGACCTCTTCCAGCATGACAAGAGCATCCCACATCGCCGGAAAGCCGGCATAGACCGCCACCTGGAACAGGGCCTCGAAGATCTCCTCGAGATTGGCACCGTTGTTTAAAGCCATGTCGAAATTCAAGGCCAGCGCATTCGTGCGCCCCAGGGCGGCCAACACGCAGATGCTGCACAAGGAGCGCGTTTTCAGATCGATTCCACCCCGCGTCCAGATACGACCACCGACGACAGACACGACCTCCTTCTCGAAGTCGGGACAGACGGCGCGGAAGCGCTCGACGAGGGCATCGATGCGCTCGGCACCGACCATGTCGCGGAACTGTGCCAGACCCCGTTCATAGTCACTCATCAGATCACTCGCTGTGCTCGTGTGCGGCTTCGCCTTCGAGCAACACGGGGGCAACCGCCGCCGTCCAGGCATCATATCCGGCATCATTCATGTGCAGACTGTCGGCGACAAAAATCTCCGCTCTTGGCATACCATATGCATCCATCATGGAGGCCGACACGTCGATGTAGGTCAAGGCGGGGTCGGCATCGCAAGTGGCGCGCACCAACGCATTGGCCGCCACCATCTGCGGCCACTTCTGCCACCGTCTGATGCTCGGTTTGGCGCCGATGACGTAGATGCGAAGCTCCGGCAGACGACCACGCAGACGCGCCACGAGAGCCTGAAATGTCTCGTGGATCTGCGCCGCCGGAATGCCGGCAGCCACGTCATTGTCCCCCTCGTAGAGCAACACCGCCCGCGGCTGATAGGCGAGAACGACGCGATCGGCATAGTGCAGCACGTCGTAATAATTGCTGCCACCGAAACCACGGGCGATCACCGTCAGTGGCGCCAGATCATCGGCGATACGGTGATGCCATCCACGCATGCTCGAACTACCCGTACAGAGGATCGCCCCCTTAGGAGGGGGTGCCAGCTTGTCGGCTGCCTCGAAGGCGGAGATCGTCTTCTCGAAGCGTGCTGGATCCCCAAAGCTTTTGCGCATCGGCTCCTGAGCCCATATCGCCGAAGCGCAGGCAATCCCGATCAGCAGCGTTGTCCTGCCGCGCATGTCTAGCACTCCCTGGCAGCGTAAACGTCCCGTGCCACGCGCAGTATGTTGCCACCGATGACGAGTCTGATGTCTGTATCGCTATAGCCACGCTGAACGAGGCCAACCGTAAACAATGGCCAGTTCGTCCACGCCGAACTCTGTATCATCCGTTCCTCCTTCCAACCCGGTTGCTGCACGGGATCATCTGGCCACCACAACGCCTCCCAGCGCGTCCGCTGGCGACGCCCAGTCGGGACTTTGGCCGTCTCTGCCGCGGCTTGCACGCTGACATATGGACGGTCGGTACCGATCGTGACATGTTTGGCGCCGACGACCTGAATCGCGTGATCGAGATGGTCGAGCATGGCGTCGATACAGCCGGAACCACCGAGAAATGCAGGCACATTGGTGATGCCCACCGTCCCCCCCGTGTCGGCGATGGCCTTCATCAGTTCATCCGGCTTGGCCCGGTGGTGGTGATTCAGCGCGTCGCACGTTGCATGGCTCGAAACCATTGGCGCCGTCGACGCCTGCGCCGTCTCCAGGCAGGTCTGCCAGCCCGAATGGGCTACGTCGATAATGATGCCGCAGCGGTTGAGCTCCGCTACAGTGGCACGCCCGAAGTCACTCAGCCCGGCATTGCCCGGCTCTGCACAACCATCGCCGATCGGATTCCGACGATTGTAGGTCAGGTGCATCATACGACAACCGAGCTCGAAGAACAGGCGCACGTAGCGCAACTCCCCCTCGACGGTCAGTCCGTCGCCGGCCAGTGGCACACCATTGCAGGTCTGCACGAGACTGCGCCGTCCCGCCGACCATGCCTGCTCGATGTCGTCAGGAAAAGCGGCGCGGGTGACGGACTCTCGCATATGATCGGTAAGGTGTGTGTAGTGGGCGAGGCGGCCAAGCATACGCAGTGCATCGTTGCCTTCCTCGCCGGCATTCTGGAAAGCGCAGTCCACACCGGAGGCTTGCCACGCCCCCTCGTATTCGGCGCGCAGCGCATCGTTGGCCGCCCAGCGCGTCATGCGCATGCTCTCGGTAAGCATATGCAGTTCCGCGTCGGCGGCACCTGCCTCCACGGCCTGGGCGACAGCATCGCCGTCGACAGGGGCGATCACCCCGAGACTGTAGGACTCGGCCACGAGAGACTCGCGGTGCAGCTCGAGGCCATGCTCCAGCTGTGCCGCCGTGGGCTGCAGCACATCGAGGCCGATCTGTCGTGCGTTTTCGATCTGTTGTTGCCAGCTCACGAAACGGCCTCTCCGGGAAATGGGTGGGGATGCCCTGTATAGGTCCGCTGGCCACGCACAAGGATCTTTACCGGGTCCTGTTTGTCCACATCGTGGGTGTCGTGCGCCCGATAGGCCAGGGTCATGCTGCGCCGCGAACCATCGGTCCGATTGATATCGGCACCGTGGAAGCAGGCGTCGTTGAACAACAGCACACCCCCTCGCGGCATCGGCACCGGCAGCGACCTCGACAGCCACTCACTCTGCTCCCACGCGCCTCCCGGTCGCCGAGGCTGGCGAAAGGGTCGGTGGTGGCTGCCAGGCACGAGTCGAATGCAGCCATTGTCGAGGGTCGACTCTTCCAGATAGATGAGGGCCGTCACCAGCGTCGGATCCCACGTCTCTTCCCCGGCATGCCAGTATACGGGTAGCGATCCGGGGGGACGGACCATGATGTGATTGTGCTTGTTCGTCAGCAGTTCCACATTCGGACCGAGCAGCCCCTCGAGAGTATCGAGCAGGGGTGGATGCTGCGCCGCCTCCAGGTAGGCGGGATCCCGTGACAACACCTCCGACAGTCGCCGCACATCCTCGGGTCGGCCCGTGGGACCATCCTCCCAGACGACGGGCTCAACACAATCCGCGATCGCACCGTCCGTCGCCTCATTCAACCGACGCAGTAGATCCTCGGGCAGATTCTGCCGCACCCGGTGGAAACCATTGTGCTGGAAATACCAGCGCTCTTCTTCCGTCATCGCGGTCATGGATTTTCAAACAGCACGCTGATACTCTGGCGCTGGTGGATGCGACGGATCGCCTCGGCAAAGAGTCCGGCAACCGACACGATCTGCATCTTTGCACCCATGGGCTCCGGTTGGGTCTCCACCGAATCCGTGACGAGAAATGTATCGATGGGGCTGGCGTCGATACGGGCCATGGCACCGGCGCCGAAAACGCCATGTGAGACGGCAGCGTGCACCTGCCTGGCACCGCGCTCGATGAGCTTTTCCGCCACGTCGCACAAGGTGCCACCTGAGATCGTGAAGTCATCGACGACGATTGCCGTCTTTCCCTGCACATCGCCAATGATCTCAAGGACCTCGGCGGACTCATCATGGCCAGCCCGCTCCTTGTCGCCGATGGCCAGAGAACAGCCCAATGCGGTGGCGAATTTTCGTGCCTTCTTGGCAAAACCGACGTCGGGGGAAACGACGATGGGGTCCACGAGTTGTTTGTCTCGTAATGCCTGTACCAGAACGGGCAGCGCGTAGAGATCGTCCACCGGCACGGTGAAGAAGCCCTGGATCTGCGCTGCATGGAGGTCCAGCGTAACGACCCGGTCGGCCCCCGCCGCCTGAATTGCATCGGCACAGACGCGAGCCCGGATCGACACCCGAGGTTCGTCTTTCTTGTCACCCTTGGCGTAGCTGAAGTATGGCATGAGGACCGTCACCGACTCGGCACTGGATCGCTGAAATGCGTCGATCCAGAACAACAACTCCATGAAGTTGTCATTGGCCGGGAAGGCGGTGGACTGCACCAGATAGACGTGCCTGCCACGCACATTTTCGCCGATGCGCACCATCAGATTGCCATCGGAGAATTGCACCACCTCGCCGGCGCGGACCTCGATGGCGAGGCTCTGGCAGATCTTCGCAGTCAGCCGCGGGCTGCCACTGCCGGCGAAAACCAACATCTCTTCATCGCTGGACATCGTCCACTCCAGGACTGGGGAGCAGGTAACAGAGTCCATAGTATGGACCGGGCCCGCGTATGGTGACAAGGGCACATGGTTGTGGGGCCGAGTTATTCCAGGGGCGGCAATTCGAAGATCGCCAACTCATCGTCGATGAGGACGTATCCGAGACCATCGCGCAGAATGGGCTTTGAACGCACCCCACGGCGTGGATTGTCACGCGCCAGGCCAAGTGCGGGGACGGGTCTGCGGTGTGGCTGCGCCGGGTCGTGGAGTTGAATTGTTCTCCGACTGCGATACATATAGCCCGCCTGGCGTGGCCAGGTCACGGTGGTCCGCGGGTGCAAGGTGCGGATCTGTCGAGGGTGAGCCCCATCGCTGACATCGAATTCGACATACTCGGAGGGCCACAGTCGTCGGATGAACACCCGATCCTGGCGCGCCACGACAGCGCGAGCATACCCGGAAGCGAAATCCTCGGCGTCCTCGAGACTGTCACGACTGAGTTCACGCAATGCACCGGAGGCATCTACCTGGACGATGACGAGACCACTGCGCAGCCCCAGATAGGCCTGATCCTCACCCGGCACGACAACGAAGGCATGGCGTTGCACATAAGCCGCGCGAACATATCTGTTGGTGCCTGCCCAGACTTCCTCCGGATACTCGTAGGTTTCGAGCACGAGCACGTCGGTGACTGTCGGCCTCCCCGTATCATCGACTCGCACGGAGATCAGTTCACTCTGATTCTCGGTGACATTGGGGACCAGTAGCGTTGCACCTACCGCCTCGATGGAGATGAACTGTCGACCCGACGCGTATCCGCCCCCGGGGTCACCACGGTCGTAATCCGATACCAGCATCGTCACACCGCTGATATGAGGGGCATCAGGATCGGTGATGTCGAAGCAGACCACGCCGGCACTGTCAGCGGGTATCGCCTCGCGCCAGCCTCCCGCACATAGGTAGGAGCCGGACTGGGCCATGCGACTCAGAGACCAATCGGCGTCGGCTCGTACTGTCGTCACAGACCGGAGTGCTGTTGGCACGGATACGTCGATGACGACAAGACTGTCGTCGAGCAACACAAAGGCTCGGTCCCCGATCAGTTTGAAATCCCGCGCCCGCTCGCCGACGCGCACCGAGCCAATAGGCAGAATCTTTTCCGTCTTGTCCGGCAGCAGACGCGGCACCGTCATCACCAGCGTCACCAGCAGAACGCCGGTGATCACAAGGGGCCGCCGCCCCAGGGTGAATTCACGAAAGCGCCCGGTGAGAAGCCAGGCGCCGATAAATCCGGCGCCGATCAGTCCGGCAGCCAGTATCGATCGCCGGATCACGGTACCGCCATGCGTCGCAATCCGTACCAGCTCGCCCTTGTCGTCAAAGGCGACCTTGATCAGATCCTGGATGATCGATCTGTCGTAGGCGAAACCTGGATAAAATTGCGCCACCAGCACGATAAAGAGCATTGCCATAAGGCCGATGATGCCGCCTGCGCCCGCCGCCTCGGCTGAATTCTCCGTCGCCGAGGAGGCGAGAAATACGCACGTGTAGATGACGACCAACGGTAGATACCAGGCGTAGACCATGGCCACCCAGGGAACATCGATCAACGTCTGGAGTTTGTAGGCCCCCGCCCAGGGCGAGGGGTTCTCGACGAATGGGGTCGCATAGACCATGACCCAGAAGGCGGCGACGATGGCGAGCAACCCCAGGGCGCCGACGATGAATTTGGCCGCCAGGATGCGGGCCACCGTCGTTGGCCGCACCAGAAGGAAGTCCAGTGTCCCTCGACTGCGTTCCCCGGCAATGACATCCATGCCGAGAACCCCGGCACACAGACTGCCGATCACCAACGCCCAAGCATTGAGATCGAAACTCCGATTGAATTCGTCCATCTGTCGCAGAATGTGCACGAGTAGAACGACACCCAGACCCGTGGCGATCTTGTAGGCGTTCTCGCGAAACTCTTTCCACAACAAGGGGCTCATCTCACCCCCTCGCGGCGCGCATGGGGGCGCACGAGTTCGATGAAGCTCTCCTCGAGGCTCATGTCGACCACATACACCACCTCGGCACCAGCCTCGTGCAGCGCCTGTCTACAGCTTTCATCGTAATTGCTGATGGTGACGAGCCGACGGTCCCCACTGCCTTCGATCTCGCTCACGCCAGCAACACCTTTCAACCCGGACTCATCGTCGTTGCTGAGTCGCACCAGCACCTTCTTCACCCGCCCCTTGAAGGCGTCCGTGTCCTGACAGACCAGCAGCTTCCCACCTTCGATGACCGCCACCCGATCGGCGACACGCTCCACCTCGTGCACCATGTGGGAGGACAGCAACACGGTGCGCCCCTGCTGCTGAATGACTTGTACGATACTCTCGAGAAAATCGCGACGCACTAGCACATCCAGACCCGTTGCGGGCTCATCCAGGATGAGCAATTCCGGGTCATGACCCATGGCCAGCACCAGGGCCAGCTGCGCACTCATTCCGCGTGACAGATTTTTCACTCTGCACTCTGCATCCAGACCGAACTGATCGAGCAACGTCGCTACATGGGCGTCATTCCAACAGGCGTAGAATTGGCTCGTGAAACGCACCATCTCGTGCACACGCATCCACGAGTAGAGCTGTGGCGTTTCCGGTACGTAACCGATACGCTGCTTCAACTCGACACCATCAGTTGCCGGGTCGAGACCGAGGACACGAACCATGCCACTCGTAGGTCGCAACAACCCCAGCAACGACTTGATCGTCGTCGTCTTGCCAGCACCATTGCGGCCGAGAAAGCCAAAGACCTGGCCTTGCCCCACGGTCAGATCGAGTCCGTCCACCGCTATGGTGCTGCCGAAATGCCTGGTAAAGCCGTCGATCTGGATGACTACGTCGGACATAGGCTAACCCTCTTTCCCTGAGTCCGGATAATGCAACTGATCATCGAATGCCTGGCGCAGTTGAATCTCTGTCAGACCCAGAGAACGCCCTTCGTCGATGGCCTCGCGCAGACGCTGCCCGACAATGCGTTGCTTCTCTGTCTGTGCCATGTCGGTCGCCTCCTCTGATACGAAGGTTCCCGTACCTCGCTTCTTGTAGACCAGCCCGTCCCGCTCCAGTTCCGAGTATGCACGCACCACGGTGTTGGGGTTGATCAGATACCCTTCAGCCAGGGCCCGCACCGACGGCAGTTCGTCGTGTGCACGCAGGCCACCACTGGCGAGCAGATACTTGATCTGTGCCCGAATCTGTGCGTACAGCGGTTCAGCCCTGGTCGGATCGAGCCGCAGAAGTAGGGAGGTCTCGGCCATTGAAGTCAGCGAAAAATCATGCTGCTACCCATCGGTGCGCTGCGCCTCTGTACGACTGCGCCGTTTGCGCTGCCACGGTGTGTCGATGTCGTATTTGCGGCAGAGCCGGCTGAAACTGCGCGGCGTAATGCCCATGGCGCGGCTCGCATCTGACACACTGTGATACATGCGAGCAACCCGCTCTACCTGTTCCTTGGTGTACCCACGGTCCAACATGAACCCTGTCTCCTCGCTTGGATATGAACAATATTGGAGCAGTGTATCGGTTAATTGATACACTGATACAGTCTACGCGCAGGTGACCTCTGTCAAGTCAAATTCCGTCAGGAAGTGCCAGGTTTCGATCCCACGAGGTTGGCTGGCCCCGTAGTGTCACCGATCGGTAGGTGCTGGCCGAATCCAGACGTGGCTGAACCAGTGCCAATCTGAACCTGACAGAGATGGGGCGGTGAGCGTGTACAGTGTGTCGGTGGAGGTGTCGACGAGCAGACTGCAAGCTGGCTCTCCGGAGACGAAACAGTTCGCCTTGGACAGTTGTACGGTCGCCGGGTCGACGCGCAATGTCAGCCAAGGTGGTTCGGTGCCGGACAGAACGCGGGAGACGGGATCGATGCCGACCACTGGCAGGGCCCGCATGCGAGCCTTGCGTATGAAGCCGACCACTGTGGCGTATCGACCACCCATGGGAAAGCGGGGCAGGGCGAACCGGTTCGCATGCTGTGGGTGCTACCCCCATATTTGCGACAAAGGTCTGTTGTGCAGCCGCCACCTCGGTAGCAAATTCCTGCTGCCGCTCCGCATCGGTCAGGTCGAGGAAATAATCGTGTGACACCGTGTGATTGCCGATCTCCATGCCCTGTTCGACCAGCCGGGTCAGATCCTCCCAATCGAGCATGCCACGGCGACCGATGCCGGCGGTGTTGATGAACAGCGTTGCCGGCATACCGAATTCCTGCAACAGGGGCATGGCGCCCGTACGAAAGGAGTCGTATCCATCGTCGATGGTGAGCACCGCTGTAGGTGTGTCGAGGTCACCGGCATCAAGTCGCTGCAGGGCGTCACTCAATGTTAATACGGTGAACCCCTCGTCACGGAGGAACTCGATTTGGCCGCGAAAAGCGTCGACGTCGATGTTCGTCGATGGATAACGTCCGTCCCCAAATCGGTGATAGACGAAGCAGACGAACTCCTGTGCCACCACGGGGAGAGCGAGAGCATGAGAATGAGCCCCACCCACAGACTATTGAGCCTGCCTCTGCTGGGACTGCTCTGCATGGTCGGTTGTGCCCAGCCGCCGCCTGAAACAGAGACCGTCGGTGCGCCAGCAACGGTGCCGCAAGCCGTGGCGCAGTCGGCGCAAGCGACGCAGCAAAAGCCTCCAGCGCCCACAGCCGCACCGCCCCTGCCTGATTTTTCCGCCATCTCCGATGTGCCAACACTGAAGCGCACGTTCTATGCCTATCTCCATTCCATGGTGTTGGTGGCAAACGACCGCATCCGTGCGCAACGTCAACGCCTGCAGCTGGTGCGACAACGCCACGACAGAAAAGAGGACCTGTCGGCTGAGCAAATCGACGAGCTCGCCCAGCTGGCTGCCGAATATCGGCTCGATCTCGACGGTGGCCCCATCGACACCGCGCATCTGGACCGCCTGCGTGAGCGTGTCGATGTGGTGCCCGCGGCGCTGGCCCTGGCGCAGGCCGCCATCGAATCAGGTTGGGGGCGCTCCCGCTTCGCGCGTCTGGGCAACAACATTTACGGCGAGTGGTGTTTCACCCCCGGTTGTGGCATCGTACCACAGGATCGGAACCCCGGTGCAACGCACGAGATTGCCGACTTCGACACACCCGCCGGCTCCATTGCCTCCTATCTGCGCAACCTCAACACCCACACGGCGTACTCCGAATGGCGAGTTCTGCGCCGGCAGCAGCGCACCGCTGGCATCCCCCTCGACGCGCACGAATTGGCTGCGGGTCTGACCGCCTACTCTGAATTGCGCGAAGTATACGTGCAACGCGTGCGGGACGTGATCCGCCAGAATGCCGACCTCATCCCACCGCCCCCGGATCCGATGACCGAACCGTGAAGTCACCCTCCGACTCGGTGCTGTCCAGATAACCGATACGCACGGCACGGGCTCGCACAGTCGTGGTTCCTCGTGGCAATTCGATGGGACCCGTATACAACCGCCAGCGCACATTCTGTCCCGCGTCGAAGGTGTAGGTCATGGAGGCGCCCTGCGTCGGACAGTGCAGTTGCAGCCGACACGGCCCGTCAAATGACCCACCTCGCGACAGCTCGAGTCCCGCTGATTGCGCCGCGAATGGCACAAAACCAACCATCGCCGTCTGCGGCTGCACGCCTTGGGGCCACCAGCGGTACACCATCTCCTCCTCTGCCATGTCACCCAGATCGCCGACATCGGTCTGCCATTCATCCAGGGCGCCACGCAGCCGCGCCAGAACTCGACGATAGGCTGGATCGTCGGCGAGGTTGATCATCTCGAAGGGATCCGCCTGCGTGTCATACAGTTCCTCCGGTGGCCGTGGCGAATCGAACAACAGCCGCTGTGCACCTTCGAGGGCGTCCTGCCGATACAGACGCCACATCTCCTGCATGACCGGATGTCGATTGCGATACGGATTCCAGGGCAGATACGGTTGCTCGGGGTGGTAGTGGCGCAGGTACTTGTAACGCTGGTCCCGCACGGCGCGCACACGATCGTAGAATTCGTCGTGTCGGTCGCGTGTTGCAAAGATGTACTGCCTCGGTTCGGCGTCAGGACCCAGGAAGGGTTGTCCCTGCAGATGCTGGGGCCGCAGACTGCCGGTAATGGACAACATCGTCGGCCCCAGATCGATGAGACTCACCAGGCGTTCGTCGATGGAGCCTGGATCCACGCGCCCCGGCCAACGCACGATGAGTGGAATACGGATGCCCGCATCATACGGCCAGCGTTTGGCGCGTGGTAAACCCTCGCCGTGGTCACTCCACAGTATGACGATGGTATTCTCGGCGAGTCCGTCCGCATCGAGTTGGTCGAGCAACTCGCCGACACGCCCGTCTGCCTCTTCGAGGTTGTCATAATGGTGGGCCAGGGCCCGACGACATGGTTCTGTGTCCGGCAGGTAGGGTGGCAACTCCACGGCGGCAACATCCGTGCGGGGCGGTTGATCTACGTGCTTTTCCTCCCACATGCCACTTTCGTGCGTCATCGTCGGGTTGAAGACGGCAAAAAAGGGCGTGCCCTGTGGGCGATTCCGCCAGTGGGCGTTGGTACCCAACTCGTCCCACGCCGTGAATGGCGGTGTGAACTGGTAATCGGTCTTGGCGTTGTTCGTGCAGTAGTAGTCGGCGCCGCGCAGATATTCGGTGAAACACTTCACGTGCGGTGGTGGACAGGCCGAATACGGCAAGGGTCGGTTCGGATCCACCGTGTGCGTTGTGCGCATGTGATGGGTGCCGATCGAGGTGGGATACATGCCCGTGATGATCGCCGAACGGCTTGGCGCGCAGACCCCCGCCACGGAGAAGGCTCTGGGATAGATGCAACCCGCGGCAGCGAGGCGGTCGATATTCGGCGTCCGCGCCACCTCGTCGCCGTAACAACCGAAGCGGGGACTGGTATCCTCCAACGAGATCCACAGGATATTCGGGCGGCTTTTCATTGAGTGACCAGCACAACATGGGGGCCCGGTGGGGACGTGAGTTGCAGCAAGCCGGCGTCGTCGACCGGGACGGAGGCTGGTTCCAGCCAACGGCTGGCACCGATGTCGAGAGCGATAACGGTGAGCGACTCCGTCCTCTCCACATCGCTCACATCGAGTCGGACGTCGCCGCCATCGGGAAAGTAGACGGCAAACTGTCGCTGTGGCACGCGCGTTACGTAGGCCTCGTTGTCAGTGCGATCCCTTAGCAGAGCCATGTCGGAATCCGGCACTGCGTGCAACACATCGAAGTGCTGCTGCAGCATGCGGGCGCTGCGCAGATTTGCCTGGGCGACGGTGCCGAGGCCGAGACCGGATGGGGGTCGGTGGAATCGACTGGAAGCAAAGCCGCCGATCAGATTGCGCCAGAATGTCTGTTCGCCGTGCTCTGCATCGACACCCCGGTCCGTCCACTTTGAGGTGTCGGCGCCGTAGATCTTTGTCGAGTTCATCGGCCGTGGTTGCGACGACAGATAGGCACGCACCCACTGCGCCCGCTCCCAGTTGAGTTGGCCCGGGTTATGCGAGTTCTGAGCTATGTCGACGAAGCTGTAGAGCTCCGGGTGGTCGAATGTGGGCCGGTGCGTCTCGTGACTCACATCCCACTGGTCCCACATCTGTGTCAACTCGACACGCACCCCTGCCTCTGCGGCGCGCTGCCTGACATGTTCTGCCCAATAACGCCCCCAGGCAGGGTCCCCAGAGGTCTCGTTGTCCATGCAATACAGGACATTATCGAAGCGCAACGAGTAGGACAGCACCTTGTCGATGAAGGCCCGCTGAAAAGCCAGCACGACCTGATTGTCCGCCAGCTCCGGTACCGTGTAAAAGAAAGGCTGCTTGTTGCCACCCGGATGCTGTGGGTATTCGGCAGCCAACCCCGATTCCTCTTCGCTGTAGTTCACATTGTTGGTCGGATTGAAAGGATCGGATTCCCAGTTGCCCTGACTGTGATCGAAACGATCCCACAACTCGATCTGAACGATGATGTCGCGAGCCGATGTCAGTTGCAGCAGGCTCTCGAAGCGCTGCCAATACGCCTCCTTCCAGACTGTCAGGTCGTATCGACCCTCCTCCGTCTGCGCGAAAGCCTTGATTTCGAATCCCTGGTCCGGCCGATCGGACATCGTATTGCGGATGTAGTTGCCGCCCACCGACACGAGCAGATCCAACTGGGTCTGCAAGTCCGGAATCTGGAATAGGTTGTCCTTCACCGAACCGCCCAGCAACCAGACCGGTTCACCGCGGAACTGCCAGAATCTCGGATTCTTTGTCCACGGTTGGATGCGATTCTCTGACGCGCCCGCGCCCTCATCCCCTCGTGCTGTTGTCGTCATCAGCATGACTCCTGTTAGCATGGATAGCAGGCACCATTTTGTGCGTGTTCTCACCAACGCCCGGCTCGCTGCTCCGCGAGGGCGCGCTCCATCAGTCTGTGCGCATCGGCGCTGGGCTCGTCGTCCGCGAGCTGGCGGAAAATACCAGCGAAGCGTTCGACGTCATTCTCGATCTCCGTCTCGAATTCTGGCAGGATCTGCCGTGTGTAGTGGGCGGTGAGACCGGCGTAGGCGGCATAGGTCGTCCAATCCCCCTCCCCTTGCGAGAAGTCGCGGTCGGACATCTCTCGAAATAGGTCGACAAGCAGGTGTGTCCCCACTTCGTGCACAATGAGCCCTAGCATGCGTTCGCGATCCATGTCGGTTGCCAGCAGAGATCGGTGGTAGCCGAGACTTGTGATCCCCGTTCCCGCCGGTGCCACCGACAGCACGACCTCGTATCGATCCCCACGGAAGCGTTGCCCCGTCAGACGCTCCCACGTATCGAGCAGATCCAGCGACCACAGATCAGCATTCAGTTCCTCAGCCGTGAGATCGAGATCCAGTTCGACATGGTGCCAGACCTCTTCGTCCCACTTCTGGTAGTTGTGCTCAAAGACATGTACGAGCTGGCGCACCGCGCGCAGATAGGTCTCATAAATCTGCGCCCGACTATAGAAAAAGCCCTCAAAGTCGAACAACCACCATGAGAGTCGGGCCTGCGCTCGCGGATAGAGTTGGCCGATGCTGTCGTAGCTTTGCGAGCCCATCGCCGTATCGACGGCACGCATGTATTCGAACAGGTCGAACTCGTCACTCAACGGCAGATAGGCCGGAAGTAGCACGAAGAACGGCGCCAGATCTCCGGTAACGCCGTGCCCCCATTGCAGCATCGGTGCGTGCAACTGCAGGACCTGATGAGACTCGACATCGACGGTGTGACCATAGGTGTCGGCATAGGGTGTACGCCAGGGCAGACCGGCGACAGCGGTGAGATGGGTGATGTAGTTCGGCAATCTTTCGACGACGCACACCACCTCCTTGTCCCTTTCGCCGGCGAAAGGGGACTTACTGTTTGCGCGTGGTCGATCGGCGGGGGCGACACAAGCAGCCAGCAGCAGGGCAGAACCGACGCCCACGGCGCGCACCAGAAGGGGCCGCAAGGCCGTCATCGCTGCCCCGCTTGCAGATACGGCGTCACCGCGTCGATCACATCCGCCGGCGACCGAACCCAGACGGCCTGCATGCCGACAGCGCGGGCGCCGACGACATTCTCTTGGGTGTCGTCAAAAAACAGGATGCGCTCCAGTGGCACGTCGATCTGCCGGGCTACGGCGGTGAATGCTGCCGCCTCCGGTTTTCGAACCCCCATTTCGCAGGAGAGAAAGATGCGCTCGAAGGGCTGTAGCTCCTGACGATAGATCGTCGACCAGGCGAGGTGGTGGGTGACATTCGTATTGGTGAAGGCATACAGCGATCGGCTGTTGGCCAAAGACGGAAATAAATCGATGACGGCCGCAATGGGCCCGGTGTAGATGGCATTCCAGCCGGCGGCGAACTGGTCGTTTGTGAGGTCGATATCGAGCATGGACCGCAGGCTGTCGAAAAACTTCTCCGCCTCGATCTGGCCTCGTTCGTGACGCTCGTAGGACGTGTCGAAGTGAAAGCGGTTGCGCAGATCGTCCAGATTCTTGCCCGCCACCGCCGCCCAGGATGCCAGGGCCAGGTCGAAGTCGATGCCGATGACGACGTTGCCCAGATCGAAGAGCCACGCGTCCACCTCTTTCATACCGTATGCGAACACTCAACCATCCTCCCATTGCAGCACGAGCTGCGCCAAGCGTTCATCCCCAACTCCACCACCGCCGCATCCATACTTCATCCTGATTGTAACGGGTTCTCTCCGCCGCCGCTCGGCATCCATGGCGTCTCGTCATGTCCCCTTCTTCTGCACGAGGTAGACACCGGCGAATACGAGCAGCCCGCCGCCCACAGTACTGGCCCCAATTCCCTCGTCGAGCAGCACCACACCGCCCGCCTGGGTAACCAGTGGCTCCAGATACAACAGCGCCGCCACAGATGACGCCTAGGCTCTGGCAAGAGAGGCATACCAACAGAGGTACGCTATACCCGAGCAACCCAGACCAAGAAAAAGAACGGCGCCCCAGCCAGCAACCGATACCACGTCGAATTGTGCTGCCAGAGTCGACCAGGGCATGAATGGCAGCAAC
>DPVW01000180.1:9116-14107 GCA_003529325.1 Candidatus Latescibacterota bacterium | reverse complement strand
GGCAGGACGGTCAGCGTCAGCAGGGCCAGAAGAAGTACTCGCACCAGGTTCATACCTGTTCTTTCGGCAAACGGGGCAAATTCCTCCACCCAACGCCCACGGCCTGTCAGAGTACCGCGGCTTGTGTAATGACCACCGAACCGGCATCGCCATCAACACAGACACTGACGCCAAGGGGCAACACGACTCGTCGTCGCGTGTGACCGTAGGCGACGCCAGCAACGACGGGTAGATTTCGATCGCCCACGGCGTCGTCCACAATCTCCTCAAGGGTCGGTGAATCCTTCATCTCGGTTGGCACGAAACAGTCGTCAAATGTGCCCAACACGAGCGCACTGAGGCGATCCAGAATCCCCGCAAGGCGCAACTGGGTCAACATGCGGTCAATGCGGTAAGGCGCTTCGCTAACATCTTCGATCAGGAGTACGGCGCCGTCGAGACAGGGCATGTAAGGTGTGCCGAGCAGACTGCACAGGAGGGTCAGATTTGCCGCCACGAGAGGGCCCTGTGCATTGCCCGGGCGCAGGCTGATGAGCTCGTCCTCGGCGGCGGGAAGATTGCCAAAGGGTTCGGGTCGTTCCAGTAGGCGACAGAAACTGCTGGCCACCAATGGATCGACGGGGTGCCGGCCAAGATCGGTGTCGGCGAGGGCACCGGTGAAGGTGACCAGTCCTGCGCGAGCGTAGAGCGCCAGTTGCAGCCCCGTGCTGTCACTGAAGCCGATGACCGGTTTTGGATGGGCGGCGATGGCGTCGTAATCGAGCAGGTCCACCATGCGGCCAGCACCGAAACCGCCACGGACGCACAGCAGAGCGGCGATCCCATCGTCGAGGAAGGCGTCCATCACATCACGGGCCCTGTCGCTGTCCCTGCCGGCCAGGTAGTGATACCGTTCGTGGACCCTGGCACTGGGTTGCACCTGATACCCCCGCCCCGCCAACCAGTCGATCGCCAGTGCCAGACGAGGCGGGTGGGAAGGACGGGATGGTGCGACAAGGGCGATCCTGTCTCCCCGCCGCAAGGCCGCGGGTCGTACGGTCACCGGGTTGCCGGCCTCTTGTGTCACCGAGTGTAGTTCTCCAGCGCTGCCACCGTCTTTGCCTGCACGCCGCCAAAGCCTGCATTGCTCATGAAGACAACGATGTCACCCGGCCTGCTGTTCGTGCAGATATGGGAAGCGATGGTCTCGGCATCCGCCAGATGCCAGGCTTCGATCCCTTTACCACGGAGTCGGTCGACAAGGCGTACCGATGAGAATGGCTTGTCCTCCCGACTGCGCTCCGGTCGCACGACGGCGCCGATGATCGCCAAGTCTGTATGGGCGAAGGCATCGGCGTAGTCGTTCTCGAAGGTGTCCCTGGTGTTGGTTGAACTGGCGGGCTCGAAAATCGTCCACAGGCGGCGATGGGGGTACCCCTCTCGAAGTCCGGCCAGGGTCTCGTGCACCGCCGTAGGGTGATGGGCGAAATCGTCGATCAGGGTCACTTCAGCGATGGTTCCGAGGTGTTGCTGTCGACGCTTTACGCCGACAAAGTTCTCCAGGGCGTGAGCAAGTGCGGCAGGCTCCAGACCCGCAAAGGAAGCTGCTGCCAGAGCGGCAAGTGCATTTCGCAGGTTGTGCTGTCCCAGCAGACTCAGACGCATCCGTCCAGCGCTGCCATCAGGCCCCAGCAACTCGAATGATTGTCGGCCACCCTCTTGGCGAATATCGACAGCCCGCCAGTCATTGTCAGACCCCAGACCAAATCTCATAACCGGTGCCGGTGCATCTGTGATGACCTCGGCAACGACACCATCATCCCCACCGGCCAGCACGAGCCCGGAGTGGGGTACCTGGTTAACGACTTGACGGAAGGCCTGGCGAATCTCCTCGAGATCGCGAAAGATGTCCGCATGGTCGAATTCGATATTGTTGACGATGAGCAAGTGCGGGCGGTAGAACAGGAATTTGGCAAATTTTGCGAAGTAGGCGCTGTCGTACTCGTCCCCCTCCAGGACAAACCAGTCGCCGCCGCCCACATGATGGGGCCGGGGAAGGTCTTGGGGCAGGCCAGCTACCAGCCAGGAAGGATCGACGCCACCGACGCGCAGCAGGTGCGCGGTGAGGGCCGTCGTTGTGGTCTTGCCATGGGTACCACTCACGACGAGGGGCCGACGCCCTTGCAGGAAGAGATCTCGCAAGACCTCTGGCAGGTGCGTGTAGGGGATACGGCTCTCGAGAACGGCCTCGAGTTCGGGATTGCCTCGGGACACCGCATTTCCCACCACCACAAGATCCGGTGCAGGTACAATGTTTTGGGCGTCAAAGCCGTCACACAGCTCGATGCCCTCCTCCCGCAGAAAGTCACTCATGGGCGGATAGACGTGGGCGTCAGAGCCCGTCACACGATAGCCGCGCTGTCGTAACATACCAGCGAGCGACCCCATCGCCGTGCCACAGGCGGCGAGCAAATGGATGTGGGCATGTTCAGGCAGGTGGATCAGGGGGACTCTCCGCGCTGTGGCGACCTGGGTGGTAATGTGGTAACTTCGAAGTAAATATACAGATACGGCGAGTTTTCGGGCTTGAGTAACCGGTGAAATCACTTCCACTCTACATTGGTGGTCTGTTCATTGCCGCCGCCGCGATGAGTCTACTGGTGCCTGCCACCAAACCTCCCGAAGCGCCCCCCAAGTCGTCGCTTGGCGGAAAAGGGGGAACTGTCGCCGTCCGAGGTCCGGGCCCAGGACGAGGAGGACATCATCAAGATCCTCCTCAAGCAGATCGAGGCGACTCCCAGAGACATCGATGAAAAGTGGATCTCTGAGATGTGTCGGCAGATCAACAACGCCGATTCCCTCGATCTGTTCTGGCGGCAGATCGTCATCAGAGGCCGGTCCTACGGCACCGGCTACAGTGCCCGCAACCGGAAGTCCGGTACGGTGATGTCACGCAATCCTCTCTACTACGCGTTCGAGGCCAGGGAATTCATCTACGATATCGATCCGCAGGAAGACAAAATACTCAGCAGCGGCCAGGGACTTCTTGCCATGGCCGTTGCCAAATCATGGGACGAGAGTCGCGAAGTAATCCGTGAACAGCTGGCCAAGGAGCAGCGCAAGAGGGAGGAGGACGTCGTCGTCCCCGAGGAGTTGGGGGCCTTCGAGGAAGAAGTGAAAATCTCCTACTTCAAGGAGTCTCTAAAGTTGTACAGTGTGCTGAGTGAGTTGACGGCCAAGAATGGCGGCAACCCTCGGCAATACATCTCTCAGCAGATCCGGCTGCATGAGGGGGCCATCATCGATCACTTTCTTGGTCTAAAGCAGATGGTCGCCGACGCGCGGGAGCGCTACAAAGACAACACGAACAGTTCGAAACCGGCGACGGAGAAAATATCACGCTGGACCAATGCCATCGACGAACAGCTGCTAGCCCTGGGCAAGATCTATGTCGACGCAGCGCTTGCGGAGAAGGCCTATCGAGGTCGGATGCAGGACTATGCCCGTCTCGGTTTCAAGGCGTTGGCCATGGTCTACCAGCGCACTAGGTCTGGTGAAGCCCTGCGGGTCATGCGTGAGGCCAACAGGATCCAGCGGTACAATCTCTGGCAAATGGCTCGTGTCGCTTGGAAGAATGCCAAGGCTCTGGCCACGGCGGAACGTGTCGCCGAGGCGGACGATGAGTTCCTCGTGGCCAAGAACCTCTATTTGCAGTGCCTGTCACGGCTGGAGCGGAGCAAGAAGCTTGTCGTCAATGACGAGTATCGTCGCCTGCAGGCAGATATCACCTCCTGGGGGACGTCGCGCACGCTCGCGAGCGTCGCCGCCACCACGGGCGGCTGAGCAAGTGCCCGGGCGTCAAACCCAGCCGCCATTGCCCCACCGCTACAGGCAGACTCGCTGGCGAAGGCACGAGTGACCGCCGCTGTTTCCGCCGCCTTGGCGAATTGGAATGGTGCGGCCTACTTGCCGAAATGTTTTGCCGCCCTGCAGGCGCAGAGCCTGCAGTTACACGAGATCGTCGTCGTCGACAATGGCTCAACCGACGGGTCTGCTGATTGGCTCGCCCAGCGCCAAGGTCTCGTCAAACTCTTGCGCTGCGGGCGCAATGAGGGCTACTGCGTCGGCTACAATCTTGCCATCGCCGCCACCGAGTCGCCTTACGTCCTGGTGTTGAATACGGATGTCTATCTGGCTCCCGACTTCGTCGAAGTGGCGGCCAATGTGCTCGACAGTCACACCGAGACGGCGGCGGTGACTGGCTCCTTCTATGAAGAGGCCACGGATCGCACCATCGGTGGCGGCTTCCGGTTGCGTCGACAACTGCGCATGTACCCTGAGTCTGCCGGTGGGCCCGAACGTGAAGTCTTCGGTGCCAGTGGTGCTGCGGTACTGTTCCGCCGGGCGGCTCTCGATGAGGCGGCAGAAGTCGTCGGTCAGGTATATGATCCACGCTACTTCAGTTACGGGGAGGACATCGATCTTGCCTGGCGCCTGCAATCACTGGGGTGGCGTGTCCGCTACACAGCCGACGCCTGCGCCCATCATGTGGGCTCCGGTTCATTGGGGGGCGCCTTGCGCTTTCTCGATAAGCCCGCCCTGTTTCAACGACATGCGTTGAAGAATCGTTATCTGACACTGATAAAAAATGCCCCACCCGTTCTGTTGATGGAGATGCTCGGTGCCCTGCTGCTCACCGACTTGGTCTTGTGGCCCTTCCTGTGCCTGCGCCAGCCTCTGCGAGTTCCGTATCTGCTCGGAGGAATCGTCGATGTCCTGCGACTGCTGCCAGGCAGCTGGCGACGGCGACGGGTGTTGCAGCAGCGCTCCCGTCGGGGGGCTCAGGCAGTTCGCCCGTGGCTGCATGGAATATAGGAGCGTGTCCGAGGTTCCCGTTTGGGCCGCACGATGACGTCCGTTCTCATTACGGGAGGAACTGGCTACACGGGGAGGCGTCTGCTGCAGCGTCTCGTCGCCACCGGGCAGCACGTCCGCGTGCTGGTGCGTGGCAC
>DPVW01000180.1:8487-8790 GCA_003529325.1 Candidatus Latescibacterota bacterium | reverse complement strand
AGTGACGTGGCGCTGCTGCCACCGCAGGTAGAGATCGTTCGAGGCGATCTGGAGGATGTCAGCTCCCTGGGGTCGGCCCTGGTTGGCGTACGATCCATCTTTCATCTCGCCCACGTCCGCTTCTCTGCGAATCTACTCCAGGCCGTGTCCCTGGACGCCAAGTCCCATGACGCGGTCGAACAGATCATCGTCGTCAGTTCTCTGCGGGCTCTCTCCAGAATTCGCTCCGTTACCGTCGACGAGGTATTGGCAGCCGAGGCCACCGTCGCCGCTGCCGGTGTGCCGTGGACGATCCTGCGGCCA
>DPVW01000180.1:0-8334 GCA_003529325.1 Candidatus Latescibacterota bacterium | reverse complement strand
GTTACCGGGTCGCAGATGCACACTTCTGTCGCATCTGCGACCCGGTAACCCTTTTTTAAAAGGGTTACCGGGTCGCAGATGAACTCAGTATTTCAGGTTCTCGGACCTGCGACCCGGTGATCCCTTTTTATCTGCGGCCCGGTAGCCCTTTTTCGTAGGAACTGCGGCCATCGATGATCTTCGGGGAGGGGGATGACCGCAACATCAGTCGACTCGTCGAGCGAATACGCCGCGGCGCATGGATCCCCGGTATCGGGGGAGGCTGCCTGCATCAGCCCGTGTTCGTCGATGATGTAGTGGCTGCCATACTCGCCTCTGCGGTATTGCCTGTGGCTCGTGGCAGGATTTATGCCATCGCTGGAGCCAGAGCCCTTACTTGGGACGAACTGGTGACTACCGTCGGTGACATCCTCGGCAAAAGCCCCCGGGTGCTGCCGATGCCTGCCGGTGCGGTCGCCCGACTGCTGGCTCTCATTGAGACGACTGGCCTGTCATTGCCCATTCGAGCCGAACAAGTGCAGCGCATGTTGGATGACAAGGCATACGATATTACTCCTGCCCGTGAAGACCTGGGATATCGGCCTCATACATTTCGTGCTGCCCTCGAGCGGATTCACGCGCCCCCGGGGAGTTGACGAAGTGAACGATATCAACGCCCTGGCTGTTGGCCTCACATTCGGTGTCACCGCCATCGTCACCATGGGGGTGTTACAGGCGTCCAAATACTGGCGTATCATGGATGTTCCCAACGAGCGCAGTGCGCACTCGACGCCGACGCCGACGCTGGGAGGCATCGCCATCAGTGCGGGGATCGCCGCTGGTCTGCTGACGACGGACGTGCCGGGAACGTGGCTGTGGCCATTGCTGCTGACTCTGTGCGTCCTGCTCGTGTCCGTCGTCGATGATCTCGGCCGCCCCATGCGGGTAGGACGCAAACTGCTGTTGCAGTTGGCGGCATCCGGTACTTGGGTCGGCCTCGCTCCGTCGATGCCGATACAACTGACCCAGGACTGGGTGCTGGCATCAGGACCGGCGACGGCGGTGCTCACCATCGTGTGGCTTTTGTGGCTGATGAACATGTTCAATTTCATGGACGGGATCGACGGACTCACGACGTCACAGGCGACGGTCATGAGTCTGGGATTGTCGCTGGTGTTGGTCATGACGGCAAGTCCAATTGCAGTTCTTCCCGTCGTCATGATCCCCGCCTGTCTCTGCTTTCTGCTTTTCAATGCGCCGCCGGCGCGCATCTTCATGGCGGACGTGGGTTCTCTGAGTCTGGGATTTCTACTGGGTACAGTCACCCTCACCGCTGCGGCACACGGCGTATCGTTGTGGTTGTCAGCTCTGCCCCTAGCAGGATATGCCATCGATACGAGTTATACGATTTTCCGTCGGTTGCTGCGGCGTGAAAATGTCCTGCAGGCTCACAACCAGCATCTTTATCAACAGCTGGTTCAGTCCGGGTGGAGCCAGCTGCAGGTTGATGGGGCGGCTCTCGTCATTTCGGCTTCCTTCTCTTGCGCCGCTCTCTTCGAGCTCAGCGGTCAACATATTCTGTCCGGGGTCTGTATGGCGATGGCGGTGCTTGGCATGGGTGCCGGATTGTGGTGGAAAGAGCGCCGATCGCGTGGGTAGAAGTCAAGGACGCGCACGACCGCTGTTCGTCTGCCTTCTTCTCAGTGCAGGCCTCGCCAGTGCGGCAGAGATTCCACCTGTCGAAAGGCGGCCAAATATTCTGCTGATCACGGCCGACACATTTCGCGCCGATCACATCGGCTACGATGGGTATGCCTACGAGACCAGTCCGAATCTGGACAGCTTGAGTGCGGCAGGGGTGTTCTTCAAGAAAGCTTTCACCACCTCGGGATGGACGGCACCCGGACTGGTGTCGATCCATACCTCTCTCTATGCGCCGGCACATGGTGTCGATGTCCGGGGGCGCAGCATGGATCCGTCGGTGACCACTCTCGCCGAAGCCCTGCGCCAGGTCGGTTATCAGGCACCGGATATATTTTTCCTCACCGACATCCCCAACTTCGATCATTTCGGGCTGGAGCCCTGGGCATCGCGTAGCCAGTACATACGCGAGGGAGACGAGATTCTGTTCCGCTGGTTGCAGCAGGAGGCGGCGGCGAGTGACAAGCCGTTCTTCCTCTACTACCACTATCGCGATCTGCACCAGCCATACGCTCCCGGGAAGGCCTACGAAGAACCCTTCATCCAGGCCTTCGGTCACCCTTGGAATCCGTTCTCCTGGGTGCGTCGTTTTTTGGCGAACGAGAAGGTGAATCTCGTGAAACGGGAGGTGATGTTGCCCCGGGGCACGCTCGATTTCGCCCCCTGGGACCAGGGCTGGATCTCGGCTCTGTACGACGGTGAGGTCCGGCGCATGGACGACAATCTCTTCGGTCGTCTGCGGCGAATCCTGCGTGAGCAGGGGCTGGAGAAGAACACGATCATCGTCATTTCAGCTGACCATGGGGAGGAGTTGCTTGAACATGGCTTGATCGGCCATGTGTCCACCTACAAAGAGGGTCGCCTGGCAGAAGAGGTGATCCGGATCCCGCTGATTTTCTGGGCACCCGGGCGGCTCCCCGAGGGACTCATCGTCGAGGACATGGTTCAGGCCATCGATGTGATGCCAACGTTGTTGGACTTGGCGGGGGTGCCAATCCCGAAAGGCGCACAGGGACGCTCGTTGCGCCCTCTCTTCGAGGGTCATTCTCTGCCATCTCGGCCGGTCTATCTGGAGACATCGGGTGGTGGCTACACGGCGAATCTGGAACAGTATGCCTCACGCACTCGGGCGCTACGGACCGAGCGTTGGAAGCTGATATGGCAGACCCCGGCGGAGACGACAGAGCTGTACGATCTGGCGGACCTCGGTTCGGTCGATGAACAGGACGTGGCACAAGCGCATCCACAGATCGCCGACAGCCTGCTGACAATGCTTGTCGCCTGGGCCGAGGCCAATCCGCGCGTGCGTGTTCCCGACTTGGCATCGGCGGACGAACCGGCGGGCAATGGCACCGACTCACGCACTCAGATCATCTTTCCAACCGATGGCGACACCTTTGGATACATCGGCGCCGGACAGACGATCAAGTTGCAGTGGAGTGGCGGTGCGGCCAGTGCCTACACGATCGAATACGAGATCGGCCGTGGGGCATATTATCTCGATGGTCTGCTCGAGGTCGAGACAAATCAGCCTTCGTATGGTCCCTTTCACGCCGACTTCTGGAATTCCCTCGTGTTGTACAACCCCTGGCGCTTTCGTGTCTACCCACGCAATCAGCCGAGTGCTGCCAGCGACTGGGTGATCTTCGACCTGGCGTCATCCGACGCGGGGGGTTGGTCACTTTTGGGCAGCTTTGTCCTGCTGCATGCAACGATTTTGCAGACCGGTACCGAGTTGATCGACCTCGCCAAGGGGCTGATGCTGGGACTTGTCGATCTCGGTCTGCTGTTGGTGCAGATCTCCGCCGCCGATGCCACTGCATGGGCTTTGTTGCTCGCCATCGCCGGTGCGCTCGTGTGGCCCCGTCTGCAGCGCTTTGGTGAACATCGAATCCGTGCCTGGGCTCTGGCGGTGGCCTACGTCGCCATCGTGTACGCAACCGTACCCGTCTTTCCCGATGTCTGGAGACGGCTACGGGAGCACACCGGGGACGAGGCCATCGGCCATCTGGGAACCCTCGTCGTCGGTGGACTGGTCCTGGCCCTGGCCGTCAAGGCCTGGCGCCAGGCTCGTGTGGACGGGGCGATGCTACGCCTGGTACCACTCGCCTTCGTGCTTGGGCTCTACGCATGGTTGCTGGCTGTCTTCGGGACATTTCCCGCTGAACGACTGCATCTGCTGGAGTACGGCCTGATGGCCTTCTTGCTGCATCGGGCCCTCTGTATTGATCGGTCGACTGTGCCCGCCTACGTCTGGGCCCTGGCACTGACTTCCGTCATCGGCTTCGGCGACGAGACGATTCAGTGGCTGCTGCCGCAGCGTTTCTTTGAACTCAAGGACGCAGCCCTGAACGTGGCTGCAGGTTCTCTGGGACTCGCCCTCACGGCACTGGCACGAACATCCGCGGAGGGCTACCGATGAGCCTCTCCGTCCATCGTCGGCGAATCTCGATGGTGCTTCTCGCCGCGTCGGAGGCGACCATCGTCGGGATGGTCATCGCCGTGACGCTGTTGTACTCGCCAAGTCTGGCAGACAATTACCTCGGCAAGACCGCGCTCTTTCATCTCTTCGGAGGCGCCGCCGTGCTGTTGTGGGGTCTGGCACGTGGTATCTGGGGGCCGATCTCATGGCCACGCTCTCCTATCCTGTTGCCCTTCCTGGGCTTCATTCTGATCGCCGGTGTGGCGGCGATCGGTGCCCGCAATGTCATGCTGGCCTGGGAAGAATGGTTGGCCTGGGCGCAGTGGCTGTTGTTATTCGTCGTCGTCGCCGATCTGTCCCGAGATCATGGGCGGATGCGGCGCCTGGTGCTGGTTCTGCTCAGTCTTTGTGCCGTGGTCAGTGCGATCGGTCTTCTGCAGGTTCTCGGGTACGACCTCATGTCGTTACCCGCTGTCTATCAAGGCACCCCGCTGTCTTCTCTCGGCAACACGAACTTTGTTGCCCACTATCTCGAGGTCGTCCTGCCACTGGCCTTCGCCATCACCCTTTACGGTGGCTGGTCCCGACCCGTATGGTCGCTGCCGGTGCGGCTTGCCGCCGCCTCTGTCCTGGGCTGTGGGGCGATTCTGCTTGTACTGGCTGGCAGTCGTGGTGGTTGGCTCGGCGTCGGGGTGGCGCTGCTGGTCATGTTCTGGGCGGCGCCACGTCCTGCCGATTGGGGCCGGCGGCTGTTGCTGGCCATTCTTACGGCGGGTCTGTTGAGCCCCGTCGCCGGGTTTGTCCTGGAATCAGTACCTGTCGCTGGCGGTGGCACGGCGGCGGATGTCGTTGAGGAGCTCGTCGACAGCTCGTGGACCAAGGTGATGAGCACCTTCGATGGGGCAAATTTTTCGCGTGCCATGCGTCTGCTGATCTGGCGTGATGGTCTGCAACTCGTACAAGCCCATACTTGGTTGGGCGTCGGTCCCGGGCATTACGGCCTCGAGTTGCCCGCTTACCGGTCGACGACGGCGCAACGGCAATGGCGTGAGTTGATGGGACGGCGGGGCAATCAGCCCTATCATGCCCACAATGAATTTCTGGAGGTTTGGGCTGAGACGGGCATCGCTGGAGTCGTGATGCTGATAGCGCTCCTGGCGGTGGCTCTGCGGGTGGCCTGGCGGCTGTCCAGGCGCCCAACCGAGGATAACACGTGCGCGACGGACCGATCCCTTGCCCTTGGTGGTCTGGGTGGGTTGGTGGCGGTGACTGTGCACGCTTTTTTCAGCTTCAACCTGCGCGATCCCGTTTCTGGCACCCATGTGTGGGTACTTTGTGCTCTCGTCGCTGGCGCGATGGACAGGGACGCCCTCCACGGGCGGCTGATCCAACTGGCCGGCACCTGGCGCCGCATCATCTTTCTCGCGCTGCTGGCGGGCATCACCATCACCGGCGCGTATCAGGGTCTGTGCATGTTGATGGGGGATGTCTATTATCTTCGCAGTCGACAGCACCTGGCTGAGGGCCATGGGAATCGCGCCATCCTCGCCCTGCGGCAGGCCACAGACTGGCGCGAACATGAGTTTTCATACCACCATGGGCTCGGGCAAGTGGCGCTCGGCATGAAGCAGTATGGTGAAGCAGTGCAGGCGCTGTCCCGGAGCCTGGAGCTACACGACAACAACCCGGGCGCGGTCCGTCTGTTGGCGCGGGCGTTACTTGCCAGGCAGGAGGGGGCGCGGGCCGTGTTGCCTCTGCGGCACGCCATCGATATCGATACGTTGACGCCGGAAAATTACGTGCTACTCGCCGACGCTCTCCGTCAGTCGTCACAACCTGTGGCAGCGATCGCGGTGCGGCGGCAAGCCGTCTCATTGCGCGGGGAGCCAGGACTGCTGCTCGACCTGGCGCTGGATCATCTTGCCGCCGGGCATGCAGATACGGCTCTTGCCGTGTTGGCGCAGACGGCACACACGGCGCCACGCGACGCGGCGATCATCGGCAACCTCGGGGCCCTGCAGATCAAGGCGGGGCAGCCCGTCGAAGGGGAGGCCAACCTGAGACGGGCCCTGGATCTCGAGCCGGATCGGGCGGCATGGCATGGCAACCTCGGCCAGGCCCTCGTCGCGCAGCGGCGTTATCGCGAGGCCCTCGTCGAGGCGGGTGTGGCGCGCAAATTGCAGCCCGATGACCCAAGATGGGAGCAACTCATTCTGCAGTTGGAGAGACTCAACACGACGACCCGCCCCGACGAGGGCGCTGCCGCATCTGGCGGAAAGGGACCATGAGCGACGCAAGCAACTCCACCGGACCTCACAACGACATGTATCTGTCCATCGTCGTGCCGTTGTTCAATGAGGAGGAGAGCCTGCCACCTCTGTGCGAACAGATCGACGTCGTCTTGCGTGCTCTTGAACGACCAGCGGAAGTGATCTTTATCGACGACGGCAGCAGTGATGGCTCGTATGCGGTTATCGAGCAACTGGCGTCGAAGTACGACTGGGTCCGGGCCGTGCGTTTCCGGCGCAATAATCACAAGGCGGCGGCCCTGGCGACGGGTTTCCGTGAGGCTCGAGGTGAGTTGATCGTGACCATGGACGCCGACCTACAGGATGATCCCGCTGAAATCCCGAACCTGCTGGCGGCACTGTCTGACGACAACGATCTGGTCTCGGGTTGGAAAAAGAAGCGCCACGACCCGATTTCGAAGACTGCACCCTCGAAACTCTTCAACCTGGTGACCTCCGCCGTGTCCGGCATCCGTCTGCACGATTTCAACTGCGGCCTCAAGGTCTATCGCCGCGAGGTAGCGGAGGACGCCCTGCCATATCTGTACGGAGAATTGTATCGCTTCCTGCCCGCCATGGCACACTGGGCGGGGTATCGCGTGACGGAGATCCCCGTCACCCACCACGCACGCCAGTTTGGCGTGTCGAAGTTCGGCGCCAGACGACTGCTCAACGGGTTCCTCGACCTGCTGTCGGTCACTTTCGTCGTGCGCTTCATGACGACGCCTATGCACGTATTCGGTAGCCTCGGCCTGCTGAGCACGATGGCGGGCAGTGCCATCGGCGTCTACATCACCTACCTCTGGGGCCAAACGGGGAATATCCAGAACCGGCATCCGCTGTTGATGTTGTCCGTTCTGCTCATCATTGTGGGCATCCAATTCTTCTCCACGGGTCTGTTGGGCGACATGCTCGCCAGCATGCACCAACGGGGTGGTCGCACACCAAGGATCTCGGCCCGGATCGACTAACCCGTTCCGGCAACTCTTTCCGACCCTACCCAGCCCTCGGGACAAAGTTCCCCGCCGCCGATTCTCTGTGTTGACTGTCGGCGCTCTCTTCAATTAGAAACATCTGTGTAACTCACTGTTTTGCAGCTGTTTGTGGTCGTTGCAGTCAAGAAATGGCATAAGAATTGCTACCATGCCATGGAAGGACCAGGCTCGAACCACACCCTCTGTGCGGGCGTGGACCTCGAGCGATACCCTACAGAGGACGGAGATCACACACTCATGTTTCTGCACAAAGTCATCTTCAACAAGACGAAGATCCCAGCCCTGAATGCCGTCCTCGACGTGACGCAGCTGCGGCAGCGTGTGATCGCGAACAACATTGCCAATGTCGCCACCGCGGGATACCGCAAGCAGGACCTGCGATTTCAGGAATATCTCAACTCCTTCGTCGAGAAACCGGCGGTGGAAGGTACCCTGACCGATCCGCGCCACATGCCGGTGCCCAAGCCGATAGGTGCTCCGGAGGTCTACGAACCGGAAACCGGCCTCAACGACACGGACCTCAACAATGTCGATATCGACAAAGAAATGACCGACCTCGCCGAGAATCACCTGCACTTCAACGTCGGTGCTCGCCTGCTGTCGTGTGGATTCGACGGTCTACGCAAGCCGATCACCGGCCGCACGGGATAACCGCTAGGACCGCGAGAGGACAATATGCAAATCTTCGACACACTCGACATCAGCACCACTGGCCTTAGCGCTCAACGGCGCAAGATGACATCTATCGCCAGCAACATCGCCAACGTCGATACGACCCGTACCGATGAGGGTGGGCCATACAAACGGCGCCGCATCGTGATGCTCGAGGCGCCCAAGCTGAGCAAGTTTTCGACGATGCTGGAGCAGACTCGGAGTCGTCTGATCCGTACTGACAAGGATCACATGATCGAGGGTGAACCTCGCCCGGATGAAATCTTCACCGGCTCCG
>DPVW01000205.1:5173-5365 GCA_003529325.1 Candidatus Latescibacterota bacterium | reverse complement strand
CTAGATGGGGGTCGCCCCCCGAAGGGGTGGGGGTCTTTTCTGATCTGCGCGAATATGGGACCCGACTGTACCTCTATGTGTACCGGCGTCTTATCGAGGGCAACGTTCGACTCGATCGCAATGCGATTCTGGAGGCGAAAGGGATCATGAAAGATCTCTATGATGCCTGGCAGGCTATCATCATCGGCCAGG
>DPVW01000205.1:1191-4885 GCA_003529325.1 Candidatus Latescibacterota bacterium | reverse complement strand
TCTATGATGCCTGCAGGCTATCATCATCGGCCAGGACAGCTCCAGACCAGGGGACGACTGCTGGGAAGGGTTTCGCCGGCTGAGTGTCTGAAGTCCGACAGTGTCGGGTTGCACTGCGAGCAAATGGGCTGCGCTTCGTACTGAGGCGCAGCCCATTGTCGTTGAAGGGATCACTGCTTGACGATGCACGCTGGGATAGTGAATTTTCAGCCTGCCCCGGCATGATGGTATAACATCCAGTAGGTGGCGACGCCGCTCACTGAGACGAACATCCAAAACGGGCCACAACCAACGGGTCAGCCGGGCATGACGGTCGAAACGCCCCTTCATGGCATGCCAGAGCGCGGTGATCACAAAGGGTACGATCAGCGTTGCCAGCAGGATGTGCGGTACGAGAATGACGAAATAGAGGACACGAGTCCAGTCATGCAGGGGGTAGGCAACGGAGCCGACCTTCGCGTGGTGAACATCAGAATCGAACGTACGGTCATGATCAGAGCGCCGATGATGATAATCCCGGCGACGACCTCTGTACTGAGGATATCAAGAAGGTTCATAGCGGCAGAGGGTAGCCAACGGGCGTGCGGGGAGCAACAGATTATGACAGATTTGCCGGCTTCGGTGGACTCGCCTGGGACCTCTGGTGATCATTGTCCGAAACGGATCCCCGAATATGTTGTTGGCACCGGAGGTCGAGTTTCGTTTAAGGGAACGCCAGCACGGGATCTGCATGGATAATCTTAGGAAGTGCCCTGTGCGAAATCCTGGTCGCGACGCCTGGCGCCTCATCTTCGCACTTTCGGGGTTCTTGCTGTCGCTGTCGCTGGGCCCCGCACATTCCCAGGCCGGCACCTGGACGGCCTTCACGAGCATGCTCCATGTCGAGGCACTGGCCGTCTCCGATGGTGTCGTCTTCGGTGCGACACCGGGAGGCGTGCTACGGTATGACCCTGACACTGGCAGCTATCGGCGATTCACCCGTACCGATGGACTAGCCGGCAATCACGTACTCTCCGTCCTGCTCGATTCAACTGGGGATCTGTGGTTCGGCACCGACGGTACCGGCATCAGCCGGCTGCGTGCGTCTGAGGCTCGATTTGAGGATCCAGTGAGAGCTCTCGACGGCCTCACAATCAACTGTATGACTGCCGTCGAGGACAGACTATTTGTTGGCACAGAGATCGGTATCAGTGTCCTGCTGAAGACAAGCGGACGCATCAAGGAGACGTACCGGCAACTGGGGAGCTTTCCCCGCGATACCGAGGTGCTCGCTCTGGAGATTCACGATGGTCTCCTCTGGGCGGCGACACCGTCGGGCGTCGCCAGTGCGCCGTTGGATGACGCCAATCTCCAGGACCCTGATCGATGGATTTCGAGCGACCTGATGGGCGAGACTTCCAGCCTGATAGTGCTCGCAGACACCTTGTTCAGCGGCAGTGCCGCCGCTGTCTGGCGCTTCGATGATCTGCAGGCAGCCTGGATTCCCGTGGGGCCCTTCGGCAAGGTTGATGCCCTGGGCAGTTTCGGTTCCGGACCCGTGCTTGTCGCCGTCGTCGAAGGGGCCTTGCTGGAGCGCCAGCCCGCAGGGAACTGGGTGCGAAACAGCGACATGGACGAGGTGCTTTCAGTGTCGCGCGGTGGGGAAAAACTCTGGCTTGGTGTCGATACGGGACTGTCCGTGATCGGTCTTCCCGAGCCACCACCGATCCGGGATACGCCGAGCAATCAGTTCTTCGATATAGAACTGGGGTCCAACGGCGAGTTGTGGGTGGCGAGCATGGCCAATGACAGAGAGGCGCAACCGGAAGGGGTGTACCGCTACGATGGCGTCGGTTGGGAGGTGCACAACCGGACCCAGGGGTTGCCCTCCGACTACGCCGTGAGCGTCGTCCGCGACGAGATGACACGCCTTTGGGTCGGCACCTGGGGCAAAGGGGTAGCCGTGCTCGACAATGAGGGTAAGTGGAACGCCCTTGATCAGCGCAATTCCGTTCTGCGCGGGATCACCCTGCCCCCCGATCCGCACTTCGTCGTGGTCAGCGATATTCAGCGGGATGCTGCCGGTCTGATGTGGATGACCAACGTCCAGGCCGGCCTGGCGGTGATGGACGGTTACCCCCCTCGCCGCGGTCTGCTCCACGATCTTGCCGCCCTCGGTCTCCCTGCGGGTGCTCACCTAAACCGGGTTGCCATCGGCCCCCACGGGCTGAAGTGGGTGGCTACGCCCAAGGAAGGCTTGGTACTTTTCGACGACGGAGGTACGCCCTTCAGCCCTGTCGATGATGCCGCCTTCGTCGTCAATACATCGACCGAACCAAGGTTGCGCAGCGACAACATTACCGTCCTCGCCGTGACGCCGGCCAACGTACTGTGGGTTGGCACGGACAACGGGCTCTACCGCCTGAGAGTCGACTATGACCGGGAGGCAGGGCGCCTCGATTTTTCGTCCTGGCGCGAATACCGGTTGGAGCACGGCCTGAGTTCCAGCTTCATCACGGCCATCACCTTCGACGATCACGGCAACGTCTGGGCTGGTAGTCGAGCGGGCCTGACGTGGCTGCGCACGAGAGGTGGCCTCGTAACCACCTTCACCACGAGTAACAGTGGCTTGATTGAAAATCGAATCGAGTCTCTCACCTATGACGCCACGACGGGCTCACTCTGGATCGGGACCTTCGGTGGGTTGGCGCGTCTACAGGTGGGTCTGGACCGAGGCGCTGCAAGCGCCGGACAGGGACCGGCGGTGTATCCCAACCCCTGGGTGATCGGTGGCAGCCAAGAGGTCCCACGGCTGACGATCTCCGGCTTGCCCCTGGATTCCATCGTGCGCGTGTTCGCCCTCGATGGGAGACTGATTCGGTTTCTCGAAGCCGAGCCGGGGGCCACCGTTATTCTCTGGGACGGCACCAATCGGGACGGCGAAACCGTTGGTTCCGGCATTTTCATGTACGTCGCCACGACCAAGACCGGGCGCGTGATCCGAGGCAAGTTCGCCTTGGTCCGCGCCAGCTGATGGATGAGCTGACGCCCGTGCAATCTCGTTCCACTTTTGGCGCTTTGCTCGCCGCAGTTCTGGTCGTTGTGTTGAGCGCAGCGCCGCAAGCGTGGTGCGCCCCGATTCGTATCGTCGATGCCGCTCCAGGTTTCGTCCAGCTGGCAGGTCCCGCGCCGACTGCTGGAGAGACGGGTCGCACCGTGTTGGTTGGTATTCCTCTCGACAGTGAGCCTCAGTTGCGGGTTGTCGAAGCAACCGCTTCGGCGGGTCCCGCTCCCGTGCTGGGGAAGACCGGTTTTTTCCGCGACCAACGTGTCGTAGAGGTCCTGTTCCCGCCTGCCGAACGCGACGGTGATATGGGTGATGTGGAGCCCACTGAGGTTGTCGTCGAGCTGTCCTTCGGTTTGTCCGGTGACGCCGGGAAAATGGCACCGAAGGGTTACGACGAACTGATGTATCGTGGCGCCATCCTCAACTACGAGCAGGCGCGGCCATGGCGGCACCGACGTGGCCTGGCGCGGGGCAAGAGGGCGGCAAGCAGGCAGCAGCCGACACCCTCAGATGTGGCCTACAAGATTACCGTCGCTGAGGAGGGCATCTACCGGGTTACCGGCGCCGACCTGATCGCCGCAGGCATTGAGGATCTGCTACCGACGGCTTCGATCCAGCTCTACTACGGCGGCGGCCGGCCGCTACTGG
>DPVW01000205.1:0-879 GCA_003529325.1 Candidatus Latescibacterota bacterium | reverse complement strand
CCGGCCGCTACTGGAGGCCGGCAATGCCCCGTCGCCACAGCTGCAGCCAATGCACTTCCTGATCGAGGATGGTGGCGATGGGCTTCTGCATCTGCAGGACGAAATATTGTTTTACGGTCAAGCCACGTCTCGGTGGAGCAGCACCGGGACAGAGGTGTCGCCGCAGTACGTGCACAACCCCTTCACGGAGGCCAATGCCTACTGGCTTGTCGTCACCGCCGACAGGGATACGCCGGTCAATCCAAGCCGCGATGGAACGCCCGACGGCAGTACAAACGTGCGCCGCACGACCTATATCGCCCGGGTACATGAGGAGCAACAACAGGCCCCCCTGCACGTGGCACCCGGCAATGTCGCATCGGGCAAGGTGTGGTACTGGGAGCTGCTGCAGCAGGGAGATCGGTACACGTTCGACGTGCCACTTGTCGCCTCCGCATCCTCCACAGTGGATCTGCGAGTGGGTCTATATGGACGCCAGGAAACAGATGCGCTGGTGCAGGTGATCTGGAACGGTGTTCCCGTTGCGACTACCCGACTGGAAGCTAACACAACCCTCGTCGTGGAGCGTCGCGTTGAAGCAAATGGCAGCAGCCAACTGGCCCTAGCATACGGTGTCGGCACGGGTGCCGCCTTCTTCGACTGGTATGAAGTCGAGTATGAACGGGCCCTGAGTGCTGAGCAGGGCGCTCTGTACTTCGACGGCGCGGCGCAGGAGGAGAGGGTGGAGTACGAGGTCTCCGGGTTCGACGAGGGGCCGCGGATCTTCGACATCTCCGACGCCGGCCTGGTCGAAATTACAGGGGGCAGCTACGACGACGAGGCGGGAACCCTGTCGTTCCAGGACGGGGCCACCCAATTTGCACGACGTTACGCCGTCGT
>DPVW01000355.1 GCA_003529325.1 Candidatus Latescibacterota bacterium | reverse complement strand
GTGCCTTGCACGATCCGCGAAATCTTCTTGTCCGTCCACGTGGGCTGACCGTATTCCATCTATCCTCTTCTCCTCTATTCCATCGGGTAGGTCAGGCCCCACTGGGCCCGAATCGAGTCCAGCAGTTCCATCAGTGCCAGTGTTTCGTCGAGTGGCATGACATCACTTTCCTTGAGCCCGGCGCGCAGGCAGTGACCGACTTCGGCGGCTTCGTAATTGTAGCCGTTGCCCTCCAGGGGCAGATCGATGTGCTCTTCATCACCCCCACGTTTCACGCTGAGAGCGTCACACTTGAAGAAGGGAGAGTGCAGCAGGATGGAACCCTCGGTGCCGAAGATACGGGCCTCCACGGAGGTGCCGGTGCGCACGGCGCAGGACAAGACGGCGAGTTCACCACCAGGATATTTCAGCAACATCGCCGACTGTTCGTCGACGCCGGTTTCGCCGATCTGCGTCGTGGAGACGACTTCGGCTGGCCGCGGTCCGAGGACCATGCTCGCCAGGGACGTTACGTAAATGCCCACATCGAGCAGGGCGCCGCCGCCCAGGTCGGGGTTGAACAGACGACCTTCGGGATTGACACCGGCACGAAAGCCGAAGTCGGCCTGCACCATACGTACGTCGCCGATGGCCCCTGCCGCGATCAACTCACGGGCACGGACGACGGCAGGAACGTAGCGTGTCCACATCGCCTCCATGAGGAAGATGTCGCGTTGTCTGGCGACGTCGATCACCTCTTTTGTTTCACCGGCATTGATCGTGAAAGGCTTCTCACACAACACGGCCTTGCCATGTTCGAGCAGCAGGATGCTGTTGTCCTTGTGAAAGGGGTGGGGTGTCGATACGTAGACGGCATCGACGCCGTCGTCAGCGGCGAGCTCGTCGTAGCTGGCATGACGACGAGGGATGCTGAATTCGTCACCGAAGGTATTGGCCGTTTCGATACTGCGTGAGCCAACGGCGACAAGCTCGGCGTCGGCTGTGTCGGCGAGGCCACGGGCAAACTGGTGAGCGATGTTGCCGGTGCCGAGGATGCCCCAACGAATGGGCTCAGTCACTTACTGTCTCCTTGTTTTGTGCAGTAGTGATGTCTTGATCAGTCTGTGCTGTGGCCGTCCGGTTCGTAATAGCTTCACGTCGTCCTCGTGGCTTTCGCCTCGAGATGGTCTTGCCGATCTGGGTGCATGTAGTGACAGACGGTTATCCTCCAATGGCGAAGTCGCGGGCGTTTTCGAACATTTTCAGCCAGGGGCTGAACTCCCGTCCGTCCCATTCGGCTGGCGCCCAACTCAACTGTACCGTGCGGAATACCCGCTCTGGATGAGGCATCATGATAGTGACTCGTCCGTCGGCGGCAGTCAACGCCGTCAGCCCGTCTGGCGATCCATTTGGATTGACCGGATAACCTCCGGCAACTTTGCCATGATTGTCCACAAAACGGGCGGCAATTCGTCCAACCTGCTGCAATTGCGCCATATCTGTGTCGGTCAAAAACTCCACACGCCCTTCACCGTGAGCGACTGGCACGGGGATCTTTGCGCCCGCCATACCTCGCAGCAGCACCGAGTCGCTTTCCAGGATTTCCACCGTTGACAGCCTGGCTTCGAACTGCTCAGACCGATTGCGCAGGAATCTTGGCCAATGTCGGGCACCGGGGATCACGTCTCCCAGCAGACTCATCATCTGACAGCCATTGCAGACGCCGAGAGCAAAGCTGTCCTCGCGCTCGAAAAATGCTGTGAACATGGAGCGCAATTCGTCGTCGAACAGGATCGTATTCGCCCAACCGGCGCCGGCACCCAGCACATCACCGTAACTGAAACCGCCACAGGCGGCGAGGCCGGCGAAGTCAGCCAGGTCGGCACGAGATGCGAGCAGGTCGGTCATGGTCACATCTACCGACTCGCAGCCAGCGGCGTCGAAGGCGGCGGCCATCTCGAGTTGACCATTGATGCCCTGTTCGCGCAGGATGGCGACGCGGGGCCGTTGCTCTTTGGCGATTGTTGGCGCGCCGAAGTCGTAGGGAACGTGGAAGTTCAGTCCTGGATCGGCCCGATTGCTGATGGTTTCGTATTCCTGGCGGGCGCTCTCCGGGTCGTCCCGTTGTTGCTGCATACGGAAGGTGAGCTCCGACCAGGCCGATTGGAGGGTACCCAATTCCTCACGGTAGATCTCGGCTTCACCCTGGCGCACGATGAGTCGGTCATCGGCGGTGGGTGCACCCACATCGACAAGGCACGCGCCGTGCCCCTGTTCTGCGAAGGTGGCGCGCACGCTCTCCAGATCGGCGGCGCGCACCTGCAGCAGGGCGCCGATCTCCTCATTGTACAGTGCCGCCAGGGCGTCGACTTCTTCGGGCAACTCCAGGCAAAGACCGCGACGGCCGGCAAATGCCATCTCAGCGGCGGTGACGAACAAGCCGCCATCAGAGCGGTCGTGGTAGGCGAGCAACAAGTCTGCGTCGAGCAGTGACTGCACGGCGGCAAACAAGCGTCGTACGTCTGCTGCAGCTACATCCGGTACTTCCTCTCCGAGGGTGTCGAAAACCTGGGCCAGCGTCGATCCTCCGAGTCGATTTCGCCCGTGGCCCAGATCGACCAGCAGCAGGCGGGTGTCTGAATCGGACTTCAGATCGGGTGTGACGACGCGGCGCACATCGGTAACACCGACGAAGGCGGAGATGACGAGGCTGAGAGGGGCGACGACGGTGTGCTCCTCGCCCGCGGCATCCTGCCACTTTGCTCGCATCGACATGCTGTCCTTGCCCACGGGAATCGACACGCCGAGAGCGGGACAGAAGTTGAGACCCAGATCACGCACCGTGTCGAACAAGGCTGCGTCCTCGCCCTCTTCACCACAGGCGCACATCCAGTTGGCGGAGAGTTTGATCTTCTCGATGCGACCGATGGGTGCGCTGGCGAGGTTGGTGATCGCCTCGGCGACGGACAGCCGGCCTGCCGCAGGGCCATCGATGACGGCAACCGGCGTACGTTCGCCCATGGACATGGCAGCACCCGTGTTGGCGCGGAAACCGGTGATGGTGACAGCGCAGTCGGCGACCGGTATCTGCCAGGGTCCGACCATCTGATCGCGGGCGATGCAGCCGCCGACGGTGCGGTCGGCGATGGTGATGAGGAAGGTCTTGTCGGCAACGGCGGGGAAGCGCAGCACCCTGTTGGCCGCCTCCACGAGGTCTATATCGGTGGCACTCGCAGTGCCGACCCTCTGGCGGCGAGCCACATCACGCACCATACGGGGAGGTTTGCCGAGAATGACTTCGACGGGAAGTTCATCGATGGGGCGGTTGTCGAAGTGCGTATCGGTCAGTGTCAGTCGACCCTCTCCCGTGACGGTACCGATTTCGGCAAACAGGCAACGCTCACGGTTGGCGAGATCACGGAATGCCGGCAGCTGTTCGGCACCGACGACGAGCACGTATCGCTCCTGCGCCTCGCAGCTCCAGATCTCCATTGGGCTCATGCCCGGTTCGTCGTTGTGGATGGCCCGCAGGTCGAAGATGGCGCCTGCCTCTTCTACCAATTCCGGGCAGGCATTCGACAGACCGCCAGCACCGACGTCGTGAATCGATTTGATCGGGTTGGCCTCGTCCAATTCATAACAGCGGTCGATCAGTTCCTGGCAGCGCCGCTCCATCTCCGGATTGTCGCGTTGTACCGAAGCGAAATCGAGTTCCTGGGCATTGCTACCAGAATCCATGGAGGAAGCATAACCGCCACCGAGACCGATGAGCATGGCGGGGCCGCCGATCTGGATAACGGCGTCGCCCGCGATCGGTTCTTTTTTGGCAACCTGGCCGGCGTCGATGAGGCCGCTACCACCGGCGACCATGATCGGCTTGTGGTAGCCGCGGTGTCGGCCATCCACGAGTTGTTCGTAGGTACGAAAAAGGCCGAGGACGTTCGGCCGGCCGAACTCATTGCCGAATCCGGCGCCGCCGATGGGGCCTTCCATCATGATCTGCAAGGGCGAGGCCAGATGCCCAGGTTGTTCGGCGATCGCCGTTTCCCACGGTTGTTGCCAACCGGGAATACGCAGATGAGAGACGTAGAAGGCGCACAGACCTGCCTGGGAACGCGATCCCGTGCCCGTGGAGCCTTCGTCCCGGATCTCGCCACCCACCCCCGTGGATGCGCCGGGGTAGGGGGAGATGGCGGTGGGGTGGTTGTGGGTCTCCACCTTGCAGAGAATGTGGGTCTGTCGCTCGTCGAAACCATAGGTGCGCCCCACACCATGGGTGGGACGGAAGACGGCGGCGGGGAAGCCCTCGATGACACCGGAGTTGTCGCTATACGCCTTAATCGTATGCTCCGGATGGCACGCGTGCGTATTGCGGATCATGTCGAACAGCGAACGATCCTGTTCGATGCCATCGATCACCCATGAAGCGTTGAAGATCTTGTGCCGGCAGTGTTCGGAATTGACGTTGGCAAACATGACCAGCTCGACATCGGTCGGATCCCGCCCGAGGCGTTCGTAGGTATCGGCGAGGTAGTCGAGTTCTTCGCCAGACAGGGCCAGCCCCCAACGCCGATTGGCATCGACGATTGCGGAGCGACCGTCGGCGAGGAGGGAGACGGTCTGCAGTGGTCGAGGAGAGATCCGTTCGAAGAGTGATTGCGGGTCGTCGATGACGGCTTCCGTCATGCGGTCGTGTAGTCGTGGCGCCAGGATATGCAAGTCGACGGCTTCGGCCCGTTCCGTCCACTCGAATGTGTAGCGAATGCCCCGTTCCACCCGCAGCAGGTCGGTGAGGCCGCAGTTGTGCAGGATGTCGGTCGCCTTCGACGACCATGGCGAGATCGTTCCGGGCCGAGGCGTTACCAGCAGGGACGTAGGCGTCGTCGGCAGCGCCAGGGCGGAGTCGGCATCGACGCCGAGCACGGCGATGAGGCGCCGCATGCCCTGCCCCGAAAGTTCTGCATCGAGGTGGGCGAGATAAACAAAGCGCGCAGCGAGAGATTGCAGGCCGGGAAGGCTGGCGCGGCAACGATCGAGTAAGACGTCTCGGCGAAAGGTGGACAACGCGGCAGGACCAGCGAAAAACAACAGTGGCATCCAGGGGACCTCTGCTTGGGGAGGACGGGTATAGGGGAGAGGGAGGGCTCTTTTGGTGTCCTTGAGAACGTACGCCCCTCTCGGAACCCACTCAAGACGTCGATATCTGCTTGGTCAAGGCCCATTTTCAGTTGAAACGCACAGGCTCGGGTGAATGTTTCAGCCCGTCTTTGCGAGTTGCTTGATACCAAGTTCGTCTTGCAGGGCTTGTCGAAGCATCGGCAGGTGACGGCATCCCTTGATCCGACGCAGGCGCGGCTCAATGTCTAGTAACGCCGTGGCGACCCATCGGTGACGCTGTGAGGAATTGGTCCAACGTCGCACGCCGCCGTCGTAGGTCGGCTTGCCGTAGGCCGCCTCCATCTTGCGACGGATGCGTGACTGCTCACTCTTGGGCAAGTACGACTCGACGTTCACCCAGGAAGCGACGAGACGCGCTCGTTTTCGGTCGCCGCCTGGACGAAACCCAGAGGGATCTTCTGGCCGTCGAGGGTGACACCCAGAGCGATGATGATCTGTTCGGCGGCGAAGCTCTTGCCGTCGAGCAACAGCGCCAAATACACCGATCCAAGTTGAGATCCCCAGCGTCGCATTGGCAGATCCGCTGCCTTGCGCTGATACCG
>DPVW01000137.1 GCA_003529325.1 Candidatus Latescibacterota bacterium | reverse complement strand
GCAGCTCCGTGTCGCGTTCGGCACAATCCGCCAGGGGCGGGGGCATCAGCTTGAGTACTGATTGACCGTTGCCGAAGGCGGCGCAGTCCTCTCCGCCCGGTAGTCTCTGCCAGGCATCGACGGGCTGACCCAATCGCTCGCTTACGGAGGCGAGCACAGGTGTCCATGCATGCATCCATCGAGCGATCAATCACGCACAGGCGCCCACACCTCTCAGATGCAACGGCAGGCAGCACTACAAATCCGGCGGTGACCACCCGAGGGCGGCGAAGTTACGGCCGGTGAAGGCGCGCATCCTCCGCGCCCGCTGCACCGCCTCCTCACGCTCTGCCGCCAGCTCTTCCGGCCGGTAGACGGTGCCTGCCCGCACCGTCAGCGTTGGCTCGATCCGACGTTCGCCGACAAGGACATCTCCGGCGACGTCGCGAAATTCGAAGTGACCGCCCTCGCGGACATCGAAGGCCGCTATGTCAGCGACCGCACCCAATGCCAACGTGCCCAGTTCCGGGCGCCCGATCGCTGCTGCCGGCGCCGACGTGCACTGATGTACGACCTCTTCAAGGGACACGCCGAGATTGAGCAACTTCGACGCCGTCTCGGCGAGGCTGAACACCGGACCGTCGATGTTGTGTGCGTGCAGGTCGGTACTGATCACGTCCGACGGGAAATCTCGGGCCAGCGCACCGCGGGCGACGTCAAAGCGGAAAGACCCTCCGCCGTGGCCGACGTCGAACAGAACACCTCGGGCTCGGGCCTGTCGCGCTGCGGGTTCGATATCGCCGTCAAGGCCGAGGATTCCGTCCCCTGACCCTTGATAACAGTGGGTGACGATGTCTCCCGTCCTCATCTCGGAGAGGACGTCGTCCAAGGGCACACCAATAGCGATATGGACCATCACGGGGGTGTTGGTATATCGCCCGGCCTGCAGGGCGCGGCGCAGGGGTTCCACGCCATTGTCACCTACCTGAAATCCCCCCTGGCGCACCTTGACGCCGACGCAGACATCACGCCAGCACTCGATCGCTGCCGCCGTGCGCTCCGGATCGGCGTAGCGAATGTCCTCACACTCCCCGATGGGACCGTGGGTGAGGCCGATGCCGGACACATGGACAAAGGTCAGCACGCGGGTGCGGTATACGGTTGCGACGTAGTCGATGAACCCCGGTAGATTCGCCCAGCCTGGGCTGCCCGCATCGACGATTGTAGTTACACCTGTTGCCAGGCAGACGGCGTCGGCGTGCACACCCCAGGTTGTCGCACCGGCATAGATGTGAGAGTGAATATCGATCCAGCCAGGGGTAAGCAGACGACCAGCCAGGTCGATGAGTTGTCGCGCCTCGCCCTGCAGGTCCCTGCCGACGGCAGCGATGCACCCGTTGTGCACCGCCACATCGACTGTGTCGTCCAGGCCCTGGGACGGGTCGAGGACACGCGCACCTCTCAGCAACAGATCATACGTCTCGGGCATCAGACGTAGACGTCGTCGGGGCCGTCGAACTTGGACAGGATTCGCACCTGCACCACCTCGACCTCTACCAGGCGCATCGGGCCCAGCCACTCCATGTACTCGGTCAATGCCTTGCGATCATCGGCGCTCATGCCCAGGATCTTGTCCTTCAACGGCTCGGAGGCCGCTTTCAGTGCGACGGTAAGATCGTCGCGTCCGACGCACCCCTCTCGTTGGCGCCCGGCGGCCCGCTCCCGACAGGCAGAAAGAAGGTGTCATGGGTTGTACCCAGCCAGTGGCCGTGCAGTACACACCGGGTGGGCTGTGCCCTTCCCGCGGGCTGGAGGGCGCCCAGACGCCTTGCACTTGTAAGGTAGCCAACTGCAGTGCCGATTCCAAGCAAGCTGGTGCTGCGTCGATGTTTACCAGCAAGGCGCCCCGTTCCTCACATACTCGGCAACCGCTTGCGCCTGATGATCGGGCAGTCCAGACGGAAAACATCCTGGATTTTCGTCGACGTAGCGCGAGATATCAACAGCGGAACATCGTGGGCGCTCAGAAACACCTGACCCAGTCCGCTGAAGTGATGGTGTACATCGACGGGGTAGGCTACGGCAGCGCAGCGTTGTTCCACCACTGTCTACGCACGATTCCACCTTCTCCTCATTTGAGGCAACCGAATATTTGGATGGAGAGGATCGCTAGTACCTGGGTCAAGCAGGCCGCGACGACGCGTCGAGCAGTCTTGCGTATCATCAGCAACCATGAACCGAACTGTCACACGCTATCTGCAGCGACGCACCGCCTTTGGCGATTGGCCGCTGCAAGGAGCCACGCCAACCATCTGCAAGGCTGTCGTCGTCATCCCTGTCCTGGCTGAGTTTCCCGGCATACTCGACACCCTGCGTGATCTGGCAAGGTGTGAAGCTGAGCGTCGGGCGCAGACACTCGTCGTTATTGTCCTCAACAATCGGGCGCCCGCCCACGCCCGCATCGAGGACATCACGGACAATCAACAGACACTGGTCGCCCTCTCCGAGTGGGACCAGAATATCCTGCCCGTCGCCTGGATCGATGTCTCCTCACCAGGGTGTGAGTTGTCGCCCAAGGACGGCGTCGGCATGGCACGCAAGATCGGTCTGGATTGGGGCCTGCGAATCCTCACCGAGCAGGACAGACTCAGCGCCCCTCTCGTCTGTCTGGATGGCGATTCACGAGTAGATGCGCAATATCTCACCGTGCTGCACGATTTCTTCGAACCCCCCGCTGCACGTTGGGCCTGCGTTCTGCCGTATGCCCATCCAATTGAGGGCGACGATCAACACCAGGCTGCCATCCTTTGCTACGAACTCTATCTCCGTTACCACGCCCTGCACCTGTGTTGGGCGGGTTCTCCCTACGGATACCACACAATCGGTTCGACCATGGCCTGTACCGCACTGGCCTATGCCTCGGTTTCCGGCATGAATCGACGCCTGGCGGGAGAGGACTTCTACTTTCTACAGCAATTGGCCAAGACCGGCAAGGTAGAGCAAGTCACGGGCACCATCGTTCAACCATCGGCCCGCCCATCCCACCGAGCGCCCTTCGGCACCGGGCGCTGGGTGCAACGATTTTTGGCTGGCGAAGTGGGCGAGTATCGACTCTATCATCCCGACAGCTATGACGTGATCCGGCAGTGGCTGCAACTGGCGCTGTCCGAGCCGGAGCGAGATGGCGAGCAACTACTGACGACGGCGCAGACCATTCACCACGAGTTGGGGACGTTTCTGCAACAGCAGGATTTCGTGCAATCCTGGGATCGGATTCACGCCCAGGCATCCTCACGACAGGCCCTTCTCGAGCAGTTCCACCGCTGGTTCGATGGCTTCCGTACCGTAAAACTCATCCATCATCTGCGCGATACAACGTACGGCGAAACCGAGATGTTCGTCGCCCTTGGTGTGCTCTTACAGCGTCTTGCTATAGACTTTGACGGACTTTCTGGATCTTCGACGGAGCCAGGCCTCGAGCAACAGCGCCGTCTGCTGCAACACTTGCGGGGACTGTAATATTTTATGGACGAACAAACGACGGACGCCATACGCCGCGTTCACCAGGATGGCTTCACCATTCTCGAGGGAGTGATCCCCTCGGATCGGGTCGATGGTGTGCGCGCCGCCGTCGTCGATGCGCAATTGCGCATCCGCGAACGGTCCGCCGCCGAGCAGGCCGCCATCCGCGCCAAGGGCCACCGCGTCGGCGTCGAGGGTGTCGCCGGATCACGTGGCATCGTCAACCACACCCAGGCCTTTGCCCCGTGGCTGGCCGAAAGCCGCATCATGAATGTGTCCCACGCCTTCTTCGGCGATCATGTGCGTATCAGCTGCACCGACTGTGTAATCAACCAGCCTGGCTGTGGCCGTGGATACTGGCACGCCGACTGGCCATATAATCAGACAAATGCCAGTCACATCCCCGTGCCCTACCCCGACGCCCTGTTGCACCTGGCCACGATCTGGATGCTGACGGATTTCACCCCCGAAAATGGCGGCACCCTGCTGGTGCCGGGCAGTCACCGGTATGAAGGCAATCCTTCGGCGGACAATATGGGTGGTATCGATCGTGATGCACCCTATCCAACCGAGTTCCATGCCGTCGGCAGCGCCGGCAGTGTCTTGCTCTACGACAGCCGCATGTGGCACGCCGTGCCGCCAAATCGCTCCGACGCCGATCGTGTCGCCCTCATCGTACGCTTCGCGCCATGGTGGCTGAATCTCGAACCGACACGCCCCGGATCACCCGAGCATACCGCCATGGTCATCGAAACGGATGGCAAAAACTACGCCCAACCCGAAGTGACACCGCAGGCCTACGCGGCGTTGCCTGATGATGTGAAACCGATGTACCGGCACTGGGTGGCGGCAGAAGGGTGAAACAAAATGTCTGAGATTCATCGACCCCTCTCCTGTTGTGCCTGGGCTCTGCTGGCCTCGGAATTGGAGAATCTCGAGTATCTACACGGGATCGGTTTGCGCTCCATCGACATCCGTCCAAGTGGGCTGCGCTCGCTGGAAACGAGGGCCCGTCGTGATGCCCTCGGTCTCGACGTCTGTTGCCTTGCCGCTTCGCACGAACTGCCCGAGGGTGCAGCACTCGATTCGGCAGACGCCAGCGCTGTCGCCGGCGCACGTGTCCACATCGAAGAGGGTATGACCCACGCCGCCGACCTGGGTGCGCGGCGCGCATACATCGTACCCGAAGCCCTGGTCGATGACAGCTCCCTCGACCGGTATGCCGAACTGTTGCCACGCATCGCCGATCATGGTGCCCGTCTCGGCATGGGACTTTGTATCGAACACTTTCCGGGGACCGCCATGCCGACGGTTGCTGCAACCCTCGCCTTTCTCGAGCGCGTCGCCCATCCGAATCTCTATCTCCTCTTCGACATCGGTCATGCGCAGATGTCGGCGGAGGACCCGCGGGCGGCACTGCTGGCGGCAGGAGAGCGTCTGGGGTACGTCCACCTCGACGACAACGACGGGTTCGATGACCTGCACCTGGCCCTGACGGAAGGTGTACAGACCACCGACTCTCTCGCTGAACTGTTCACCGCCCTCGACGAGGTCGAGTACACGGGCCCGACGAGTCTGGAAATGAAAAGTGACCTGCCCGATCCAGCCGATGCCATCCGACGCAGCTACAACATCGTGCAGACAATAACAGGAAAATGAGCTGTATAGTGACCGACTGGGACTTCGAACAGGTGGCAGGTCCATATGATTTTACCGAAGGGCCGGCGTGGGACGGCAGCGGCCTGATCTTCTCCGATATCCCCAACAACCGCCTGCTGCGCTACGACCCGGAGACGGGGAAGACCCAGGAGTATCGGACGGGTACGAACCAGGGCAACGGCATGATTTTCGATCGTGTTGGTGTGCTCCACGCCTGCGAAGGGGGTGGCGATGGTCGCTGCATTGCCCGCTACAATGCGGATGGATCACGCCAGGTGCTGGCCAGTCACTTCGAGGGCAAACGCCTCAACAGCCCCAATGACCTCGCCTTCGACCACAAGGGGCGCATCTTCTTCACCGATCCACGTTACGGCGAGCGTGTCGACGACATGGAACTCGATCATCAGTCCGTCTACCGTCTCGACCCGGACGGCAACGATTGGACGATCACACGCGTCACCTTCGACACAAAGAAGCCGAACGGTCTGCTCGTCTCAGCCGACGCTGGTACTCTCTATGTCGCCGAGTCCGCCTATGGTAACGACCCGCGGGAACTGCGAGCCTACCCTCTCGACGAAGACGGCAATGTCAGTGGCCCCCACGAAACGCCCCACAACTTCTTTCCCCATCGTGGCATCGACGGCATGTGTCTCGACATCGATGGCAACATCGTCGCCACCTCGGGCTGGGAGCAGAGCGGTCCCGGACCGATGATCAATGTCTTCACCCCCACCGGCCGTGTGCTGGCAACACATCCCATACCACACCCACCGACCAATTGCACGTGGGGAGATGCCGATTTGAGAACCCTCTATGTCACCGCCGGCGCCCGATTGTATCGGGCCCGAACGGAGTTGCAGGGCGCGTTGCTCTTCCCATCGATTGGAGGCAGCACGTGAGCCGCTCAACCTTTGCCCTCTGCTGTCTCATCGCCCTGACCTGCACATCCCCAATCACGGCGGAACCCACAGGCGACACCGACGATTTCATCGACGCTCGCAGCGACACCTGGGCGCAGGTAGCACTGCAGATCTGGGACTGGGCCGAGTTGGGTTACAAAGAGGAACGCTCATCGGCGCTACTGCAGCAGCACCTGCGTGACACCACATGGTCAACCTGATGCGCGAGCACGTGCCACCGGAGACACGCATCCACTATGTCATCACCCGCGGCGGCGCAGCACCGAACATCGTGCCCGAATTCGCCGAGGTCTACTACTACGTACAGCACCGGATATGACCTTATTGGAGGGCCTCTGGGAGCGTGTTGTAGCCACCTCCGAGGGTGCCGCCCTCGGCACCGGAACACGGGTCGAACACGAAGTCATTCACGGCAACTTCAATGTCCTGCCCAACGAGACTCTGTCACACGTCATGGACAACAGTCTGCAGGCCGTTGGCGGTGTGCTCTACTCAGCGGCGGAGCGAGCCTTCGCCGACTCTCTGCGCACCACCTTCGGCGACATCGATGTCGGACTCGGCGCCGCTGCCGAAGTACAACCGTGACGTGTGAGTCATGGCAAGGGATCCACCGACGTGGGAGATGTGAGCTGGGAGGTGCCGGGCACGGCGGCACACAGCTGGCAAGCTGGCGCTGGCGGTGGCACTACGATTGGCGTGAAAGGCATGATCGTTGCCGACAAGACATTGGCACGCACGGCAGTCGCCCTGTTTCAGGATCCTGCAACCCTTGCCGCGGCGTGGCAGGAACTGGAGCATCAGCGCGGTGCAGATTTCGTCTACAGACCGCTACTCGGCGACCGCAAACCACCTTTGGACTATCGAGACTGAGGAGCAATGAGCGTAGAGATTCGAGATGAGCGATTTCGTCAGGTCGTCGGCGACGACGCGACGTTGGAATCATTGGGTACCGATTTCATCTTCACCGAAGGTCCCATGTGGCACGAGGTCGAGAAACACCTCGTCTTCTCCGATATTCCCGGTGACATCATGCGCAAATGGACGCCGGACGGACAGATCACGACCTTCCGCCAACCCTCCAACAAAACCAACGGAAACTTCTACGACCGACAGGGACGACTCGTAAGTTGTCAGCACGCTTCCAGTACGGTGACCCGTACCGAGAAGGATGGTTCCATCACGGTCCTGGCCTCACACTACGATGGCAATCAGTTGAACAGTCCGAACGATATCGTTGTCAGCAACGACGGCGCCATCTACTTCAGCGATCCCACCTATGGCCGCACGGAAAAATTCGGTCTCCTGCGCGACCAGCAGTTGTCCTTCCAGGGCGTGTATCGCATCGATGGTGACAGCGGCGAGCTGACACTTCTGGCCGATGACTTCACGCAGCCGAATGGACTGACGCTGTCGCTTGACGAGTCCCAACTTTTCGTCAACGACACGCTCGAACGCCACATCCGCGTATTCGATGTGCTGCCAGACGGCTCCTTATCAAACAGTCGGGTCTGGGCGAAGCCGACAGGCGAGGGCCCCGGTGGGCCGGACGGCATGAAGATCGACAGCGAGGGCAACCTGTATTGTACCGGCCCCGGGGGCATCCACGTCTTCGCACCAGATGCAACGAGCCTCGGCGTGATCCAGATACCGGGTGGCGCGGCAAACTTCACCTGGGGTGGCGATGACCTGGGCGAGCTGTTTATCACATCGTCGACAACGCTCTTACGCACTCGGGTCAAGGTGCCTGGACGTAGCCTCTTTTAGCGGCCCCGCCGACAGTGGCCTACTGCGTGGCTTCGATGCGGTCGACGATCGCCGTGAGTCGGATGATGCGATCCGGACCGTTGAGCACGACGTAGACCGCACCCTCCGGACCGACGGCGACATCCCGTACACGCCCGAGGTTCTTCACGATCGTCTCGGCGTGCAATACTCGATCCTCGGCGACGGTGAGCAGTTCCACCGATTCGTACTTCAATGCACCGACGAACAGATGGCCTCTCCATTTGGGAAACTCGTCACCGTGGTAGATGTCGAGACCACACAGACCGGGTGACGGTCGATAGAAATACGTCGGCTGTTCCATGCCCGGTTTGGCCTCGAACCGAGTCAGAATACTGCCGTTGTAATTGCGCCCGTAGGAGATCTCCGGCCAACCATAATTTCTGCCCGCACGGATCGCATTCACTTCATCCCCACCCATCGGCCCATGTTCGGTGTCCCACAGGATGTCGGTCTCAGGATGGATGGCCAGCCCCTGCGGATTGCGGTGGCCATAACTGAAGATACTCGGCAGCGCATTGGGCGGGTGGCTGACGAATGGGTTGTCCTGCGGGATCGTGCCATCACGATGGATTCGGTGCACTTTGCCATTCGGCTTTGACACGTCCTGCGCCATCGGGCGCCGGCCCCGGTCGCCGATAGAGAAGTAGAGATCGCCAGCTGCATCGAAGACGATGCGTGATCCGTAGTGATGTCGGGTGGTGATGTAGGTCTCGTGGGGCGCCTCGAACAGCACCTGCTCGTCAGTCCAGATGTTGCCGTCGATGTGTCCCCGCACAATACGCGTCATCGTCGCCAGACGATCGTCCCCGTCACGCTTGCTCTCGAGGGCATGGCTGTAAGCCAGATAGATCCAGCCATTGTCACCGAACTCCGGATCGACGGCGACATCCATCAGCCCCCCTTGCCCCTCGTGGACGACCTCGGGCGTGTCCGCTACAGGCGTCGCCATCAGCACCCCGTCACGCAGCACACGCAGCCTACCGGGACGTTCGGTGATCAGCGCCGTGTGTTCATCGAGGAAGTCGATCGCCCAGGGAATCTCCAACTCACTGGCGACGAGTTCGACAGCGATGTCGTACTCCTGCGACTGGATCGTCTGCGGCAAGGGTCGTGGCTGCGGATCGTACGCCTTCTCTTGCTCCAACAAAAAATCGATGATAGCGTCAAGCTCTCCGTTGGCCAGGGACAGGCCAAACGCCGGCATGCCGAGATGGGTGATACCCTGTTGAATGGTGCTGGCCATCCCCCACTTCCCTGCACCAAACTGCCAGACGCCATCCACCAGACTCTGCGCGTTGCCGCCCTGCAATTCAGCACCATGGCATTGGGCGCAGTTCGTTTGATAGAGCTTGGCGCCATCTGCGGCGACGCCCTCCGTCTCGGCTGCCGAGGTGGTCATAACAAAGCACAGCACGAGGCTGGTCATGCCATAGAGGATCTTCGTCACTGTAACTGACCTCACGTTTCGTTTGTTGAAGAGAGTGCAACGCAGAAGAAAATAACCCAAAGGACCTGCCCGGCCATCGCCCATTTGGGGTGGTTGGGTCGAATCCCCTCTGCTATACTCAGAGTCAGGTCACATGATTACACTCGATACGATTCTTGAACAGGCGGAAGGACTGTTACAGTCCAGGGCCTTGCCCTACGTCCTGGCGGCGGTGGCCGTCCTCGTCTGGTGGGTGGTGAGCGCTGTGGTCGGACTCCTGCGTCGTGGCCGGGTCGAGATGGTCGATCGGCCAAGACGCCGACTGCCGCTACAATAACGATGGAAGACCTTCAGCTCCTGCGAGAACGGTGCGAGGGCATGAGCGAGGCCGATCTCGTGCGTAGTCTCACCCTTGAAAGTACCGACAATTCCGAGACATTTCGCCTTGAGGCGCAGAGAGAGTTGGCCCAGCGAGGCACGACAGTGGCCGCCTGGATCGACCGTGTCAAGGTGCGCGCCGGTTCCGCCAATGAAGGTGAAATCGGCATTGATGACGCCCTAGCACTGGTTGACGACAAGGTGCCCCGTCGCGCCATCGCCAGCTTCACGCACTGTCTCGGTGAAACCCTCGTGCTGCAGCGTGAAGGCTGGGGGTGGGTGCTGCACCACTACGCAGAGGAGCGTTATGGCCGCTCCTACCTGATCGAGAGTACCGCCACAGCCCGTCGGGTCCTGCAACGGTTCGTGAGCCTGGAATCCTGGCTCGACGAGGCTGGGCAGGATCACCACCTCGATGACTGGAAAACATTCACCGACGACGAAGAGGCCGACAGCATTTTGGCGCTGTCCGATCGACTCACCGCCGCCGGTGTGCCGCACATCGTCCGCCCGGCGCTGTTCACTCCCCCCGAAGACAAAAAAATCGTTCTGCTCGTGCCGCACGATCGCATGGCGGAGGCGACACAAGTCACCGGTACCGGCCAGGCATCGGTTCGACAAGTGCAGCGCCAGGCGCAGGACTGCGACCAGGCCCGGGACCAAATCGGGGAACTGGCAGCCTACGACGAGTTGACGACGACGGACGGCGACAACCACGCCGTGCACTACAATCGTGGGGTCCTGCTGTTGGAGTTGGGACGTCACGAAGAGGCTGCTGCCGCCTTCATGGAGGCCACCGCCCGTGGTCTGGCGAAGGTCAGGCCCGACCTCACTCTGGGTCGGGGACCTACGGGTGGCGGCATCCTCGGTCTCGTCGGTGTCGGCGCACGCATACTCGGTCGCGCCATCCGCCACTCAGCGCCTGGGCCCGCCTATCCGGACTGGTTCGATGACGTCGAGTTGCGCCTGCAGGCCATGCTCGACCACTTCGGTAACCGCCCGGACCTGCTGCACAGTCTCGCCAGCCTCGCTCGCGTCAAAGGCGACAGTGCGACAGCGATCGATCGCTACCAGGTAATTCTCGCCTTCAACCCCAACGACGAGGTCGCCCGCTTTCAGCTCGAATACCTGGCGGCAGCCCACGATTGACACCAGCCACTGCGCCCCCGTTGCTTGTTGGCCATGAATGACATCGACCCGCAGTTGTTGCCAGACGCAGACGCTGTCGCCAGATATCATGAACTGGGCTGGTACGTCTCGCCGCCTCTATTCGATGACGAGGAGTTGGATCGCGCCATCGACGCCAGCGAGCGCTACTACGCCGGTCTCGACGAGCAGCAGATCGACCTCCCCAATGGACGCAGCTACCGTCTAGCCTGGTATCAGGGCACGGGAGCCGACAAGCTGCGCAAGAACGACTACACGACACCCATCGTGCCCGAGCTCGATGCACTGCTGCGCAAACCGGCATTGGGCTTAACGGGGGCCCTGCTTGCCGGCGAGGACGTGCGTTTGTGGCACGATCAGCTGCTCTACAAACCACCCTCCCCGCCCGAGGCGCCGCAAGCGGTAGGTTGGCATACGGATTTCGGCTACTGGCGCACCTGTTCCTCCGCGCAGATGCTCACCGCCTGGGTAGCCTTCACCGACATGGACGAAAAGATCGGTACCATCAGCTTCGTCGATGGCTCTAATCACTGGCCGGAGAATGATCATCTCAACTTCTTCTCCAGCGATCTCGACGGCCTCGAGAAGCAATTCCAGACGGGGGGTGCCCCGGTGGTCAAGTCACCAGCCGTCATGAAGCGTGGCCAGGTCACATTTCACCACTGCAAGACGATCCACGGCAGTGCACCGAATGTCACCGCAGAGCCGCGCCGTTCCATCGCCCTGCACCTGCAACCAGTATCCAATCAGTACACCGAACGCCAGCGACCGGACGGCACTCTCTACGCCCATCCCAACGACGAATTGACCCGCGGCGCAGACGGCCAACCACACTACGACGATCCCGTGTTCTGCCCCGTCGTCGGACGACTCACAGACACCGAAAGGACACCGTGACCGCCATCCGCCAGTCCCTCTGCTTTGGCGCCTTTGCCCGCAGCAAGTCCCCGGAAGAGATTATCGCCGCCGCCGCCGAGATCGGTTACGCCTCGATCGAGATGTTACCACAAGAGCATTGGCAGGCGGTACGGGACGCCGGCATGGACATCGCCATCGTCGTGGGCCACGCCTCCCTGCCCGATGGCCTCAACAATAGGAAGAACCACGACCGTATCGAGGCGGAACTACGGCAGAACATCGACCTCGCCGTGGACCATGGCATCCCATCGCTGATCACCTTCTCCGGCAATCGGGAGGGCAGGTCGGAAGAGGAGGGACTCGACAATTGTGTCGAGGGTTTGCTGCGCGTGAAGGGGTATGCCGAGCAGCAAGGCATCAACCTGTGTATGGAGTTGCTCAACAGCAAGGTCAATCACCCGGACTATCAGTGCGATCGCACGCCATGGGGTGTCGAGTTGTGCAAAGCCGTCGACTCACCGCGGGTGAAGCTGCTCTACGATATCTACCACATGCAGATCATGGAGGGCGACCTGATCCGCACGATCGAAGAGCATCACCAGTGGATCGCTCACTATCACACGGCGGGCAATCCGGGTCGCAAGGATCTCGATGAGGAACAGGAGATCTTCTATCCGCCCGTCATGCGCGCCATCGCTCGCTGCGGCTACTGCGGCTTTGTAGGCCACGAATACTCACCCAAGGCAGATGCCATCGAATCGATGCGCGCCTCCTTTGACACGTGCAACGTACAGGCCTGACGCCGTGATTCAGGATACGATCCAGGTCGTTCCTGCCGACGCTTCTTTGGGCGCTGAGGTCGGAGGCTGCGACCTGTCGCAGCCGTTGACTGCCGGGCAGGTTGCTGACGTGCAGCAGGCCTTGCTCGACCATTGTGTGCTCGTGTTTCGTGCACAGCGGCTCACGGACGACGATCAGGTCCGTTTCACACGCTGCTTTGGCGAGCCCGTTGAACACGTGCGCAAACAACGCGAACGTCGGGTCAAGGAGATTTTCATCATCTCCAACGTCAAGGAGAATGGCGAACCCATCGGCGCCCTCGGCAGCGACTTGATCGACTTTCATTCCGATCTGTCCTACCTGCCAAAACCGGGCACGATCTCCCTGCTCTATGCCATAGAGATTCCCACACAAGGGGGTCAGACACAGTGGTGCGACTGTCGCGCTGCCTACGACGCCCTGCCGGCGCAGCAACAGGCCTACCTGCGCACGTTGCGTGCTGTACACCGGCACTATGTTGATGAGCAGAACCTACCGGAGCCGACATTGCATCCTGTGGTGCGCCAACATCCGCAGACGGGCCGATTGTCTCTCTATGTGAATCCTCATCTGACGAGCCACATTGATGGCATGGGACGTCAGGACGGGGATGCCCTGCTGAACGAGTTGTATGAACACATGGATCAGCCGCAGTTCATCTTCACCCACGAGTGGCAGGTCGACGATCTCGTCATCTGGGACAATCGTCCCACCATGCACCGACGCCTGGCATTCCCCGACGAACAGCGGCGCATCATGAACCGAACGCAGATCTTTGGAGAGGAAGTGGTGGAATGAAGCTGCAGGATCAGATCGTCATCGTCACCGGCGGTGGCTCCGGTGCAGGAGCAGCCATCGTCGCCACCTGTGTCGCAGAAGGGGCACAGGTTGTGGCCATGGGACGCGACGTGGCCAAACTCGAAGCGGCGTGTGCTGCCGCAGGAGAGGGCGCCCACGCCGAGGCAGGGGACGTCAGGGACCGCGCCCGGATCAAAGAGATCGTTGCCGGCACCATCGACCGCTTCGGTCGCATCGACATCCTCGTCAACAACGCCGGCGTCAACCTGCGCGCCCCCATCGTCGACATGGACGACGAGACCTGGGAAACCGTCCTTGGGATCAACCTGAGTGGCCCCTTCTACTACTGCCGAGCTGCCGGGCGACACATGTTACCCCGGAGTTATGGGCGCGTCATCAACCTCGGTTCGACGCTGTCGTCGATCTCGATCCCGGACCGAACGCCCTACGCCTCGAGCAAGGGCGGCATCGTCCAACTGACCAAGACCCTGGCCCTCGAATGGGCGCCGCATGGCATCACCGTCAACGCGATCTGCCCCGGCCCTTTTGCCACCCCACTCAACGCGATCTTGCTCAAGGATCCGTCGAAGGCCAAGGAAATGATCGCCAAAGTCCCGATGGACCGCTGGGGCGATCCGGCCGAACTCGCCACCGCCGTACTCTACTTCGCCTCTGATTTCTCTGGATTTACTACGGGATCAACATTGGTAGTCGACGGTGGCTACACCGCGCAATAAACCTCGACGACTAGAACCTGCGGAACACTCTTTGAAAGACCAACCGTGCTAGCCGCGGAAAATGGCGGCGGAACTTGATCGCCTGGTGCGCGAATAGATCGGGAACGCTTTTGCGTTTGCCGGCGGCAATAGCTTGGACTATCGCGCGGGCAACTTACTTGCCGCGGACCCGGAGGACATCTGCCCAAAGCGTTTCCGTGGAATCCCGGACACATCCTACAAGCATCGGCGTCAGCCCACCCCAAGTTTATACTTCAGCCATTGATTCCGCCAATAGCTCTTTCCGTCGCGCAACCAATACGAACTTGCTTCGGCTATAATATCCAATGGAACACCAAGCCACACCCCCACCTGGCAATGAGCTCAATATTTCCATGATGCTATTACCCACCCACCACTTCCCAGATACCTTCGCGATTTTTCTCGACAAAACGCTTATTACCCCGGCGCATAACCGGCATCAGTTCACCTGTTTCGTGATCCCTCTTAACGAGTACCCACTTGTCGGGCTCTCCTGGATCGGGCATAACCTTGTAGGGCACTAACTTCATCCCGCCACCAATCCGCATCCCAACCCGCCCGATCTGCACCCCCATATCGACCTCATCTTCACTCAGCTGTTCATCACCACCTTGACTCTCGACTTCTTCACCGCCATGCTCCTGAATCTCGGCGGCTTCTTCGTCGGTGATATCCGGATAGAGTTTCTGCAAGCGGGTCCGCAAAAAATTCTGGGCTTCCCCCGGGCTTCCTCCACATTCTTGGTCGAACGGAAAAACTTTTCGACAATGAGATTGATCTTCAGCACTCGGTCTTGCTTGCGGAAGGGTGTGCGCTTAATCAACGAACCGATCAAGGCGTTGACGCTGAGCATCAATGCGGCGAATCGAGCTCATTCCTTGGGGTCGCCAGCACCCAGTTTCTCGATGACTTACTTACTGGTCCCGTGTAAAGCGGTCCCCCAACATCGCGACCAACTCACCGCGCACACCGGCCAATTGGTGCTCCACCGTCGAGCGCATGGCCAATCGCTCGGCTTTTGTCGCCCCGATCGAAGATGACGACCAATGGAGAGTCACCGCCGATTTAATCGCCATATCCCCGACCTTGCAGAAAACGGCCCAGTTAGAGCGCCAACAACAGCAAGCCACCGACCAAGCTCGTCTTGCCGTACTCGATGCCCTGAGTGAGGAAAGTGGTGCCGATCCGCAAGAAGCCAAAGAGCTATTCGAATTCCTCTGCACACAATGCCACAACTTAGAAGAAGTCGAAGCCTGGCCGCCAGAAGACGACGAAGAGATTCGGGAATTGGTCGAACGAATTGTGGACAATTGTCTGGAAGCAAGCGAATACGAGATGGCGCAGCTAATGCGCCATATGAACGAGCGGTATGTGAGTAAGTAGCGATGGCTATACAGCAAGCAGAAAACATAACAATGTGAGCAATTCAAATGCCCGATTCTCAATATGAGAATACGCGACAAGATTGCCATATTGACAATATAAAATTAAACATATAATTATCAACTACTTATATAGAAAATAATAGGGCTTTGTTATAATTTTTCTCATTTATAGAAAATTAAATATCGAAATTCGCCATAGCCCCGACGCACCCTCTTCTTATAAGCCCTTAAAAAACAATAATTAAAAAGCATCGAGCACAACTGGCACACATCTTGCGTAGGTCCTTCTGCCATTTAAACCCACAACGGAGGTATCACTCATGGCTAAAATCAA